>NZ_JBEYXH010000043.1:0-60054 GCF_040644755.1 Streptomyces sp. NPDC046887
CAGGAAGCGGCCGCCGAAGATGCGCCGCTGCTCGGGCCCGGACTCCTCCTTGAAGGCCGCCCGGCGGTGGGCGGAACGACCCGGCGTCGGGCCTGCCGTCAGAACTGGACGTCCGAGCAGGCGTAGAAGGCGTTCGCCGTGTCGGCGACCGTCCAGACGGCCAGCACCAGGTGCTTGCCGCTCTTGCCGCTCGGGATGGTCCCCTGGTGCGACAGCGTGGCCGGCGGCTGCTGGCTGTTGTACGGAACGGTGAGGAACGGCTGCGGGTCGAGCGCGGCCCTGGTCAGCGGCTTGGTGCGGTCCCAGCCGTTCTTGGTGATGTAGTACTTGAAGTCGGTGGTGCGGTGGCGGGCGGTGAACTGCCAGCGGAAGGTGTAGCTCTGGCCGCCGCTGACCTGAGTGGCCGGCCAGTTGCCGCCGCGCGGGTCGTCCAGCTGGGCGAACGGGCCGTTGCCGCCCGAGCAGATCTTGCCGTCGGCGGGGCCGGCGCCCGGGAAGCCCTTGAGCCCCTCGACCGACTGGGGCTCCCACTGGATGTTGCCGCAGCCGGTCACCGTGCCGTTGGCACAGAGCTTCTGACGGCTGATCGGGGAGTCGGTGTACCCGTGGCTGCTGGCGCTGCCGGTGGCCATCAGGGAGGCCCCGGCCACACCGAGGGCGACCAGGGCGGTGCCTATCTTCTGTCGCATGCTGTCGCTCCAGACGAAACGTGGGGGAGGTTCCGGGAGTTCCGAAGGGCTCGGGAACTCAGGGAGTGCGATGAGCCGTGCTGCACGCGTGCGGAGGTGCGGTCAGACCGGTGGGGATAACGGCGCCGTCGCGCCGTTGCGGTCTAGACCAAGTCCCAATGTATGGATGCCGATTCAACATGTCCATACCAATCACGGGCCTTCCGGCAGACCACCGCGACCCGTGTAGAAGGCCACCGTCAGGTCCTTGACCAGCGACTTGCGGTCGTAGTCGTCCAGCTCGACCAGACCACGCGTGGTCAGCCGGTGGACCATGTCGTCCACGGCGTCCACCACGGAGGTGAGCACGGTGTCCCGGTGCCGGGCGTCGATGGACGCGATCCTGGCCCGCTGCATCGCGGCCGCGATCTCCGGCGCGTACTCGATGCGGGTCGGCTGCGCCGAGAAGACGTCGATGCCGACCGGAGCGCACTCGGCGAGCAGCAGCCGGGTCAGCGCCTCCCCCACCAGTTCCGCGTCCCGGAGCGTCGGCGCGTCCTCGTGGAAGGCGTCGGCCGGGAGTTGGGACAGCACCCGGGCCATGGCCGCCTCCACCTGCTCGCGCAGATAGCGCTCATGGTCGGCGACGCCCAGCGCGGCGCGTACGGTGTCGCGGACCCGCCACACCACCAGCACCACGACCCGTAGCGCGGTGCCGTTGGCGTCCACCGCGGGCAGCGGCTCACTGCACCAGTGCCGCAGCCGGACGTCCACCCGGCGGCGCAGCAGCAGCGGGCTCACCCACATCAGCCCGGTCCGCCGCACCGTGCCGCGGTAGTCGCCGAACAGGGTGAGCACCCAGGCGTAGCCGACCCGGCCGCGGGCCAGCCCGCCGAACGCGAACAGCACCACCAGCACGCCCAGCGCCAGCACGGCCCAGACGCCGAGCGGAATGCCGTGGAAGGGGTACGGGGCGAGGCCCAGCATCCGGGCCAGCTCGTCCGGGATGGCACCGATCCGCCAGAGCACGGCCGCGCAGCCGGTGGCCGCGACCACACCGACCGAGGCGCCCGCCCAGCCGGGGAGCACCGGGCCGGGCCGCTCGGCCAGGCCCCGGTCGGCGGTCGGCACGGGACGGCGCGGCGCGCCCTTGGCCGGGGGCCTCGCGGTCGCCGAGGCCCGGGCGGAGGGGCCGGCCGCGGGGCGCCGGGCGGCGCTCGCCGGGTCGGTGGACCGGTGACCGGCCCGGCTCCCCCGGGTGCTCCGGGCCGCCCGGGCGGTGAGGGCGGCGAAGGGGCCGCCGGCGGGGCGGACCGGTGTCCCCACCCGTACCGCGCCCTCGGTCCGGCGGACCGGACCGGAAGCCTCGGCGGCATCCGCCCCGTCCGGGCCGCCCCCGTCCGGGTCGTCGTCGCGGAACAGCAGGTGTACGGGGATGGGGCCGGTGGTGTCGCCCCCGATCACCGGCACCCGGCGCGGGCCGAGCACGGGGCGGGCCATGGGCCCGGTGGTGAGGGTGGGCACGCCGTTCGTGGTCGGGCTGTGCGCGCCCGCCCCGGTCGTCGTCGGCCTGTTCGTAGCCGAGCCGGTCGCGGTCGAGCCGGTCGCGGTCGGCTTGCTCGTGGCCGAGCCGGTCTCGGTGGGCCCGGTCGCGGTCGGCCTGTTCGTGGCCGGGCCGGTCGCAGTCGCGGTCGGTTCGCCGGTGGTCGAGCCGGTCGCGGTCGGCCTGTTCGTAGCCGACCCGGTTGCGGTCGGCCTGTTCGTGGCCGAGCCCGGCGCGGTCGGGGGTTCCGGCGGAGGGGTCAGCCCGGCCCGTACCGGCTCTTGGGTGGTGGCGGGCGGCCCGCCCAGCCCCGTCCGTGCCGGCCGGCCGGGATCGGGGATCGCCCCGGGCGGCGCCGCGAGCGCGGTCGGCAGCTCAGGGGTGGCCTTCGCCCCGGCGGAGGCGGGGTCACCGGCCGTCGCCTCATCGGACGCCGGGGCCTCGGTTGCGCTCTCGGACGCCGGAGCATGGGCGGGCGCGGCGCCGGGTGCCAGGGCCTCTGCCGTCGTGGCGCTGGGCGCCGGAACTCCGGCCGTCGCGGTGCCGGACGCGGGAGCCGCAACCGTCCCGGCCCCGCGCGCAGGAGCCCCGGTCGTCGTCGTGCCACCGGGTGCCTCGTCGGTCGTTCGGTCGCCTGCCGACGTGGTCCCACCGGTCACCACCGACGGTGTCCCGCCCCGCACCGCAGCCGTGGCCGCACCCGGCGGCGGCATGGACGCGGGCCCGGCCGGCACGGGCACCGACGCACCCGCCCCGCCGTCCGGCCCCCGACCCGCCATCCGAGGCACCGCGCCACCACCCTCCGCGCCCTCCCCGCCTGCCGACACCGTGGCGGGGGGCCCGGCCGGGACGGGCACCGTCACACCCGCCCCGCCATCCGGCCCCCGACCCGCCACCCAGGGCGCCGCGCTTCGGTCCTGGCCGGGCGTTTCTCCGGCGGCCACCGTCCGGTCGGCCGCCCTGTCCCCGGGGGTCGGCTCCGGGGTCGTCGTTCCCCCGGCCCGCGTGGTTTCCTCGACGCCCGACGTCCCCTCGGGTGTCGTCCCTTCGTATGCCGTCGTGCCGTGCACCGGCCGATCGCTCTCCGACATCGCCGTACTCAACCCGGCTCCTCCTCCTCTTCCTGGATGTGCTGCCTGGATGTGCTGCTTCTGGGCTGCTGAATAGGTCTGGGGTGGGTCAGGCGAACAGGCGGCGCCAGGTCTCCGGGCCCGGGTAGCCGTTCGCGGCGGCGCCGCGCCAGCCCTGGGCGCGCTGGAAGGCCTCGACGTTGCGGCGGTCGGCCTCGGTCCAGCGGGGGCCCGGGCCGGACTGGTAATGACGGCCGAAACCCCGCTTGACCAACTGGCGGCCCAACTTCTCCACGTACGCGTTCGACTGGCCGGGGCGGAAGTGGGCGCGGCCCGGGAAGGGGGACGCGGAGGCCCCGGGTGTGCCGGTGGCGGCGATGTCGCGGCCCTTGCCGGTGACCAGCAGCCGCCAGGTGTGCGGGCCGGGCAGTCCGTCGGCCTCCTGGCCCTTCCAGCCCTGGGCGCGCTGGAAGGCCCGGGTGGCCTGGCGGTCCGCGTCGCTCCAGCGGGGGCCGGGCCCGGAGCGGTAGTAGCGCCGGCCGCCGCGCTCGGTCAGCAGCCGCCCCAGCCGGGTGACATGCGCGTTGTTCGCGCCCGGGCCGAAGGCGGCCGCGCCGGGCCAGCGGGCCGAGACGCCCGTGCTGCCGCCGGTGGTGGTGGTCAGGCCCTTGTAGCGGTAGGCGACATAGGCGGCGGAGTTGTTCCAGTACGCCATGGGCGTCGCCTGCTTGCGGGTCTGCGGCCTGGCCTGCTCGTACGCGGTGTACGTGGTGCGCTCCGCGTCCACCCAGCCGCCGAAGACGGTCACATGGGAGCCCGCGTTGGGGTCGGCCGCGTTGTGGAAGAGCAGGATGTCGCCCGGCTGGAGCTCCGAGCGCTCGATGCGGGTGCCGAAGTTCGCCAGGCTTCCGGTCCACTCGTTTCCGGCCAGGTTCCAGGCCATGGAGACGTATCCGGAGCAGTCCTGCCGGTAGCCGTCGCTCCAGTACTTCTCCATGGAGTACGGGACCTTGGCGACCACCCAGCGCTCGGCCCGCTCCATGATCTGGGCCCGGGTGGTGGGGCGCAGCACGGGATCGGCCATGGGGCGGCCGTGCAGAGGGCCGGCGTTGCCCTGGGGGGCGGACCCGTCGGATCCGTCGGGGTCGTCGCCGTCCGAGAGAGCGCGGTGGTCCGGACGGGCGGCGGTGTGTACGGCGGGGGCCGCGGCGAGCGCGGTCGGGGCGCCGCCGGCGCCCAGGGCCACACCGGCGGCGGTGACCAGGACCACCGCGCCGCGGGCGCAGGGCGCGGCCGGGTGGCCGCCCTCCCGCCGACCGGGGGCGAGGGCGCGTTCGCGCCGGCGGCGGGCGCAGCCGGGGCAGGGGCAGTCGGCGGCGGGTTCGTACTCCTCGAAGACCGGTGCGGCCATGTGGTTTCCCTCCAGGGTCTTCCGGTGCTGCGGACGTCAGCGGATGGCGGGCGGCGGGGTCTCAGCCGGTGTGACCGCACACACAACCGATCTGACATAAGGCATTTTGACTGCCTAAATGGGATAAACAGGGAGTCGACAGGCCGGGAGTGCTTCGGGAGTCGGGTAGAGTTACGCAGGTCAGCAGGCGCCGCTAGCTCAGTTGGTTAGAGCAGCTGACTCTTAATCAGCGGGTCCGGGGTTCGAGTCCCTGGCGGCGCACGCATCGCAGCGAGGCCCCTCACCATCGGTGAGGGGCCTCGCTCGTATCGCAGGTGTGCACCTCAGCACATCCGAGCGGCCCGCGGGGCGGTTTCGGCTATGCGGACCGATCAGCTCCGCGGTGGCCCCTATTCTGTTCCCCATGCCTTCGAGGGGCGACCGTCATCGCTGGTGGCGGTGGTCCTCGGGGGCGGCCCGGCGGCGGACGGGATGCGGAGGGGAGACGGACACACGCGGGAGTACCCCGCGCGGCGACCGTGCTCCCACCGTGATCTGTGTCATGCAACCGGGCAGCCGCCTTTCCTGTCTCACAGGACTGGGGGGAAGGTGGCCCCGGCCACCGAAGCACCGGACGCGACCCACGCGGACGCGCGCCTCGGACCGTATGACTCGACCGATCACGCACCACGCGGCAGCACGCGTGCGGGGGGATGACATGACCTCGACGCCGTCCGGCGCCCGGCGGGACCTCGACCCGTCCCAGACCACCCAGCTCCGAATACCCCCGCAGCTGAAGTCGGGGCGGCGCCCGCGCCCGGCCGACAAGCCGCTGCCGCGCTACGACTACGAGCACTACAGCCGGCTCGCCGGCCCGCTCACCCAGCCGCCGCCCGGCAAGCCGTACACCGTGCAGTACCGCTCGCTGATATCCCAGGAGCCGCACCGGATCCGGGCCGCGCTGCTGCTGGGGGCCGCGCCGCTGGTGTCGCTGGGCCTGTTCGCCTGGCTGATGCAGCCTCAGCACTGGACCCAGCGCGACCCGAACCTCGACAACGACCTGCTGCTGGTCCTCGACATCGTGATGCTGGTGTCGATCGGTCTGATCGAGCTGTTCCGCACCATGAACGTGCTCTCCAACGCGCACGCCACCCTGGTCGCCCGCGACCCGGTGCCCGTGGTCCCCGAGTCCGGCACCAAGGTCGCCTTCCTCACCTCCTTCGTCCCGGGCAAGGAGCCCCTGGAGATGGTGACGAAGACGCTGGAGGCGGCCGTGAAGATCCGCCACCGGGGCCTCATGCACGTCTGGCTGCTGGACGAGGGCGACGACCCCGAGGTCAAGAAGGTGTGCGAGCGCCTGGGCGTGCACCACTTCTCCCGCAAGGGCGTGGCCAAGTGGAACCAGCCCAAGGGCGCGCACCGGGCCAAGACCAAGCACGGCAACTACAACGCCTGGCTGGAGGCGCACGGCGGCGACTACGACTTCTTCGCCTCCGTGGACACCGACCACATCCCGCTGCCCAACTACCTGGAGCGGATGCTCGGCTACTTCCGCGACCCGGACGTCGGCTTCGTCATCGGCCCGCAGGTCTACGGCAACTACGACACCTTCGTCACCAAGGCCGCCGAGTCCCAGCAGTTCCTGTTCCACGCGCTGATCCAGCGGGCCGGCAACCGCTACGGGGCGCCGATGTTCGTCGGCACCTCCAACGCGGTGCGGATCTCCGCGCTGAAGCAGATCGGCGGGCTGTACGACTCGATCACCGAGGACATGGCGACCGGGTTCGAGATGCACCGGCACCGCAACCCGGGCACCGGCAACAAGTGGCGCTCGGTCTACACCCCGGACGTGCTGGCCGTCGGCGAGGGCCCGACCGCCTGGACCGACTTCTTCACCCAGCAGCTGCGCTGGTCGCGGGGCACCTACGAGACGATCCTCACGCAGTACTGGAAGGGCTGGGGCTCACTGCCGCCCGGCAAGCTCTTCAACTACACGATGATGATCATCTTCTATCCGATGTCGGCGCTGAACTGGATCCTGGCCGCGCTCAGCTGCGCCCTCTTCCTGGGCATGGGCGCCTCCGGTGTCCAGATCGACCCGCTGATCTGGATGATGCTGTACGGCAACGCCTCCGCCCTCCAGATCGGCCTGTACATCTGGAACCGCCGGCACAACGTCTCCCCGCACGAGCCGGAGGGCTCCGGCGGTCTGGCCGGCATGGTGATGTCGGCGCTCTCCGCGCCGATCTACGCCCGCTCGCTGATGGACGCGGTGCTGCGCCGCAAGAGCAGCTTCGTGGTGACCCCGAAGGGCGACTCGTCCAGCCCGGACACCCTCTTCGGCACCTTCCGCATCCACCTCTTCTTCATCCTGGTCTTCGGCGGCTCGCTGGTCTCCTCGTTCTTCCTCGGCCATGACCACCCGGCGATGATCACCTGGGCCACGCTGGCCCTGCTGATCACCGCGGCGCCGATCTTCGCCTGGCGCTACTCGATGCGGGAGTCGAAGCGCGAGGCGATGCGGGAATCGAAGCAGGAATCGAAGCAGGAGGAGCGGCGCGGTGGCCACCGGGCCAAGGGCCGCCATGGCACGGGGCAGCCGGCCGCGACCGCCCCGCTGCCGACGGCGGCGCCCGCCCCGGCCCGTACCGCGGACGAGGAGCCGGCGGCTGACGCCGCCGCCGAGGCCGCGGCGAACACCGGGCCGAGCTGGGCCGAGCAGAACGACACCATGCAGATCGTCCTTGGGGGACACCAGAAATGAGCGCCCAGCCCGCACGGCCGCGGCCGAACCACCGCCGCAACCGCGCCCGCCGCATCCTGATAGGCACGGCGGTGGTCGCGGTGGTCGCCGGGTTCAACGGGCCTGCCCTGTACCGGTACGGCTCGGCGAAGTACCACGACTACACGATCAACAAGCCCGAGTACAAAGCCGCCAACGGCCACTGGGACTTCCTCGACGTACCGGCCGAGTTCCGGATCAACGCCATCCACGCGGCGCTGCTGCACACCGGCAAGGTGCTGCTGATCGCGGGCTCCGGCAACAACCAGAAGAACTTCGACGCGCAGAAGTTCGAGTCGGTGCTGTGGGACCCCAAGACCAACGCGTTCAAGAAGATCCCCACCCCCAAGGACATGTTCTGCGCCGGGCACACCCAGCTGCCCGACGGCAAGCTGCTGGTGGCCGGCGGCACAAAGCGGTACGAGAAGCTCCAGGGCGATGTCACCAAGGCCGGCGGCCTGATGATCGTGCACAACGAGAACCCGGACAAGCCGATGACGCTGCCGGCCGGCACCCGCTTCACCGGCAAGGCCAACGGCAAGACCTTCGTCTCCAAGGACCCGGTGGTGGTGGAGCGCGCCAAGAAGGTGCATGACAAGGCCACCGGCGCCTTTCTCCGTACCGAGCCGGGTCTCGGCCGGATCTACGTCGAGGCCGAGGAGTCCGGCAAGGAGTTCGAGACCGGCACCGAGGACAACTACAAGGTGGCGGGGCTGAAGGGCGCCGACGCCCGCAACGTCTACGGGATGGCGCAGAAGCTCGCCCTGGACAAGAAGGACTTCCAGGGCATCAGGGACGCCTTCGAGTTCGACCCGGTGGCCGAGAAGTACATCAAGGTCGACCCGATGAACGAGGCCCGCTGGTATCCCACGCTCACCACGCTCAAGGACGGCAAGGTCCTCTCCCTCTCCGGCCTGGACGAGATCGGGCAGATCGTCCCCGGCAAGGACGAGGTCTACGACCCCAAGACCAAGAAGTGGGAGTACACCGGGTTCGAGCGGCGCTTCCCCACCTACCCGGCGATCTTCCTGCTGGACGACGGCAAGCTGTTCTACTCCGGCTCCAACGCCGGTTACGGGCCCGCCGACGTGGGCCGCGACCCGGGTGTGTGGGACCTGGAGACGAACACGTTCGACAAGATCCCGGGGCTGGGCGACGCGGACCGGATGGAGACCTCGGCCACGGTGATGCTGCCGCCCGCCCAGGACCAGAAGTTCATGGTGATCGGCGGCGGCGGGGTCGGCGAGTCCACCGACTCCAGCGAGAAGTCCCGGCTGGTCGACCTCAACGCGCCCAAGCCGCGCTTCAAGGACGGCGCCACCCTGGACAAGGGCACCCGCTACCCCAGCGCCTCACTGCTCCCGGACGACAGTCTGCTGGTCACCGGCGGCTCCGAGGACTACCGGGGGCGCAGCGGCTCCAACGTCCTGGAGGCGCGGACCTACGACCCGAAGACCGGCGCCTACACCCGGGTGGCCGACCCGCAGGTGGGCCGGAACTACCACTCCGGCTCGGTGCTGCTGCCCGACGGCCGGGTGATGATCTTCGGATCCGACTCGCTCTACTCCGACGCGGCCAACACCCGGCCCGGCGTCTTCGAGCAGCGCATCGAGATCTACACCCCGCCCTACCGCTACCGGGACGACCGCCCGCAGGTCACCGGCGGCCCGAAGAAGATCAAGCGCGGCGGCAGCGGGACCTTCACCGTCCCCGGCGCCGCCAAGGTCAAGACGGCCAAGCTGATGCGGCCCAGCGCCGTCACCCATGTCACCGACGTGGACCAGCGTTCCATCGCGCTGGACATGGAGAAGACGGCCGACGGGATCAAGGTCACCGTGCCGAAGAACCGCGCCCTGGTGCCCTCCGGCTGGTACATGCTCTTCGTCACCGACGACAAGGGCACCCCGAGCGAGGCGGTCTGGGTCGAGGTGCCGTGAGGTCGGGTTGACCTGAGGTCGGGGTGCCTGGAGGCCGGGCTCGGCCTTGAAAGGCGCGGGCCCCAGAGCTGGGCCCGGCCTGGAAAGGTGCGGGCCCCGGAGCCGGGCCCGCCGGGGCCTTGGCGGCTAGGCCGAGTTGCGGGCCAGCTCCAGGGCGTAGTCCGGGTACCACTCGCCCGCGCGGGGGCCGCCCTTGCAGTCGCCGTCGGACTCGCCGGGGCGCTTGATCCACAGATACGCGTCGACCTTCGGGTCGCCCGTCTCGGCGGTGGGCGTCTCGCCGAGCGCGCGGCCGGGCGGGTTGCACCAGCTCTGCGCCGGGTCGCCCTCGGTGTAGGGGCCGTTGCCGTTGCGGCTGGTGTCGATGACGAAGGGCTTCCCGCCGACCTTCTCCGACACCTTCTTGCCGTACTCGGTGCTGGCGGCGGTGGTCTGGAAGTTGGAGACGTTCACCGCGAAGCCGTCGGCGTCCCCGACCCCGGCCCACTGGAGCGGTTCGAAGATCTGGTCCGGCTTGCCCCAGCCGGCGTTGCCCGCGTCCAGGTAGACCCGGGTGTTCGGCAGCTGCTTGAGCCGCTTGACGGCGCCCTTCAGCAGGTCGTACCGCTCCTCGTGGTACTGCTCCTGGGTGCAGCCGTCCACCATGTGCATCACCGCGTCCGGCTCCACCACCACGGTGGCCCGGCGGTCGCCGATACCGGCGGCCACCTTGTCCAGCCAGGCGCGGTAGGAGTCGCCGTCGGCGGCACCGCCCGCGGAGTGCTGGCCGCAGTCGCGGTGCGGGATGTTGTAGAGGACCAGCACCGCGTCCCGGTCGGCCTTGGCGGCCGCCTCGGTGTAGCCGCGGGCGTCCTCCTCGGGCGTCTCCACGCCGATCCACTCGCCGACCGGCTGGGCGGCGATCCGGCGCACCAGTTCGGCGTTGTCCTTCTCGCCCTTGCGCTGGTAGTTCTCCAGCGCGGCGGCGGCCTTGCTCTTCGGGTTCACCCAGAACGGGTCGGCGCCCTTGGGCTGCTGCCCCACACCGGGCGCCGCCTCGGGCCCCTCGGGTGCCGGGGCGTCCGGGGACGAGCACCCGGCCAGCAGCAGCAGTGCCGCCGCCCCGGCCGCGGCCACCCCGGCGCGGGCACGCCCGGTGAAACTGCCGTACATCGACTCCCCCTTGGGTGTGCCTTCCGCGGGCCCGCCCCCCAGGCGCCCCGCCCCGGTCAAGGCCGGTCCGGCCAATCCTGACACACCCGTACCAGGGGCGCCGGAGGCGGCCACCGGCGCGGGCAGGCCCCGAGACACCGGCGCGGTCACTCGGGACGGGAGCGGGACTCGCGGCGGCGGCGCGAGGTGCGCAGTGCGACCGCGACCGCGGCGACCCCGGCGAGCACCAGCCCGATCACCGTGTGCGGGGTGCCCGGGCCCTGCTCGTCGGCGGCCACCAGGTCGATCGGCGCCTGGGCGGCGGACAGGCTCAGCGGCTCGTCGGCGGAGACGGGGGCGGCCGTACCGTTCGCGCCGCCGCCCCGGGCGTGGGAGACCGGCGCCTGGTGGGCCACCTGGACCGTACCGGCGTTCCGGTGGGTACGTCCGCCGCAGACCACGTCCATCGGGTGGCCGCCCGCGCGGGCGTGCGAGGCGACGGTGGTCGACCCGTAGAGCGGGCGGCCCGCCCCGTCGCGCCCGGACAGCTCGGCGACCGAGAAGAACGCCGGGGAGCGGACCTCGCCGCGCCCTCCCGGGCAGCCGAGCACCTCCACCTCCAGACCCGCGCCCGGGACGGCGGTGGCGGGGGCGACGAAGGCCCGCACCGGGACCCGGTCGGCGCCGTCCCCGGCGTGGGCGGCCCCGGCCGCCGGGGAGAGCACCAGGGCGCCCGCCGCACCCGCCACGGCGAGCGGCGCACGGAGAGCAAGCAGAGCTGAACGCATCGTGAACCTCCTGGAAGGAAGGTTCACCCCGTTCGGCTCCGTTCGCATCCCGAGGAGCGCCCGGCGGACCGGCCCCGCGCCGGGATCAGACGCGTTCGACCAGGTCGGCGATGGAGTCCACGACCGTGGAGGGCCGGAACGGGTAGCGCTCGACGTCCGCCGGAGTGGTGGAGCCGGTGAGCACCAGGAAGGTCTCCATCCCGGCCTCCAGACCGGCGAGGACATCGGTGTCCATCCGGTCGCCGATCATGGCGCTGGTCTCGGAGTGCGCGCCGATGGCGTTCAGTCCGGTGCGCATCATCAGCGGGTTCGGCTTGCCCGCGAAGTACGGCTCACGGCCGGTGGCCTTGGTGATCAGCGCGGCCACCGAGCCGGTGGCGGGCAGCGGGCCCTCGGTGGAGGGGCCGGTGCTGTCCGGGTTGGTGCAGATGAACCGGGCGCCGGCGTTGATCAGCCGGATCGCCTTGGTCAGCGCCTCGAAACTGTAGGTGCGGGTCTCGCCGAGCACCACGTAGTCCGGGTCGTGGTCGGTGAGGACGTAGCCGATGTCGTGCAGGGCGGTGGTCAGCCCGGCCTCGCCGATGACGTACGCGGTGCCGCCGGGGCGCTGGTCGTCCAGGAACTGCGCGGTGGCCAGCGCCGAGGTCCAGATGTTGCGGACCGGCACGTCCAGGCCCATCCGGGCGAGGCGGGCGTGCAGGTCGCGGGCGGTGTAGATGGAGTTGTTGGTCAGCACCAGGAAGGGCCGCTCCTTCTCCCGCAGCCTCTTCAGGAAGGAGTCGGCGCCGGGGATGGGCACGCCCTCGTGGATGAGGACGCCGTCCATGTCGGTCAGCCAGGACTCGATCGGCTTGCGCTCTGCCATGGTGCGGGACTCCTGCCGTACGGATGCACCCGGGTGAGGGATGCTGCTGCCTGCTGGGGACGCCGCGACAGCGCTGTGGCGACGCCCCCAGCCTAATCAGCCAGGAGTCGGCCGACGACGGGATCAGACGGCGGTGATCACCACGTCGTCGATCACCCAGTACCAGTTGTTGGCGCCGGTGTAGCGGAAGCGGAAGCTCACGGTGGCGGCGCCGGCCGGGACGGGCACGGTGAGCGTCTGGCGCTGGGCGACGGTGTCCGCGGTGTACGCCTTGACCAGGGTCGGGGTGCCGCCGTTGAAGGAGGCCAGCACCTCGGCGCGCTGGGCGCCCTCCTGGCGGTAGTGGGTGGTGAGGGCGAGGCTGACCCGGCTCTTTCCGGTGACCGGGTGGGCGGGGGTGACCAGGGTGGAGTCGTACGGTCCGGAGGACGGCTTGTCGTCCCACTCGTCGGAGTCGGCGACGGCGAACACCCCGCGCGAGCGGACGTTGAGCTCGCGCCACTGCCCGGGCTGGCTGCGGGTCCAGAACTCGTCGGTGGTGAAGGACCAGCCGCGCCACTCGGTGACCCCGCCGGTGCCCATGGCGCTGTCGATGACCGACCAGCCGCTGGGCGGGGTGTGGGTGAAGCCGCGCACGGTGGCCGGGATGCCGGTCTCGTCCACCCGGCCGCCGAGCTGGGGCAGCAGAGTGTCGAACGGGTCGGTGGAGCGCTGCTGGATGGGCTTGCCGTCCAGGCCCCAGGCGGGATCGGGGGCGATGCCGAGCTGGTGGAAGACGGTGGCGGCCACGTCCACCAGCCGGGTGTCGGCGGGCCGGGCACCGGCGGCGATCCCGGGCCCGGTGGCCAGCACGAAAGTGCGCCGCTCCTCGATGGCGGTGCCGCCGTGGCCGCCGGCGTCCAGATGGCCGTGGTCGGTGGCGACGATCACGGTCCAGCGCTCGGAGGCGTACGAGGGCCTGGCCCGGATCGCGGCCAGCAGCCGGCCGAGCTGGGTGTCCTGGACGGCGATGGCGTCCAGGTACTTCTGCCCGGTGCCGCCGGCGTGCGCGACGACATCGGTGTTGCCGAGGTAGACGAAGAGCACGTCCGGGTTCTGCTGCCGCAGGATCGACTCGGTCTGCGCGGTGATGGTGGCGTCATGGGCCGGATAGCCGTCGGCGTCCCCGTCCAGCACCAGCTTGGCGTCGGCGCCGGGGGTGACGGTGCCCTGGGTGTCCAGCGGCTTCCAGTCCACGGCCGCCCAGGTGGAGAGGTTCGGCCGGACCTGGGCGAGCCGGGCGAGGAAGCCGGGGTAGGCCCCGTACTGCTTCCCGGCGAAGCTGTTGTCCTTGACGCCGTGCTTGTCGGGCCAGACGCCGGTGGAGATGGTGGACCAGCCGGGGCCGGAGGAGGTGGCGGCCATCGGCGGGGTGTAGAGCAGCGACAGCCCGTAGGTGCCGTCGCGCATCATGCCCTTGAGGACGGGGGCGTTCGCGGCGTCGATCCGGTCGTGCCGCAGCCCGTCCATGCCGACGACCAGCACCTTGTCCTTGCTGGTGCCGTCGGGGAGGGTCGGCGCGGCGGCGTCCGCCGCCCGGGCGGGGCCGGTGGCGGCGGCGGTGGCCGCGACCGCCGCGGTGGCGGCGCCGGCGGCGAGGACGGTGCGGCGCGGTATGCCGGAAGTCGGCATGGGGACTCCTTCGGGGGAGGGAGAGGGGTCGTGCCGGACGGATGGTTCGCATGGCCGGATGGCCGGATGGTGGCGGGGTGAGGCGTACCCGGGGCGGGCGGGGGGTCAACTGCCGGTGGCAGCCTTCCAGTCGTCCACGTACGCCGTGAGGTTCTTCTCGATGTCGGCCCAGTCGGGGGTGAAGATCTCGACACCGCGCATCAGCTTCGCCAGCGCCTCGGCTTCCGGGCCGGTGGGGACGGTGTCCTCGCGGGCGGGGAAGCCGCCGCCGATCTCGGTGGTCTGGCGCTGGGCCTGCTCGGTGAGCATGAAGTCCAGCAGCTTCTTGCCGTTGGCGGTGTGCGGGGCGTCCTTGACCAGGGCGGCGGCGTAGGGCAGGGCGAAGGTGGTGGGGCGGCCGCCCTCGCGGGCCGGGAACCAGATGTCGAGGTTGGGCATGGAGCGGGCCTGGGCGTGGTTCATCTGGACGTCGCCGTTGGCGACGAGCAGTTCGCCCTTGTCGACCTTGGGGGCGAGCTTGGAGGTGGAGGAGGACGGGCCGACGTTGTTGGCCTGGAGCTTCTTCAGATACGCCATGGCCTGCTCGCGTCCGCCGAAGTCGTGCAGGGCCTTGACGACCACCGCGGTGCCGTCGCCCGCGACCCCGGGGGTGGAGTACTGCAACCGGTCCTTGAACTTCGGGTCGAGCAGGTCCTCCCAGGTGGTGGGCGGCTCCGGCAGCTCCTTGCCGTTCCGGACGAAGCCGAAGTAGTTCTTCACCACCGCCGTCCAGCTGCCGTCCGGTGCCTTGTCGGCCGCGGCGACCTTCTCGGCGCCCTGGGGCTCGTAGGGCTGGAGCAGGCCCTTGGAGCCGGCCTGCTGGATGAAGGGCGGCAGGGTGACCAGCACGTCGGCCTGGGTGTTGCGGCGTTCGCGGACGGCGCGCTGCACCATCTCGCCGGAGCCCCCCTCGACGTACTCGACCTTGATACCGGTCTTCTTCTCGAAGTCGGCGAAGACCCGGTCGTACCAGCCGTCGCCCTTCTCGCCCTTGAGCCCGTCAGCGCTGTAGACGGTGACGGTCCTGGGGTCGTCGGCGGCGGAGGCGGTGCAGCCGGTGAGTCCAGCGGTGAGCAGGGCGAGGGCGGTCAGGGCGGTCAGGGTGGTGGGCAGGGCACGGGGCATGGCGGTTTCACTCTCCCCATCGGAGGGTTTCAGCGGTGGGTGGCGCGGGTGCGCAGCCGGGAGACGGCGAGCAGGACCAGCAGGGTGGCGGTCATCAGCACGACGGCGAGGGCGGAGCCGGTGAACAGCGAGCCCCGGTCGGTGGCGGTGAAGACCAGCACGGGCAGCGGCAGCCAGTCCGGCGGGTAGAGCATCATGGTGGCGCTCAACTCGCCCATGGAAAGGGCGAAGCAGAGCCCGGCGGCCGCGTTGAGGGAGGGCAGCAGCAGGGGCAGCTTCACCCTCCACAGGACGTAGGAGGGCCGGGCGCCGAGCGCGGCGGCGGCCTGCTCGTACGCCGGGTCCAGCCGGCGCAGCGCGGCTCCGACGGACTGGTAGGCGAAGGCGGTGACCAGCACGGTGTGGGCGAGGATCACGATCCAGCGGGTGCCGTTGAGCAGGAACGGCGGCTGGGAGTAGGCGACCAGCACGGCCAGTCCGACGACCACCGAGGGCACCGCGACCGGCAGCACGAACAGGGCGTCCAGCAGCCGCCGTCCGCGCCGGCCCAGCGCGTCGGCGGCGAGCGCCGCCCAGCCGCCGAGGACCAGCGCCAGCAGGCTCGCGGCGACGGCGGTGACCAGGCTGGTGGTGAGCGCCTGGAGCGGTTCGCCGCGCACGGCGGTGGCGTAGTGGGCGGTGGTGGGGCCGGAGGGCAGGGCGCCGGACCAGTGGGTGGCGAAGGAGGCGGCGAGGACCACCAGCAGCGGCAGCGCGAAGAGCGGGAGGAAGAGGAGGGCGAAGAGGACCCAGGCGGCCCGGCGGCCCCTAGCGGTGTGCACCAGCACGGCGGCTCACCCCCCGGTAGAGGGCGTAGAGCGCGGTGGAGAGCAGCACGTTGACGACGGCGACCACACAGGCGGCCGGGTAGTCGGCCTCCAGGATCGCCTTGCCGTAGACCAGGGTCGGCAGGGTGGTGACGCCCTTGGCCCCGGTGAACAGCACGATGCCGAACTCGTTGAGGGAGAGGACGAGGACCAGTCCGCCGCCGGCGGCGAGCGCGGGCAGCGCCTCGGGGAGGATCACCTGCCGCACCACCCGGGCGGGGCGGGCGCCCAGTGAGGAGGCGGCCTCCAGCTGGGCCGGGTCGAGCTGCGAGAAGGCGGCCAGCAGCGGGCGGACGACGAAGGGGGTGAAGTAGGTGATCTCGGCGAGCAGTACGCCCCAGGGGGTGGTGAGGAAGCGGAACGGCCCGTTCGGGTCACCCGTGGCGCCGGTCCACAAACCGTTGGCGATGCCCACGGTGCCGTAGACGAACAGCAGGGCGAGGGTGATCAGAAAGGACGGGAAGGAGAGGAAGACATCGATGAACCGGGCCACCGCGCGGGAGCCGGGGAACGGTACGAAGGCCAGGATCAGCGCCAGCACGAAGCCGAGCACCAGGCAGCCGATGGTCGCCCCGACGGCCAGCCAGACGGTGGTGGTCAGCGCCTCCCGGAAGGCGTACGAGCCCAGGACGTCGGCGTACGCGCCGGGGGCGAGCGACTCGCGGACGACGAGCGCCAGCGGGTAGAGGAAGGCCAGCGCCAGCGCGGCGATGGGCGGGAGCGCCCAGAGCCAACCGGCTGCGGTACGGCTACGGGGATGGGGAGCGCTCTTGGCGAGGTCAGCCGTGGTCGTGGCCATGGCCCGCCTCCAGAACGGTCGCCGGGTCGGCCTCCGGGCCGGTCCCCGGCCCCAGCGCGCTGATCAGCACCGCGTCGTCCGGGGCGAAGTGCAGCTCCACCTCCGCGCCCAGCGCCGGGGGTTCGGGCAGCTCGCGCAGGTCGGCCAGCACTCGGTGGCCGTCGACGTCCACCGTCAGCCGGTGGGTGGCGCCCCGCCACTGGACCTCGGCCAGGGTGCCGCGCAGGGCGTTGGGCCCCGGGCCGAGGCCGACCAGATGCGGCCGGACGCAGAGGGTGGCGGTGGCCCCGGGGGCGGCGGTCCCGGTGGGGACCTTCAACGGCCGCCCCGCCAGGGACACCCCGTCGCCGGTCACGGTCACCGGGAGCAGATTGGCGTTGCCGACGAAGGAGGCGGTGAACTCGGTGCGCGGGCGGCGGTAGAGCTGCTGCGGGGTGCCGCAGTCGCGCAGCCGGGCGCGGTCCATGACGGCGATCCGGTCGGCCAGGGTCAGCGCCTCGACCTGGTCATGGGTCACGTACAGCATCGACATCTCGGGCAGTTCGCGGTGCAGCCGGGCCAGTTCGGCGAGCATCCCGGAGCGCAGCGCCGCGTCCAGCGCGGACAGCGGCTCGTCCAGGAGGAGTACGTCGGGGCGGATGGCGAGCGCGCGGGCGATGGCGACGCGCTGCTGCTGGCCGCCGGAGAGCTCGCGCGGGTAGCGGCGGGCGTAGTCGCCCATCCCGGTCAGCTCCAGCGCCTCGGCGGTACGGGCGGCGGTCTCCGCCTTGGGGGTGCGGCGGGCGCGCAGCCCGAAGGCCACGTTGTCGGCGACCCGCAGATGCGGGAAGAGCGCGTAGCTCTGCACCACCATCCCGATGCCGCGCCGGTGCGGCGGCAGCTCGGTGACGTCCCGCCCGCTGACGTGCACCCGTCCGGCGGCGGGCCGGACGAACCCGGCGACGGCGCGCAGCGCGGTGGTCTTGCCGGAGCCGGAGGGGCCGAGCAGCGCCATCACCTCGCCGGGTTCGACGGTGAGGTCGAGCGCGTCGAGCACGGTGTGCCCGTCGTAGGCGACGGTGATCCCGTCGAAGCGGATCCCGCTGCCGCTCATGTGACCACCCCCGTGGCGGCGACGACGACTTCGGGCAGCTCGGCGACCGAGGGCAGGACATGGGTGGCGCCGTGCGCGGTGAGCCGGTCGCGGTCATGGGCGCCGGTGAGGACGCCGGCGACGATCCCAGCGCCCGCGCGGACGCCGCTGAGCATGTCGTACGAGGTGTCCCCGGCGACCGCGACCTGCCGGACGTGGTCGGCGGCCCCGGTGCGCAGCAGCGCGGTGAGGACCAGGTCGGGGTACGGGCGGCCGCGCCCGCCCGCGTCGGCCGGGCAGAGGGTGAGGTCGGCCAGGTCCTGCCAGCCGAGGGCGTCCAGGATGGCGTCCTGGGTGGTGCGGGCGAAGCCGGTGGCCAGGACGACGGTGCGGCCCCGCTCGCGCAGGGTGCGGACGGCCTCGGCGGCCCCGGGCAGCGGGGCGATGCGGCCGGCGGCGACCAGCTCCCCGTACGCCTCCTCGAAGGCCGCGTTGGCGCGGCGGGCGCGCTGCTCGTCGCCGAGGAGGTGGCGGAAGACGGAGATCTTGGACTCGCCCATGGTGGCCCGGACATGGCCGAGCATCGGGGCGGGGTCCTCGCCCAGGGCGCGGGCCGCGGCGGCGAAGGCCTCCTCGACCAGACCGCCGTCGGCGACGGTGGTGCCGGCCATGTCGAGCACGACGAGTCGGATGTCGGACGGCTTGGTGATGTCGTTCATGGCGCTCCTACCAGCCCAGTCGGTCGGCGGTGGTCTCGGCGATGGCGGGTGAGCAGGTCATACCGCGCCCGCCGGGCCCGGTGACCAGCCAGGCGGCCTCGGCGACCTGCTGGCGGTGGACCACCCGGCGGGTGTCGGTGCACTGCGCGTACACCCCGGCCCAGCGGCGGCGGATCGGCGGCAGCGGCCGGCCGAGCAGCGACTCCACGACCCCCGCCAGGTGCTCATAGGGGTCTTCGAGGGTGTCGAAGGCGAAGGGGTGCTCGTACTCATGGGTGTCGCCGATGGTCAGCCCGCCGTCGAGCCGCTGCACCATGAGCAGTTGCATCCGGTGGGCGGCGGCGACCGGCGCCTGCGGCTGTGCGGCGTCCAGGGCGGTGGCGTCGTACGCGGGGTAGTAGCGGAAGGAGTCGGCGTCGGCGATGGAGGTGGTGAGCGGTTCACCGAGCGGGGCGGTCTGCATCATCTGGAGGCGCACCCGGCGGACCGGCAGCTCTCCGGCGAGCTCGCGGACCAGCCCGCCGAGCCAGGCGCCGGTGCACAGCACCACGGCGTCCGCCCGGTGGAGCTCGCCGTGGTCGTCCCGTACCGCCGAGCCGCCCACCAGCTCCCGTACCTCACGACCGGGCAGGAAGGTGTGGCGGCCGGAGGCGGCCAGCGCCTCGCGCAGGGCCCGCTGGGCGGTGCGGGGTTCGACGGCGGCGTCCCGTTCGCACCGGAGCGCGGCCAGGAACTCCCCGCGCAGCGCCGGGTTGAGGGCGCGCGCCTCGGCGGCGGTCAGCAGCGTGAAGCCGCGCGCCTCGGCGTCCGGCCCGGCGGCTGCCGCCTCGGCCACGGCCAGCTCCGCCTCGGTACGGACCGGGGTGAGCGAGCCGTTGGCCCGGAAGCCCAGGGCGGGGACGCGGGCGCCGATGGCCTCCCACAGCTCGCGGGCGCGCAGCGCGGTCTCCAGCTCCGCGCCGGCGGCTCGGCCGCTCACCCAGATCTGCCCGAAGTTGCGGAGCGAGGCGCCCCGGGCGTCGGCCTCCCGCTCGATCTGTACGACCTCATGGCCGCGTTCCACTGCCTGCCAGGCGTGCATGGTGCCCACCACGCCGGCTCCTACGACGATGACTCTCACGCCGGAAACGGTGGGCGCGGCGGGTGGCCTGGCGGGGTCCGGTCGGCGACGGACCGGTGAACGAGCCATCAATCTTGGCCTAGACCCGTTATCTTCTCGTGACTTTACGAGGGGGGGGTGGGGCGGGGCGTGCGTCACCCCAACCGGGTGGTGAAGCTGAACCGGTCGCCGCGGTAGAGGGTGCGCACCCGCTCCAGCGGCCGCCCGCCGTCGTCCCGCGAGACCCGGTGCAGCAGCAGCATCGGCAGGGCGGGCGGGGTGCCGATGAGCAGCGCCTCGCGGGGGGTGGCGAGCACGGTCTCGATCCGCTCGTCGGCGTCCCCGAAGACCGCGCCGACCCGGTCGCGGAGGTACGCGTAGAAGGACGAGTCCGGGTCGAAGTCGGCGTCCAGCCGGGGCGCCCGGGCCACCGCCACATAGGTGCTCTCCAGCCCGACCCGCTCGTCGTCGGCGAGCAGCACCCGCTCCAGGTGCCAGACCGGGTCGCCGGGCGCGGCGCCCACGTCCGGGGCGAGCGCCTCCGGGCAGGCGAAGCGCTCCAGCCCGACCAGGGTCCGCCCGGGGCGGCGCCCCTGCCGGCGTACCCCCTCGGTGTAGCTGGCCAGCGACAGCGGCTGCTCCAGCTTGGGCCCGGCCACCACGGTGCCCCGGCCCTGGCGGCGCAACCGCCCCTCCAGCAGCAGGTCCCGCAGGGCCTGGCGCACGGTCTCCCGGGCGACCCCGTACCGCTCGGCCAGGTCCCGCTCGGTGGGCAGCACCCCGCCCTCGCCCAACTCCTCGACCAGGGCGGCGACTTCCGTCTTCACCGCGTAGTACTTCGGCACCCGGCCGTGCTCGGGGATCCCCGAGCGCACGGGTGCGCCGGGTACCTGGGGTGGGGATGAGTGGTCCACCCGGCGATGCTCTCAGACGGGTGGGGGGCGGCCGGGGGTGGGCCCGGGAGTGGGGCGGTCGACTGCGGGGCGGGGCTCCCGGCTTCCTACCCCGGCCCGGGCATCCGACCCCGGGCGCTCGGCTCCGGGGCGCTCGGCTCCGGGCCGGGCGGCTCCGGGCCGGGCGGCTCCGGGCCGGGCGGCGGAGGGCTCAGCTACGGCCCTGGGGCCCCGAGTGGGGGGCTCAGCTACGGCGGCCGGTCCCCGGCCGGGAGGGCTCGACTACAGCGGCCGGGCTCCCCGGCGGGGAGGACTCGACTACAGCGGCCGGGCTCCCCGGCGGGGAGGACTCGACTCTCCGGCCCTTGGGCTCCGGGCGGGGAGGGCTCGACTACAGCGGCGGGGCTCCCCCGGCGGAGAGGGCTCAACTCCGGCGGCGGGGCTCCCCGGCCGGGAGGTCTCAGCTCTCCGGCCCTGGGGCTCCGGGCGGGGAGGGCTCAGCTCCGGCGGTGGCGGAGGCGGGCGGCGAGGGCGACTATCCCGGCGCCGAGGGTGAAGGCGCCGGCGGCGGCGCCCGCCAGGATCAGCACGTTCCGGCCGGTACGGGGCAGCTCCTCGGCCCGCTCACCGGTCCGGCCGCCGTCGCGGAGCGTGAACCGGTAGTCGGGCGACTCGCCGACCCAGTCCCCGTCGTCACCTCGGCGCTGCACGATCGCCGCGTTGACCGTGATGGTGTCGGGCCCGGTGTCGGAGGTGAAGGCGAGCCGGACGGGCACGCTGACCGTCCGGCCGGGCGGGACCGTGTAGCCGGGGAAGCCGTCGGCGCTGTCGTCCAGGACGCCGACCAGCTCATGCCGGTCGGTGGTCTCCACGGTCGCCGGATAGTGCCGTCCGCCGCCGTCCTCCTCGGCGAACTCCAGCTGGACCTGGGCCGGGCGCAGGGTGCGGGAGCGGTCGGTGAAGACGATGACCGGGTGGATGTTGCCGCAGGCCTGGGCGGTGGTGTTGGTCAGCTCCACGCTCCAGCGGTGGAAGCCGCCGCCGGGCTGGTACGCGGCCGGGCCGCCGAGGACGCGGGTGCGGATCGGGAACTCCCGGGCGGCCGGGTCACCGCAGGTCGGCTGCCGGCTCGGCAGTTCCGCCTCGAACGCGCCGCGGTCCGGCCCGGGCCCCCGGTCGGGCTCCATCCGCGCCGGGTGCGCCCCGGCCCCGGTCCGGCCGATCCCCGTATGGCCGATCCCCGTACGGCCGGTTTCGCCGTGGCCGACGGCCTGCCCCGGTGCGGCGGCGGCACCGGCCGCGCCCAGGGCGAGCACGGCGGCGGTGACTCCGACGGCGGGAGCGGTACGCAGTCGCATGGCGGGCCTCCGCGGGGACCTGGCCCCCGCCGGGACAGCGCCGTCCCGAGGGACCGGGGCCTGGCCGTCAGGGCGGGGCGGGCGTGGGCAGTCGTGCCCCGAGAACCTCCCACGCCGCGCCTCCCGCGTACCGCGCGGACCGGGCCATTCCGCCGTACGGCCGTACGCATGGGCCCCACTGGGAGGCTGTCCGGCGTCAGCGCCCCAAGAGGGGTGCGAGCACCAGTTGGGCGGCGCCCTCGGCGATCAGATGCCCGGAGGCGGCGCGGTCGGAGGCGGCGTCGGTGCCGGGGTTCTTGTCGTCATCGGGGTAGGGGCTCTTGCCGTCATCGGCGTCGGCCGGGTCCTCGGCGAGGGCGACCGGGACGGCGGGTTCGCCGCTGCGCCGGGCGCGCTCCGCCAGCACCGCGGCCACGCCTGCGAGGAAGGCCGCGGGGGCGGCGGTGACCACCCGGCCGCCGAGCAGCACCCGGTCGATGTCCAGCAGCCCCACCAGGTTGGCCGCGCCCGCGCCGAGCACCCGGGCCGCCCCCGCCGTGTCGCCCCGGGCCACGGCGGCCAGGCAGAGCGCCTCCAGGCAGCCGCGCCCGCCGCAGCCGCAGGGCGGCCCGTCCAACTGGACCGTCTGGTGGCCGAACTCCCCCGCGGCGGTGCGCGGGCCCCGGTAGACGGCCCCGTCGAGGACGAGCCCGGCGCCCAGCCCCGTACCCACATGGAGGTATGCGAAGGAGCCCGGGTGCGGTGCCGGCCCCTCCTCGTCCCGGCCGCGCAGGGCGAGAGCCAGCGCGGCGGTGTTGGTGTCCTTGTCCAGCACGACGGGCAGGCCCAGCCGGTCGGCGAGGGCGTCGCGGAGCGGGAAGCCGTTCCACTCGGGAAAGCCGGTCACCCGGTGCGGGACGCCGGCCAGGTGGTCCAGCGGCCCGGGCATCGCCACCCCGACCCCGAGCACCGGCCGCCGCCCGGAGGACTCCCCCGTACGCTGCCGCCCCCCGCGGGCACCCCGGACGCCCCGGCCTCCGCCGTGACCGTCCCCTCCGCCCTTCCCGTCCGTGCCGCCCCGGGTGCCGTCTTCCCGGGTGCCGTCTCTCCGCGCGCCGCTTCCCCGGGCGCCGGTCAGGGCCGCGACCTCGCCCTCGGCGACCTCCATCACCACCTCCGCGCCCGCGCCCAGGTCCAGCGCCACGGTGTTCGCCTCCACCACGGTGCCCGCGAGGTCGACCAGGACCGCGGTCAGCTCGTCCCGGTCCAGATGCAGGCCCACCGCGTGCGCGGCGCCGGGGACCAGCCGCAGCACGGTGCGCGGTTTGCCGCCGGTGGAGGCGCGGCGGCCCCCGTCCTCGGCGAGGCCGTCCGACCGCAGCCGCGCGGTGATCTTGCTGACCGCCTGCGGGGTGAGGGCGGTCAGCTCGGCCAGCTCCAGCCGGCTGACCCCCTCCTCGCCGGCTGCCCGCAGCAGCCCCAGCACCAGTGCGGTGTTGTGGTTGCGCAGTGCCGGCAGATTCGCACCCAGACCCATGTTCACGGCTCCATTGTGGGGGTTGCTTGCAGTTTGGCAACAGCGTTGCTTAAGTGGGGGGCATGACTGCCACCACTCCGCATACCCCACCCCCGGACACCCCCTCCCCGGCGCCGCTGCGGGTCGGGCTGATCGGCTACGGCCTGGCCGGCTCGGTGTTCCACGCCCCGCTGATCGCCGCCACCGAGGGCCTGGTCCTGGACACGGTCGTCACCGCGAACCCCGAGCGGCGCGAGCAGGCCCGGGCCGAGTTCCCGGAGGTCTCCTTCGCCGACTCGGCGGAGGAGCTGTGGGCGCGGGCCGGTGGCGGACCGGACGGGCTGGACCTGGCCGTCATCGCCTCCCCCAACAAGACCCATGTCTCCCTCGCCACCGCCGCCCTGCGGGCCGGGCTGCCGGTCGTGGTGGACAAGCCGGTGGCCGGCACCGCGGCCGAGGCGCGGGCGCTGGCCTCGCTCGCCGAGGAGCGCGGGCTGCTGCTCTCGGTCTTCCAGAACCGCCGCTGGGACAACGACTTCCTCACTCTGCGCGCCCTGCTGGACGGCGGCGAGCTGGGGGACGTCCAGCGCTTTGAATCCCGCTTCGAACGCTGGCGGCCCAAGCCCAAGGGCGGCTGGCGGGAGTCCGGGGCGCCGGAGGAGATCGGCGGGCTGCTGTACGACCTGGGCAGCCATGTGGTCGACCAGGCGCTGACGCTGTTCGGCCCGGCGGTACGGGTGTACGCGGAGTCGGACGTCCGCCGCCCCGGCGCGGAGGCCGACGACGACACCTTCATCGCCGTCACCCACGCCGGCGGCGTCCGCTCCCATCTCTGGGTGAGCGCGACCGCGGCCCGGCTGGGCCCGCGCTTCCGGGTGCTGGGCTCGCGCGCCGGCTATGTGACGTACGGGCTGGACCCGCAGGAGGCGGCACTCCGGGCGGGCACCCGTCCCGGGGCGCCCGGGCCGGAGGGCTGGGGTGTGGAGCCCGAGTCGCAGTGGGGCACGGTCGGCGCGGGGGACGAGGTGCGCCCGGCGCCCTCGCTGCCCGGCGACTACCCGGCGTACTACGCGGGCATCGCCGCCGCGCTGCGCGACGGTACGCCCCCGCCGGTCACCGCCGCCGAGGCGGCGCACGCCCTGGACGTACTGGAGGCGGCCCGCCGGTCCGCCCGCGAGGGCGTGGCGGTGACCCTGTGAGCGCCCTTCCCGCCGACCCGGCCGCCGTCGAGGAACTGACCGCCCAGCAGGAGGCGCTGGCCCTGGACCGCCTCACCCATGAGGACGCCTGGGCGCTGGGCACCCTGCTGGTGGAGCTGGCGCGTGAGCGCGCCCTGCCGGTGGCGATCGACATCCGGCGCGGCCCGCAGCAGCTCTTCCACGCCGCGCTGCCCGGCTCCAGCGCCGACAACGACGACTGGATCGACCGCAAGCGCCGGGTGGTGGAGCGGTACGGCGACAGCTCGCTGCTGGTCGGCACCCGCTTCCGCGCCCGGGGCAAGTCCTTCGACACCGACTCCCGGCTGGACCCGGACCGCTACGCCGCGCACGGCGGCTCGTTCCCCCTGACCGTGCGGGGCGCGGGCGCGGTCGGCACGGTGACGGTGTCGGGCCTGCCGCAACTGGACGACCACGCCCTGGTGGTGGAGGCCCTGACCCGGTTCACGGAGCGGGGCTAGGGCCCGTCGTTCGGATCATCTGGTAATTGGCCAAGGCTGCTGCCTGGAGAGTCGATCGTGGTGCCGATGTGGCGTGCTCGTGGCGTCTCGGTGTACTTGGGTGCCAGGCTTGCTTACGGGACCAGCTCGATAGGGGGGTGGGACGGGTCTACCGGGCAGGCGTGGAGCTGGACGTTGTAGCCGCCGACGATGTCGATCGAGGTGAAGTTGCCGCCCCGGGGAGGTGGGGCCGGGTTCGCCGGTTCCTCCTCGGCGATCCAGGTCCCGCTGCCGCTGTCCCATTCCAAGGAGGCGATGGTGAGGAGCGGGACCTCCTCGGTGCCGCACTCGGGGCAGGGGCGGGGCTTGGGGTCGGTGCGGCTCCAGCGGGTCCAGCCGCCGGTCTTCCAGCCGGGGGCGGTGGAGAGGTTGTTCAGGTAGAGCTCGCCCGGGTCGTCCGCATACGTGTGGTAGCGCGCGGGGTCGATCGACTCCCAGCGGCTCATGTCGTCCAGCTGGTCCTGAAGTTCCTCGTCCAGCTCCGAGGGGTGGGGGTACTCGGTGACCTGCTCCGGTGAGAACAGGCACGGCTCTGGGAGGTAGCAGTCGCGCTGGACGATGGGCGGCTCGGGTGGTACCTCGAGGACATCGGTGACGGTTGCCGAGAGGCGCCAGAACAGTGCGGTCTTGGGGCTGGCGTGTTCCGCGTGGTCGAAGGGGCACCACAGGACCTGGAGGAGGTCCGCGTCGGGCGGGCACGGGAAGGGGACGTCACGGGCGTAGAGCTGGGCGACGGGCAGGAGGGGGATCGGGCCGTCGAACCACGGGCGGTCCGCGAGCCGCTCCCAGGTCGCCCGTTCCTCGGGAGTCCACTGGGGTGCCTCGGGGTCGAGGCGCCGCCGCTCGGCCGCTGCGGCACGGTCCTGGCGGAGGATCCGGACGTCGTCCGGTGAATGGACCACCGGCGACGCGCCGCTGTCGTGCGGCTCGTCGCAGTACGGCCACGGCTCGTCGGCGGGCCACAGCAGCGGCCCGCCGACGGAGCTGTCGTGCACGGTCGGCACCCCCGGCCGCGGGTGCAGCCGGGTCGCCGTGCGCGCCAGCGGGGCCAGCTGAGGGAAGAGCGCGGTGATGCCGAACGGCCGCAGCGGGGTGGCGAATATGGCGTTCATGGCGGTGATGCTGCCAGCAGCGTCTGACAATGGGTGTACCGATCGATCCCACGCCTTGTCGGCCAGGACTACGTCCCGCCTGGTTCGGGGCCGTCCGCGGCGACGCGGTACACACAGGCCGGGCCATCGGCTCCGTGAACACCCGCTCCCCGATGCCATCGACGGCCCACATCCGCAGCCGGTTGTGGATGCCTCGCCCATTGCCGTACTTCTCCGGCAGGTGGATCCACTGCGTTCCGGACTGGAACGTGAAGGCGATCGCGTCGATCACCTCACGACGGTCCCGCCACCGGCCACCCCGCTTCGGAGTCCGGTCCGGGCCTCCGGGGCGGGCGTCCCCGGACCCGGGCCGCCCGCCCCCTCCCCGTACCCCTACGCGTCCTTCAGCTCCTGCCGCTGGCGGCCGAGTCCGTCGACCTCCAGCTCCACCACGTCCCCGGCCCGGAGGTACGGCTTGGGCTCGGGCTGGCCCATCGCGACCCCCGCCGGGGTGCCGGTGTTGACGATGTCCCCGGGGTACAGGGTCATGAAGTGGCTGAGGTAGCGCACCACTTCGCCGACCGGGAAGATCTGGTCCGCGGTGGAGCCGTTCTGCCGCAGTTCGCCGTTGACCCGCAGCCGCAGGCCGAGCGCCTGCGGGTCGGGCACCTCGTCGGCGGTGACCAGCCAGGGGCCCAGCGGATTGAACGTCTCGCAGTTCTTGCCCTTGTCCCAGGTGCCGCCGCGCTCGATCTGGAACTCCCGCTCGGAGACATCGTGCGAGACCGCGTACCCGGCGACATGGGCCAAGCCCTCCTCGGCCGACTCCAGATAGCGGGCGGTGCGGCCGATGACGACCGCGAGCTCCACCTCCCAGTCCGTCTTGGCGCTGCCGCGCGGCACCAGGACGGTGTCGTCCGGGCCGACGACGGTGTCCGGCGCCTTCAGGAAGACCACCGGTTCCGCCGGGGTCGCGGCGCCGGTCTCGGCCGCGTGGTCGTGGTAGTTCAGCCCGATGCAGACCACCTTGCCGATCCGGGCGACCGGGGGGCCGATCCGCAGCCCCGTACCGTCCAGCGGGGGCAGCACACCGGCCCCGGCGGCGGCCCTGATCCGGTCGAGCAGGGCGGCATCGGAGAGCAGGTTGCCGTCGATGTCCGCGACGATCGCCGACAGGTCCCGCAGAGTGCCGTCCCGGTCCAGCAACGCCGGCCGCTCGGCGCCGGCCGTCCCGACGCGCAGCAGCTTCATGGTCTTCTCCCTGTGGTCGAGGTGAGCCCCGGCCGATGGGGTGCGGCCATCGTCAGGATTGGTCGATCCTCCAAGAGCCCGATCCGTCCCGCAAGACCCTGTTCATTCCCTGGACCCTGTTCACACCAGGGGCCAGGGCCCTCCCCCCGTCAGGCCGTGACGGGTGCGGCGGCCCCGCCCCGGTACAGGTAGGCGCGCTCGGCGGCGGTCCAGGCGGTGGAGGTGACCACGTACAGCGCGGCGGCGAGCGGCACCACGGCGACGGTGATCAGGGTGGCGTAGCCGAGCAGCGGCATGACCTTGGTCAGCCCGCCGACCGCGGCACCGCCGGGGCCCTCCACCGCCGTCGCCGGCATCGCGGCCAGGTCCCGCCGACCGCGCCGGTAGGTGTACGTGCCGACGGCGGCGACGATCGCGAACAGCGCCAGGTACACCAGCCCGGCCGGGCCGAAGAGCCCGCCGTGGGCCAGCGCGTCGGTCCACCGGCCGCCCAGCGGGGCGGCGAGCAGGGTGTGGTCGCCCAGCCGCCCGCCGGAGAACAGGTGGAACATCAGCAGGAACGCCGGTGCCTGGGCCAGGCTCGGCAGGCAGCCGGCCAGCGGCGACACCTTCTCCTCGGTGTGCAGCTCCAGCACGGCGCGCTGCATCCGCTCGGGGTCCCTGGCGTGCCGCTTGCGTAGCTCGGCGATGCGCGGGGCGAGCCGCACCCGGGCCTGCTGCCCCCGGGCCGCCGCCCGGGCCAGCGGATGGACGGCGAGCCGCACCAGCATGGTGAGCAGCACGATCGCGGCGGCCGTCGCCGAACCGTGGAAGACGGGCTGGAGCAAGCCGGCCAGCTCCTCGACGAGCGAGGCGGCGGCGGACATGGGGGAAGCGAGGGCGGACAGGGGGGAGGCAAGGGCGGACATGGGAAGCGAACCCTCCGGGGGTCTCGTCATACCGAGGAAAGGGCATGACAGCGCCGGCCGCGAGACCGGCGGTGTCGGTGTCGGGATTCTCGGAAGGACGGACCACGGGGACGCATGGCCCGGCGGCGGTGCACCCAGCCATGCGTGCACCGGCGGTGCGGGCGCACCGAAGGCGCCGGCGCACCGAAGTGCGGAGGGGCCCGGGTACGGGTGGGTGCTGCCGAGGCGATGGTGTCCGGTCGCTCGCGCGCCGGGCGCCCCTACGCGGCCGTCGTGACCGGACGACCGGGCGCCCTCGGGCGTATTCGCCCCGAGGCGTCGGGATCGCGCTGCGGCAGGAAGGAGGTGCGCCGCTCACGGTCCCGCAGAGCGGTCCGCACCCTGCCCGGCGGCACTACGGGGACCAGGCGGGGAGCGAGGGCGGCGCAGGCCGAGAAGGCGGCGCCGACGGCGGTCAGGGCCACGGCGGCGGAGAACGCCCCACCGTCCGCGTACAGCACGGACAGCAGGCCCAGGGAGACCAGGAGGACGAACAGCGGCCCGGCCCGCCACGGCAGCGGCCGAGCGCCCACGCGCCCGCCGGCCTCGGCCCCGGTCCTGATCCCGGCCTTCATGCCGGTCCCTGCCGTCATCCCGATGCGGTCCATCCCTGTCACCCCCTCCCGCGACACTGTAACGCCCCGCCCCGAACAGGAGTTCCCGGATCCCGCCACCCTCCCCCACCGTCCGTGAGAACCCTCCGCGAGAGCCCTCCACGAGACGTCCTCCCGCACCCTTCGGCCCCTCTTCCCGACCTCCCCGCTGCTCCCCCGCGCACAGCAGTACGGTGTCACCCATGCGCCCCGACACGCCTGCCGACCACATCACCGAAGCCGAGCGCCTGCTCCGCACCGCGGCGCAGTACCCCGAGGACCGCGAGCCGTTGCTGCTGCGCGCCGCCGCCCATCTGGAGGTGGCCGGCGACCCGGCCAGGGCCACCCCGCTCTACGACGAGCTGCTGGCCGCCGACGCCCCGGAGAACCCCCAGCTCATCAGGGCCCTGAAGGCGGCGAACCTGTGGGAGTACGGCCATGAGGCCGAGGCCCGCGCCATTATCGCCGGGGTCCGGGCGACGCCCCCGGCCGACGCCGCCGCCTGGGAGGTGCTGGCGGAGACGCTGGAGGCCCACGATGAACTGGAGGAGTCGGAGGCGACGTTCACCACCGCGGCCGAGGCGCTGGTGGCCGACGGCGACGAGGAGGTGCCGTATCCGGCGCAGTCGCTGCTGACCGGACGGCACCGGGTGCGCCGGCTGCTGGCGCTGGACCACGACGGCTGGGACCGGCTGGCCGACCGGCTGCACACCGCCCCGGTATCCCTGGACGAGCTCCACGACCCCAAGCGGCTGTGGGCGCTCGGCTCCTCCGACCCGGCCGAGCTCCAGGCGGAGATCGCACGGCTCCGCTCCGAGCTGGGCTCCTACCGCGTGGCGCTCTCCCGCCCGTTCCCGGTGGCGGTGCTGCTGTGGTCCAAGGACGAGCTGGACGAACTCCTCGCCGCCTACCCGGAGCTGGAGTCCGAGTACCCGACGCACCGGGCGCACCTCACCGATCTGGAGGCCTCGCTGCGCGAACTGGCCGCCGCGGGCACCCCGAACCTGGGCGTCGTACGCGGCACGGTCCCGTCCTACGAGGCGTTCGCCGCCTCCGAGGCGACCGCGCCGTCCAACGCCGCGCTGCTCCCCCAGTACGCCACCACCCTGGCCGCCCGCGGCCACGCCACCCCCTGGCCGCCGCTGCGCACGGCGCCCTGCTGGTGCGGCTCGGAGCTCCCGTACGCGGACTGCCACGGCACCCAGCGCTTCTGACCGCCCACCGCCAACCGGCACCGGCACCGGCACCGGCACGGACGACCGCCCGGCACCGAACATACATTCGGGCGGTCGTCCATCTTTCCTTCACACTTCAACCACTGTACGTTCATCCCTCATCACGGGGAACGACTGGTGCACCAGGCCCCACGTCAGCCCAGGTCAGAGGGAGACGCCGCCATGACGAACCCGTACCAGCCGCACCCCCAGGGCCCGTTCGTCCCGCCGCCGCCCGCCCCGCTCCCGCCCGCCGCCCGTCCACCGCACCGGATGAAGCGGGTCTGGGCCGGCGGTCTGGTCCTCCTGCTGGTCGGCGCCGGCTGCGGTGCCGCGACCTCCTCCGACGGGGCCTCGGGCACCTCCGCAAAGGCGGCCGCGCCCGCCTCCACCGTCACGGCGACGGCCACCGTCACGGCCACCCCGGCCGCGACCCCGGCCGCCGCCAAGCCCGCCCCCACCGTCACCGCCACCAGGACGGTCACCGCCACCGCGACCACCAAGGTCACCGTCACCGCGACCGCCACGGTGACCCGCGAGACCCCCGCCCCGGCCGCCGCGGACGACAGCGGCAGCAACGAGGACACCTCCGGCACCGAGGACGTCTACTACGCCAACTGCGCCGCCGCCCGGGCCGCCGGCGCCGCCCCCGTCCACCGGGGCGAACCCGGCTACGCCCGCCATCTGGACCGCGACAACGACGGCGTCGGCTGCGACAACGGCTGAGCCACCCGCCCCGGCGTACCGCCGTATCGGTGCCGTACTAGCCTCGGTCGCGGAGCGCGACCCCCGGTCGCGACGGGCGTGGCAAGGGAGTCGCGCGATGGGCGTGGCAACGGACAGGAGGACGGACATGGCCAGGATTCCGGCGACGGTGGTGGCGGCGAGCGGGCTGGTCGGCGGGTACGCCGTGGCACGGTGGACCAAGAAGCGGCCGCTGGGCGGGGTGGCTCTGGCGGCGGCCGGCACCGTGGCGGCGCGGGAGTGGACGCGCGACAGCGGCGGCAAGGCCGCGGCCGCGCTGACCGCCGCGTATGTGGCCGCGTTCGCCGGATCGCACCCGCTGGCCAAGAAGGTCGGCGCCTGGCCCGCGGTGTTCTCGGTCGCCGGGGCGATGGCCGCCGCCTCCTGGGCCGTCGGCCGCAACGTACGCGCCTGAGGCCGACCGGTTCCCACGGGTACTGAACGCCGGCGCCTCCCCCTCCGTACTACCGGGTGCCTCCCCAGGGTGGCTGGACGGGTGACCGGTCGGGCAGGGGCCGGTCACCCGCCCGGCACCACCCTCGAGGATGTCCGGAGGCGGCTCAGCCGCCGAACGCGTGCGAGAGGGTGTAGATCAGCAGACCGGCCAGCGCGCCGACGACCGTGCCGTTGATCCGGATGAACTGCAGGTCGCGGCCGATATGGGCCTCGATCTTCCGGGAGGTCTGGTCCGCGTCCCAGCTCGCCACGGTGTCGCTGATCAGCGAGGTGATCTCGGTGCGGTAGGTGGTCACCACATAGACCGCCGCGTCCTCGATCCAGCCCTCCGCCTTGGTCTGGAGCCGGCTGTCGCCGGCCAGCCGGTTGCCCAGAGAGATCAGCGAGGCCCGGGCCCGCAGCCGCAGCTCGCTGCGCTCGTCCTCGGCCGCCGAGAGGATCATGGCCCGTACCGAGGACCAGGCGGAGGCGATGATGTCCTGCACCTCCGGGCGGGCCACCAGGTCGGACTTGAGCCGCTCCACCCGGGCCCGGGTGTCGGTGTCCCCCTGAAGATCGGCCGCGAAGTCGGCGAGGAACCGGTCGAGTGCGCCGCGCGCCGGGTGGCCGGGCATGTCCCGCATCTCGGTGACGAACCGCAGCAGCTCCTTGTAGACACGGTCGCCGACCTTGCGGTCCACGAACCGGGGCGTCCAGCCCGGCGCGCCGCCCTGCACCGCGTCCATCACCGAGTCGGCGTGCAGCACCAGCCAGTCATGGGCGCGGGCGCACACCAGGTCCACGGCGCGGCGGTGGGCGCCGTCAGCGACGATCTTCTCCAGGGTCTTCCCGGCGCCCGGGGCGATCTCCACCGCCTCCGCCCGCCGGGTGATGGCCTCGCCCACCACGGCCTGCACATCGGCGTCCCGCAGCACGGTCAGCGCACCGCGCAGCGCGGTGGCCAGCTCGGCGGTGACCCGGTCGGCGTGCGCGGGCTCGGCGAGCCAGCCGCCGACCCGGCCCACGATGCCGAGCGCCCGCAGCCGCCCGCGTACCACGTCGCCGGACAGGAAGTTCTCGCCCACGAAGGAGCCCAGCGAGGCGCCGAGCTGGTCCTTCTTGGTCGGGATGATCGCGGTGTGCGGGATCGGCAGCCCCAGCGGGCGCTTGAACAGGGCGGTGACCGCGAACCAGTCCGCCAGCGCGCCGACCATGCCCGCCTCGGCGGCGGCCGCCACATAGCCGGGCCAGCCGGTGACACCGGACCGCCCGGCCCAGGTGGCCAGCACGTACACCACCGCCACGAGCAGCAGCAGCCCGGTGGCGGTGAGCTTCATCCGGCGCACCCCGCGGCGCTTCTCCTCGTCCGCGGCCGTGTACGCGAAGCCCGCCGCCGAGAAACCCGCCGCCGGGCCCTTCGTCTGGTTCATCCACTCCACCCGTCGTACGCCTGCGTGTCGGGGACCGGTCGGGCTGACTCCCCCGGCCCCGGCCCGTACGTCCTCGTCCCTACCTGAGGTACTCCCGAGCCGCACGTCGAGTTCCCGCCCACCGGCACGGTGATGCCCGGCGCGGGCCGACTACCCCTCCAGCTCCCCGGCCCGCCGTTCCTTCTCCAGCCGCTTCTTCTCGCCCTTGCGCCGCTTGCGCTCCACGCCGACGCCGCCCATCAGGGCGAAGCCGGTGATCCGGACGCGGGGCGAGCCGGGGGTGCCCTCACCCGCGCCCCGGTCGTCGAAGCCGCCCATGAAACCGAAGCCGGTGACCTCCACATGCAGCTCCGGCGGCACGGTCACCGCGATCCCGCCCATCAGGGTGAAGCAGCGGATGACGATCTCGCGGTCCTCGAAGTCCGCTTCCCGCAGATCGATCTCGCCGCCGGCCTGGATGGCGACGCCGGTGAACGCCCGGCCGACCGTCCACTTGCCGCGCCGCGCGAAGCCGCCCCAGAACGCGAACCCTCCCCGGGAGGTGGCGGGCTTGCCCACCCGGCCCACCCAGCTGTGACCCGGGCCCTCCAGCCCTTCGGGCAGGGCCCCAGACCCGGCCACCGGCAGGTCCCGGACCAGCGGAACCAGCTCACCCCGGGTACGAGCGGTGTACGCGGCGTCCAGCCGCTCCTGGAACTCCGCCATGTCCAGCCGCCCCTCGGCCATCGCCTCCCGCAGGCGTTCCGCGGTCTGCTCTCGCTCGGCGTCCGAGGCCCGCATCGCGGGCAGTTCGTCGGTCATACGATCAGCCTAAGGCGCACCAAGCCCACCCGGCAGGCCTGACCGAGCAAGCGGCCCGTGCCCGGGTCCGGGCGGCTATACGCGCTGCCCGTCCGGCTCCACCCCGGCCCCCTCCCCTTCTTCCTCCGTTGGCCTCCCCGACCGCTCGGCGTACATCTTGGCGATCACCGCCTCGATGTCCGGCTCCCGCACCGACAGGTCCATCAGCGGGTACCGGTCCGCGATCCGGGCCACCAGCGGCGCGGCCGAGCGGGCGGCGGGGAACGCGAGCCACTGGCGCGGACCCTCCACCCGTACCACCCGGGCGCCCTCCTCCTCGATCGGCGGAAGCTCCCGCTCCAGGTCCACCACCAGGGTCCGCTCGCTCTCCCCCACCTCGTGCAGCCCGGCCAGCGCCCCGTCGTACATCAGCCGGCCGTGGTCGATCACCATCACCCGGGAGCAGAGCTGCTCGATATCGGTGAGATCATGGGTGGTGAGCAGCACCGTGGTGCCCCGCTCGGCGTTGAGGTCCCGGAGGAAGGCCCGCACCTTCGCCTTGGAGACCACGTCCAGCCCGATGGTCGGCTCGTCCAGATACAGCACCTCCGGGTCGTGCAGCAGCGCCGCCGCGATATCGCCGCGCATCCGCTGGCCCAGCGACAGCTGGCGGACCGGCACATCCATCAGCTCACCCAGGTCCAGCTGCTCCACACACCGCTCCAGATTGGCGTGGTAGCGGTCGTCCGGCACCCGGTACATCCGGTGCACCAGACGGTACGAGTCCCGCAGCGGCAGGTCCCACCACAGCGTCGTCCGCTGACCGAACACCACGCCGATCCGCCGCGCCAGCCGGGTCCGCTCCCGGCTGCCCGCCCCCGTACCCCACCCGCCCCGCGAGCCCGGCGACGGGTCGATCCCGGCCACCCGCAACCGCCCGCCGCTCGGCGTCAGAATGCCCGTCAGCATCTTGATGGTGGTCGACTTGCCCGCGCCGTTCGGCCCGATATACCCGACCATCTCCCCCCGGCCCACCCGGAAGCTGATCCCGTCCACCGCCCGCACCTGCCGCCGCTCCCGCCGCAGCAGCCCGGTCTTCCGCCGTACGTCGAAGACCTTGCTCACCTCGTCGAGCACGATCACATCGTCACTCGCCACCACCGCCATACACGCTCCCCGGTCAGCCCTGTTCCCACCCGAACCGGACAGTCTTCCAGGGCAGACGCCCCCTCGGCACGCCATTTCCCGGCCGGGAGACGGCCCCCTCACCGGTGCCACTCGTTATCGGGGGTATCCACCCACAGCCGCTGCCCTCCCCCATCCACGGTGAGCCCGGCCCGGTCCCGCGAGGGGGCCCCGAGGTCCTGCCACTCCCCGTAAGCGCCCTCGGCCTCGGTCCACAGCCGCCGCGCCCCGAACTGCTCCACCTCGTACTCTTCACCCCGCCTGGGTACGTACCCGACGGTCGCCCAGGAGCGGCGGTCGTCCGCCAGCAGCCACAAGGTGGCCTCCCCGCTGCCGTCCGCCGCCTCGGCGAGCAGATACCAGGCGTCGGGGAGCGCCAGCCCGACGAAGAACAGCCCGTCGGCGTCCCCCGCGAACGCACGCGGATCGATCCCCGTACGCCCGCGCTCCCCCTGCTCACCCCGCCGGTAGAAGTCGCCCAGAAACCCCCGGTGCGGGCGGGCCACCCGACTCCCCATGAACGCGGGCCACCCGGCAAACCGGCCCACCGCCCGCCCCTCCTCCACCTCCAGCACGGCATAAGAATGAGCGAAGAAACTGCCACCCCAAGGAGCGACGATCCGTCCACCCGGCGTCTGCTCGACCCAGGCGTACGGGATCTCCGGCACGGTGTAGGTCGCGATCAGCCGGTCATACGGCGCCCCCTCCGCCCACCCGGCGGCCGCGTCCCCCACCCCCAGCCGAGGCGCGAACCCGCTGGCCGCCAGCGCCTCCCCGGCCGCCTCCACCAAACCCCCGTCGATGTCCACCGACGTGGCGTTCCGTTCCCCCAACCGGTGGCACAGCCAGGCCGCGTGATAACCGGTACCGGTGCCCGCCTCCAGCACCCGCTGCCCGGGCCGTACGTCGAGCAGCCCCAGCATCTCCAGCATGACCGAGGGCATCGAGCTGGACGAGGTCGGCAACCGGTACGCGCCCTCGGGTGTGGGGCGGCCGTCATTGACCTGCGTGGTCACCGGCACGTCGTCATACACGGCCGCCAACCACCGCCCCGGCTCCACCCGCCGGTCGATGCGCTGCTCCCCGACCTCGATCTCGTCGGGCAGAAACGCGGCCCGGGCCACCGCCCGGACCGCCGTTGCCCACTCGTCTGGCAACGCCCCCTTGGCAGCGAGGGCGTCGGCCAGGACATCGGGTGTGGTCACTTCTTCGGTTTCTTCGGCGGATTCGTCACCGGCTTCGTCCACTGACTGTCCGACTCCCGCGGGGACTGCTGCTGGTCCCCTTCCGCGCCGCCCTTGCCGTCGCCGTGCTTTCCTCGCATACCGCTCCTTCCAGCGAAGGGTGTAACTACCCGCATTCTGACGCCTCCACAGAGTGACCAACAGCCCCTATCCGGACACTTCAGGTAGCCGTCGCCTGCAGTTCGGCCCAGACGACCTTGCCGCCCGGCCCCACGTCGGACCCCCAGCGCGCGGCCAGGGCACCGACGAGCGCCAACCCGCGCCCACCCTCGTCCTCCTCGGCCGCGTCGGTGAGGACGGGCCGCTCCGGCGACACGTCCCACACCTCGACGGTCAGACCACCGTCGGCGTCGAGCAGCCGCACGGTGACGACATTGGCCCGGCCTCCGGGCCGCCCTCCCCAACGGCCATGTCGCCACCCGCGACACCAAAGCCCACGGCCACGGCCCCGCCCTGGTCTTCACCGTCCACCAGGGGCGGGCCTTCCAGGCCGGTGTGCGGGACGGCGCGCTCGACCAGCCGTAACCCGTAAAGCAGCCACGCCCCCGGGCGCCCGACCGGCACACGCACCACACGTCGGGCGCCCCACCTGCTGACGCCGAGCCTGCGAGGCCCCTCAGCTCCCCGTGCTCCGGTACGACCGCAGCCCCACCCGCCAGGCCAGGCCCGCCGGGATCCAGCAGAGCGCGGCGACCAGGGGCGGGCAGAAGGCGGCCCAGGAGGGGAGGTCGGCGGGGAGGTCGCGGTCCAGGACGTACAGGGCGGGCACCCAGTTGACGAAGGCCAGCGGCACCCCGTAGACCACACCCCGCACCAGGTCCTGGGCGAAGACCGAGGGCGGGTACTGGAGCAGGGTGTTGCCGCCGTAGGTGAACGCGTTCACCACCTCGGCGCCGTCCTGCGCCCAGAACTGGAAGGCCGCGCCGGCCACCATCACCGCGCCGAAGATCAGCGCCCCGGTCAGCACCATCAGGGGGAGGAGAAGGAGCTTGGCCGGGGTCCAGGCGATGTCCAGGAGCGTCAGGGACCAGATGAGGACGATCAGGCCCTGGGTGGTGCGGCCGATGCGGCGCAGCGCGAACTTGTCGGCGGCGACCTGGGCCAGCACCGGCGCGGGGCGCAGCAGGAGCAGGTCGACGGTGCCGTCCCGTACGCGGCGGCCCAGCCGGCTGACCTGGCCCAGCGCCAGGTCGGCCAGGCCGAAGGCGGCGCAGGAGGTCCCGTAGAGGAAGGCGACCTCGGCGAAGGAGAAGCCGCCGAGCCCCCGGACATGGCTGAACATCAGCAGGATGACGACGAAGTCGAACGCGGTGGTGGCGAAGTTGGCGAACAGGGACATCGCGAAGGAGAAGCGGTACGCCATCGTGGAGCGGATCCACATCGCGACGATGAGGCCGTAGGCGCGTAGGCCCTCGCGCAGCGGGCCCGGTTCCTTCCCGGCCGTCTCGATCGTCTCAGCCACCCTGCACCACCACCCGGCGCGCGGCCATGGACTGGAGCAGCCGGCCGGCGGCCAGCAGGACGACCGCCCAGCCGGCCTGGAAGGCGTACGCCTCCAGCAGCCCCCAGCCGGTCCGCTTCTCCAGGAAGACGTCGGCCGGCACCTGGAGCAGCGCCGACCAGGGCAGCGCGCGGGCCAGATCGCCGAGCGCGCCCGGGAAGAGGTTCAGCGGCAGCAGCATCCCGGAGAAGAACAGCCCGGAGAGCCAGGCCACCTGGCCCACCCCGGCCCCGTCCATCAGCCAGAAGGCGCTCAGCGCGACCAGGAACCAGATGGCGAAGCTCACCACCGCGCCCAGCAGCACGGAGAGGACGAAGGCCGGCCAGGTGAGGGGGTGTTGGGGCAGTGCCAGGTCGAAGGCGAGCGCCCCGACGGCCATCGGGGCCACCCCGCGCCCCAGCAGCTGGAAGGCGGCCCGGCCCAGTGACACCGAGAGCCACCACAGCTGGAGGTCGGCCGGGCGGTGCAGGTCCAGGGCGATGTCCCCGGTCCGGATCCGCTCGATGATCTCCTCCTCGACACCGCCGGCCATCAGCCCGCAGGCCGCCAGCAGCGCCTGGCCGATCCAGACGTACGCCAGCGCCTCCGGCAGGTCGTAGCCGCCGAGGCCCGGGCGCTCCTCCCAGAGGGCCACATAGGTGTAGGCCAGCACAAAGCCGAAGACGGTGTTGGTGAAGACCCCGGCGGCGGTGGCCACCCGGTAGGTCGCGAACCGCCGGAAGCCGCCGGCCGCCACGACCGCGTACAGCCGCATGCCTCCCCGCCCTCCTCGCTTCGCTGCCGAAGGATCCTCGCCGAAGCGGTGGAGCCTAACGGCCCGCCAGGTGGGCCCGCGAATGTTTTTCCGGCCGCCGTTGCCGGGGATGGGCGGTTCGGCCGTGCACTATGAGGAGGCCGTACTCGTACAGATCACCTGATGAGTCGGATAGGGACTGTAAGGCGCATAGGGCGGATATCGCAGACAAGCGGCATACGGCGGACGGAGCGGGCGGAGACATGAGCGACATGCCACTGAGCGACGTGCCATCGATGCCGGGGTGGCAGCCCCGCGATCCGAGCCTCGGCGGACCGGGCGGGGGCGGGCGGGCATTCCGTACCGGTCCGCGCGGCCAGGGGCGGCGGGCCGCACGCGCCGAGCGCCGGCGGCGCCGCAGACGCAGTGGCTGGCGGCGGCTGCTGCCCACCTGGCGGATGCTGCTGGGCGCCCTGCTCCTCGGCGCCGCGCTCCTGGTCGGCGGCTTCTTCCTCGGCTACCACCTGGTCGCCATCCCGCCCGCCAACGCCGCCGCCACCGCCCAGTCGAACGTCTACCTCTACAGCGACGGCACCCAGATCACCCAGGCGGGTGACGTCAACCGGGAGAGCGTGCCGCTGGCCCGCGTCCCGCGCTCCGTCCAGCACGCCGTGCTCGCCGCCGAGGACCGCGACTTCTACACCAAGCCCGCCGTGGACCCCGAGGCGATGGCCCGCGCGGCCTGGAACACCGTCACCGGCAAGGGCACCCAGGGCGGTTCCACCATCACCCAGCAGTACGTCAAGAACTACTACCTGGGCCAGGAACGCACCCTGCTGCGGAAGGTGAAGGAGTTCTTCATCTCCATCAAGCTGGACCGCGAGAAGTCCAAGGACGAGATCTTCGAGGGCTACCTCAACACCAGCTTCTACGGGCGCAACGCCTACGGCATCCAGGCCGCCGCCCGCGCCTACTACGGCAAGGACGTCCAGCAACTCGACCCCGCCGAGGGCGGCTACCTCGCCACCCTGCTCAACGCCCCCAGCGCCTACGACGTGACCGCGCACCCCGCCAACCTGGACAAGGCGATGCGGCGCTGGTCCTACGTCATGGACGCCATGGTCGGCGAACGCTGGCTCAGCCGCGCCGACCGGGCCGACGCCACCTTCCCCACCCCCTACGAGTCCGAGGCCACCACCGGGGTGTCCGGACAGCGCGGCTACCTCGTCCAGGCCGTCGGCCAGTACCTCACCGAACGCGGCATCGTGGACCGGGAGACCCTGCGGCAGGGCGGCTTCCGCATCACCACCACCATCCAGCGGGCCAAGCAGGAGGCGCTGGTCCAGGCCGTCGACAACCAGGTGATGTCCCGGCTCGACGGCTCCAACGAGACCGACCGCTACCTACGGGTCGGCGGCGCCTCGGTCGACCCCGCCACCGGCCGGGTCCTCGCCATGTACGGGGGCTTCGACTACACCCGGCAGTACGTCAACAACGCCACCCGCCGCGACTACCAGGTGGGCTCCACCTTCAAGCCGTTCGTCTTCGCCGCCGCCGTGCACAGCGGCGCCCGCACCCAGGACGGCGAGCGCATCACCCCCGAGACCATGTACGACGGCGCCAACAAGCGCCCGGTGCAGGGCTGGCGGGGCAAGGCCTACGCCCCGGGCAACGAGGACGACGTCGACCACGGCCCGATCAGTGTGCGCACCGCCACCGACCGGTCCGTCAACGCCGTCTACGCCCAGCTCGCCGTGGACGTCGGCCCGGCCAAGGTCGAGCAGACCGCCATCGGGCTCGGGCTGCCCGCCGACACCCCCGACCTCAACCCCTCCCCCTCCATCGCGCTCGGCCCCGCCACCGCCAGCGTCCTCGACATGGCCGAGGCCTACGCCACCCTCGCCAACCACGGCCGGCACGGCGAGTACACCCTGGTGCGGAAGGTCGAGCGGCTCGGTGGCGGGCGGGGCGGCCACCCGGCCGGCGAGGAGGTGAAGCTGCCCAGGTCGCGCACCCGGCAGGCGGTCAGCCGGGAGGCCGCCGACACCACCACCGCGATGCTGCGCAGCGTCGTCCAGGACGGCACCGGCTCCGCCGCCCAGGCGGCCGGCCGCCCCGCCGCCGGCAAGACCGGCACCGCCGAGCACGATCGGGCGGCCTGGTTCGCCGGCTACACCCCGGACCTGGCGACCGTGGTCACGGTCATGGGCCAGGACCCGGAGACCGGGGCGCAGAAGTCGCTGTACGGGGCGCTGGGCGAGGACCGGATGAACGGCGGCGGGACCCCCGCGCAGATCTGGGGCGACTACACCCGGATGGCGCTCAGCGGCACCCCGCCCCGGGGGTTCGACCTCCAGGTGGCGGAGGGCATGGAGGTACGCGGCGAGGACCCGCGCGAGGACCGGGACCCCCGCGCCACCGGCGAGGAAGCGGAAGCGGAAGCCGGTGAGCCGCGCGGCGCCTACCGCCCCGACGGCCCGTCCGCGAACCCGAGCGCGGGTACCGGGCGGGACCCGGGCGGGCGCACCGGAGGAGGCGCGCCCTCGGGCCCGCCCGGCGGCGCCTCACCGGACACCGGCGACGGCCGCCCGCGCGGCGGTACGGGGGCCGGTGGCGGTACGGGGACCTGGGGCGGTACCGGTGGGGGCGGGCCGCACCAAAACGCCGGGCCCGGCCCGGACCCTGTCACGGGCCATGGGCCGGACGGCGGGCCCGAGGCGGGCGGCGGCGGCCCGCTGACCGGGATCCCCGCCTCGGCCGCGTACCGCCCGCCGGCGCCCGTCCCGGACGGCGGCGCCGAAAGCCCGGGCGGACCGCCCCCGGCCCCGTAGGCGGTAGGCGGTAAGCGCGGGCGGAACCGCCCAGTGCACCGGTGACCGTCGGCGCGGGGCCGCTCAGTGCCCCGAGGTCGCCTTCAGGCCCACCACGGCGACCAGCAGCAGGCAGACGAAGAAGATCCGCGCGGCGGTCACCGGCTCGTTCAGCACCAGCATCCCGACCACGGCGGCGCCCGCCGCGCCGATGCCGACCCACACCCCGTACGCCGTGCCGATGGGCAGCGTCTTCGCCGCCTGCGCCAGCAGCACCATGCTGGCGACGATCCCCAGCCCGGTCAGCACACTCGGCCACAGCCGGGTGAACCCATCGGTGAACTTCATCCCGATCGACCAGGCGACTTCCAGCACACCGGCGACGATCAGCAGGACCCAGGCCATGACGGCACCTCCGAGAGACGACAGAGACGACAGAGACGACACACACGAACGGCGGTTGTGCGTCGTCTTGTCCTGACCCGGTACGGCGCGTCTCGTCGGGGTCCCTCCACCGTAGCAACAGCCGGCAGCGGAGGAGGGCGGCGGGACCGGTGGCCTCCGCCACCCTCCCTGCCGCCCTCCTGGGACCCGGGTCCTACAGATACAGCCCGGTCGAGTCCTCCGTGCCCTCGAAGCGGTCCGCCGCCACCGCGTGCAGATCGCGCTCCCGCATCAGTACGTACGCCGTGCCGCGCACCTCGACCTCGGCGCGGTCCTCGGGGTCGTACAGCACCCGGTCGCCCGGCTCCACGGTGCGGACGTTCTGCCCGACCGCGACCACGTCCGCCCAGGCCAGCCGGCGGCCGACGGCGGCGGTCGCCGGGATCAGGATGCCGCCGCCCGAACGCCTCTCGCCCTCGGGGGTGTCGTTCCGGACCAGCACGCGGTCGTGCAGCATCCGGATGGGCAGCTTGTCGTGGGTGTTCTCGCTCACCGTACGAACCTACCTGCTGCCTCGCGGCGCCGTGCTCAGTCCTTGCGGCGGCGGGAGGAGAGGGCCAGCAGGCCGACCAGGCCGACGGCGAGCAGCGCCACCGGCACCACCCGCTCCAGCCGCGGGGCGCCGTCCTCCGTGGTGAACCGGGCCTTCACATCGGTCACCACCCGGTTGACGGCGACGAAGGCGCGGCCCGCGGTCTCGTCCACCGCCGAGGCGACCTTGGCCTTGGCGTCGCCCATGATGGTGCTGGGGTGCATCCGCACCCCGATCTCGTCGAGCGTGACGGCGAGCTGCTCGCGCCGGCGGACGATGTCCGCCTCGATCTGCGCAGGGGTCCTGGCGTCCGACACCGCGCTGCCTCCGTGTGGTCGTGAGTCCCGGGGACTGACTAGTTGGACTGGTGAAGTGCTGCACAGTCTGGCAGCTCGGCCGCCCGGTGACGGTCGGCGACCCCCGTTAGGCTCTCCAGCGCGTACCCGAGAAGCGATGGAGAAGCCCCATGAGCGAGCGACTGCAGCCCGGCGACACCGCCCCCGCCTTCACCCTGCCCGACGCCGACGGCAACGAGGTCTCGCTCGCGGACCACCGCGGCCGCAAGGTGATCGTCTACTTCTACCCGGCCGCGCTCACCCCCGGCTGCACCAAGCAGGCCTGCGACTTCACCGACAACCTGGAGCTGCTGGCCGGGGCTGGGTACGACGTCATCGGGGTGTCCCCGGACAAGCCGGAGAAGCTGGCGAAGTTCCGGGAGCAGGAGGACCTGAAGGTCACCCTGGTCGCCGACCCGTCGAAGGAGACGCTGGAGGCGTACGGGGCCTTCGGCGAGAAGAAGCTGTACGGCAAGACGGTGACCGGGGTCATCCGCTCCACGGTGGTCGTGGACGAGGAGGGCAAGGTCGAGCGGGCGCTGTACAACGTGAAGGCCACCGGCCATGTCGCGAAGATCATCAAGGACCTCGGCGTCTGAGCCGCCGCGTCCTTCGCTCGCTGTGACCGAAGTCCCACTCCCGGGGGACTTCGGTTTGCGGATGCCACGACCGAGCAGATGTTCCCTTCGGACTGATCGGCGGACTGCGCGCGACAGTCCGCGCGCCGGGCTGACTCCCAGCCCGGGCGAGTCCAGGGAAAGGAACCCGCTCCATGGCGGCCACCGGCCCGGAGCAGCAGCAGACGGCCGACCCCGCGGCGATCAGACGGCATCGGGTCCTCTTCCGCACCATCCACCAGCGGAAGAACCCCAAGCTGCGGCGGTCGGACATCACCATCACCGACCAGTCGGCGGTCAAGCGAGCCGTGAAGGCGGCCTCTCTGGGCAACGCCATGGAGTGGTTCGACTTCGGTATCTACAGCTACCTGGCGGTGACCATCGGGCGGGTCTTCTTCCCGTCCGGGAACGACACCGCGCAGCTGCTGTCCTCGTTCGCCACGTTCGCCGTCGCCTTCCTGGTGCGGCCGCTCGGCGGAATGGTCTTCGGCCCGATGGGCGACCGGATCGGCCGCAAGAAGGTCCTCGCCCTGACGATGATCATGATGGCGATCGGCACCTTCGCGATCGGGCTGATCCCGTCGTACGCCTCCATCGGCTGGTTCGCCCCGGCGCTGCTGATCCTCTTCCGGCTGGTCCAGGGCTTCTCCACCGGCGGTGAGTACGGCGGGGCGTCCACCTTCATCGCCGAGTACGCGCCGGACAAGCGGCGCGGGTTCTTCGGCAGCTTCCTGGAGTTCGGCACCCTGGCCGGGTATGTGGGCGCGGCCGGGCTGGTCACCGCGCTGACGGCGGTCCTCGGGGACGCCGCCATGGAGGATTGGGGCTGGCGGGTGCCGTTCCTGGTGGCCGGTCCGCTCGGACTGGTCGGTCTGTACCTGCGGCTGAGGCTGGACGAGACGCCGGCGTTCCAGAAGCTGGAAGACGCCTCCGCGGGCGCCTCCTCCGAGGCGGCGGACACCGTGGAGACCACCGCCAAGGGCGACCTGGGCCGGATCTTCCGCGACTACTGGCCGACGCTGATCCTCTGCATCGCCCTGGTCGGGGCGTACAACGTCACCGACTACATGCTGCTGTCCTATATGCCGACGTACCTCTCGGACGAGCTCGGCTACAGCGCCACCCACGGACTGCTGATCCTGCTGGGCGTGATGGTCTTCCTGATGCTGATCATCAACCAGGTCGGCAAGCTCAGCGACCGCTTCGGGCGCAAGCCGCTGCTGATGGCGGGCATGCTCGGCTTCCTGGTCCTCTCCGCCCCGGCGTTCCTGCTCATCGGCGACGGCAGCATCCTCGCCATCACCGCGGGCATGCTGATGCTCGGCCTCTCCCTGGTCTGCCTGCTGGGCACCATGTCGGCCGCGCTCCCCGCGCTCTTCCCGACCCGGGTGCGGTACGGCTCCCTGTCGGTCGGCTACAACCTCTCCGCCTCCCTCTTCGGCGGCACCACCCCGCTGGTGATCACCGCCCTGATCGGCGCCACCGGCAGCAACCTGATGCCGGCGTACTACTCGATGGCCGCCGCGCTGGTCGGCGTGATCGCCGTCGCCTGTATGAAGGAGACGGCCCAGCAGCCACTGGACGGCTCCCCGCCCTCCGTCTGCACCAAGGAGGAGGCCGCCGAACTGGTCCAGGCCCAGGCCGGCCCCGAGCCCAAGTACTGACGCCTGGCACTCTCCCCGCCCGTACGACGAATCCGCCCGCCGAGTGACCTTCGGCGGGCGGATTCGTTTGCCCGTACGAGACCGCGAACGGGCGGTCGAGGAACGGGGACAAGGGGGCGCGTCGTGGGCGTGCGCAGGTACACGGACGAGCGGCTGGCGGAGGCCGTGGCGGCGGCCCGGGGGTGGGCGGACCTGATGCGCCGCCTCGGGCTGAACCCCAGCGGCGGGCAGCGCCGGGTGCTCCAGGAGCGGGTGGCCGCCCAGGGCCTCGATACGGGCCACTTCGCCAAGGTCAGCCCCTGGCGGAAGTACCCGGACACCGCGATCGCGGCCGCCGTGGCGTCCTCCACCACCCTCCGGGAGGTGGTCCTCAAGCTGGGTGCGACCCCGGCGACCGGCACGCTCTCCCATATCCGGCGCCGTATCGCCGCCCTCGGCCTGGACACCAGCCACTTCCCGGGGCTGAACAGCACCCCGGTCGAGCTGCCGTTCACCGCCGAGGAGCTGCGGGCGGCCGCCGCCTCGGCGGACTCCATGCGCGGCGCGGCCCGGCGGCTCGGCATCCCGGACGACAGCCGCTCCCGTGCCGCGCTCGGCCGGATGCTGCGCCAACACGGCATCGACACCGGCCACTTCCGCAATGCCCGGCTTACGCTCCCCGAGGCGGAGCTGCGGACGGCGGTCGCCGAGGGGAGCAGCTACGCGGATGTGCTGCGGGCCCTGGGGCTCGCCGTCACCCAGGTCAACCATCGGCGGGTACGGAACAAGGTGGCCGACCTGGGGCTCGGCACCGGTCACTTCACGCGCCGCCCCTGGGGTGCGACCCGGGTACCCCGACCTCGTACGGCGGCGACCGCCGTCCTGCGGGTCCACCCCACCGGTTCGGCGCGGGTCAACCGCGAGCGGCTGCACCGGGCCCTCCAGGAGATCGGCGTCCCGTACGCCTGCGCCGCCTGCGGCAACACCGGTGAGTGGCGAGGGCAGCCCTTGACCCTCCAGATCGACCACGTCAACGGTGACTGGCTCGACAACCGCCCCGCCAACCTGCGCTACCTGTGCCCGAATTGCCATGCGACCACCGACACCTGGTGCCGGAAGCGCTCATCGGGCAGTGGAGGCATTACTCCCGGGCCCCGCCTCCGTTAGCATGGCTGTCACCACGCGGCCGTGGCGTAACTGGCAGCCGCACCTGTTTTAGGGGCAGGCGGGGTAACACCCATGTGGGTTCGAGTCCCACCGGCCGCACCAGCGCAAGGCGCGGCACCACTTCGGTGCCGCGCCTTCGGCGTACCCAGGCCTTCGGCCTTCGTGCCCCAGGCCGGCTCAGCCCAGCAGCTCACGCACCACCGGCACCAGCCCGCGGAACGCCTTGCCGCGGTGGCTAATGGCGTTCTTCTCGGCGGGGGTGAGTTCGGCGCAGGTGCGGGGGGAGCCGTCGGGCTGGAGGATCGGGTCGTAGCCGAAGCCGCCGGTGCCGGCGGGGGTGGTGCGCAGGGTGCCGGTGAGGCGGCCTTCGACGACGCGTTCGGTGCCGTCGGGGAGGGCGAGCGCGGCGGCGCAGGCGAAGTGGGCGGCGCGGTGGGGCGGGGTGATGTCGCCGAGCTGGGCGAGCAGCAGGTCGAGGTTGGCCTGATCGTCGCCGTGGGTGCCGGACCAGCGGGCGGAGAAGATGCCGGGGGCGCCGCCGAGGATGTCGACGCAGAGGCCGGAGTCGTCGGCGACGGCGGGCAGTCCGGTGGCCTGGGCCAGGGCGTGCGCCTTGAGCAGGGCGTTCTCCGCGAAGGTGGTGCCGGTCTCCTTGACGTCGGGGATCTCGGGGTAGGCGTCGGCGCCGACGAGTTCGTGGTCGAGGCCGGCCTCGGCGAGGATGGCGCGGAGTTCGGTGATCTTCCCGGCGTTGCGGGTGGCGAGGATCAGGCGGGTCATGGAGTCAGTATGACCAGCGACAACGGCTGCGGGGCTACGGGGTGCAGACCTTGGTGATCTCGCCGGCGGCGTCGGTGACGGGGGCGAGGTCGGGGGTGGTGTCGCCGGCGTCGACGGCGGTGCGGACGTTATCGACGGCGCGGCCGAGGTCGTCGATGGCCTGGGAGAGGTCGGCGTTGCCGGTGCTGTCCTTGATGTTGCCGAGTTCGCGGTCGATGGTGTCGAGGTTCTCGGCGAGCTGGGTGGGGTCGTCGGCGTTGCCGGCGGCCTGGCCGAGGTTGGTGACGCTGGTGGCGATGGCGTCGGCGGTGCGGGCGCAGCCGAGGGCGGTGTCGACGGCGGAGCAGCCGATGGCGGCGGTGAGGGCGAGCGCGGCGGTGGCGGTGAGCAGGGCCGCGGTGGTGCGGCGGTGCGGGCGGGTGCTGCGGCGCATGGTCGGGTCCTCCCCCGGTGCCCGGTCGCGGACGGTCCGCGGCGGTGGACGGGCGTACGGTGTCGAAGCCGTACGCCCGTGTCCGTGAAGACGCCAGCGGGGGGCTGGGCGGTTGCCGGGTGGCGGCCGGCCTCAGAGGGTGGTGGCGAGGGCTTCGCGCTGGAGGGCGGCGAGGTCGGCGCAGCCGGCGGTGGCGAGGTCGAGGAGCGCGCCCAGTTCCTTGCGGTCGAAGGGCTCGGCCTCGGCGGTGCCCTGGACCTCCACGAAGCGGCCGTCGCCGGTGCAGACGACGTTCATGTCGGTGTCGGCGCGGACGTCCTCCTCGTAGCGGAGGTCGAGCAGCGGGGTGCCGTCCACGATGCCGACGGAGACGGCGGAGACGGTGTCGATGAGGGGCTTGCGGCCGGCCTTGACGAGCTTCTTGCCCTGGGCCCAGGTGATGGCGTCGGCGAGGGCGACATAGGCGCCGGTGATGGCGGCGGTGCGGGTGCCGCCGTCGGCCTGGAGGACGTCGCAGTCAAGGACGATGGTGGTCTCGCCGAGGGCCTTGTAGTCGATGACGGCGCGGAGGGAGCGGCCGATGAGGCGGCTGATCTCGTGGGTGCGGCCGCCGATCTTGCCGCGGACGGATTCGCGGTCGCCGCGGGTGTTGGTGGCGCGGGGCAGCATGGCGTACTCGGCGGTGACCCAGCCTTCGCCGCTGCCCTTGCGCCAGCGGGGGACGCCCTCGTTGACGGAGGCGGTGCAGAGGACCTTGGTGTCGCCGAAGGAGACGAGGACGGAGCCTTCTGCGTGCTTGCTCCAGCCGCGTTCGATGGTGACGGGGCGGAGCTGTTCGGGGGTGCGGCCGTCGATGCGAGACATGGGCGAGAGCCTAGCCCGTGATGGCGAAGGGCCCGTTCCGGATGTCCGGAACGGGCCCTTGGCCGCTGGTCAGTGCGCGACCGCGCTGCTCACATCATGTCTTCGATGTCGGCGGCGATGGGGTCGGCGTCGGTGCCGATGACGACCTGGATGGCGGTGCCCATCTTGACGACGCCGTGGGCGCCGGCGGCCTTGAGGGCGGCCTCGTCGACCTTGGAGGGGTCCAGGACCTCGGTGCGGAGGCGGGTGATGCAGCCTTCGACCTCTTCGATGTTCTCGATGCCGCCGAGCCCGGCGACGATCTTCTCAGCCTTGGTGGCCATGGTCTCTCCCTGTGGATCGCGGCTCGTCAGGAGCACGTGGACGGGGTCGGCGCGGTGGTCGCGGCCCGGTCCGGGTTGTCACGGTAACTCACGGTTGGCCCATCTACGCGCGCGAGGTGGGGCCTCGTGGCGAAGGATGGCGGTCACCGGTTCCCGGCCGCGTACGGTGTCGTGCCGGCCGCGCGGCGCGGTGGTGTGAGCCCCGCCGGGAGCCTACCGCAACTGGTCTACACCAGTAGGGGCCCTCCGGGGTCACGGGAGGTCGAGGTCGCCGATGAGCACCGACAGCGCCGCCGCGCCGAGGCGTACCTGGCGCAACGGATTGTTCCAGGGCCTGCAGAAGGTGGGGCGCAGTCTGCAGCTGCCGGTGGCGGTGCTGCCGGCGGCGGGTCTGCTGGTGAGTCTGGGCAACCTGTTCTCGGCGTATCTGCACGGGGCGTTCTGGGACAAGACGGCGCTGGTGCTGACCAACGGCGGCACGGCGATCCTGGACGGGCAGATGGGGCTGCCGCTGCTGTTCTGCATCGGGGTGGCGATCGGCTTCGCCAAGAAGGCGGACGGTTCGACGGCGCTGGCGGCGGTGGTCGGCTTCCTGGTCTACTTCAACGTCCTGAAGGCGTTTCCGCAGGCGGGGACGGTGACCGACGAGGTCCCGGCGGGCGTTCCGCAGAACCCGGGGGTGCTGGGCGGGATCCTGATCGGGCTGCTGACGGCGGTGGTGTGGCAGCGCTTCCACCGCACCAAGCTGGTGGACTGGCTGGGGTTCTTCAACGGCCGGCGGCTGGTGCCGATCATCATGGCGTTCCTCTGTGTGGTGCTGGGGGTGCTGTTCGGGCTGCTGTGGGAGCCGGTCGGGGACGCGCTGACCTGGTTCGCCCGGCAGTTGATCGGGCTGGGTGCCTGGGGCGCGGGGATCTTCGGGGTGGCCAACCGCTTGCTGATCCCGATCGGGATGCACCAGTTCCTGAACACCTTCTTCTGGTTCCAGGCCGGTGAGTTCACCAAGCCGGACGGTTCGGTAGTGCAGGGCGATCTGACCCGGTTCTTCGCGGAGGACCCCTCGGCGGGGCAGTTCATGTCGGGCTTCTTCCCGATCATGATGTTCGGCCTGCCGGCGGCGGCGCTGGCGATCGCACACTCGGCCCGCCCGGAGCGCCGCAAGGAGGTGGCGGGGCTGATGCTGTCGGTGGCGCTGACCTCGTTCGTCACCGGGGTGACGGAGCCGCTGGAGTTCTCCTTCATGTTCGCGGCGCCGCTGCTGTACGGGCTGCACGCGCTGCTGACGGGTGCCTCGATGGCGATCACCTGGGCGCTGGGGGTGCACGCGGGGTTCAGCTTCTCGGCGGGGCTGATCGACTACGTGGTGAACTGGCACCTGGACACCAAACCGTGGCTGATCATCCCGATCGGGCTCTGCTTCGCGGTCGTCTACTACGTACTGTTCCGCTTCCTCATCGCAAAGTTCGACATCCCGGTGCCGGGGCGCGAGCCGGAGGAGCTGGGCGAGCAGCTGGACCGGGACGCGACCAAGCCGTAGCGGGAGCCGGACCCGTACCCGGCCGGGGCGCGCCCCGCACCCGGCGAGCGGAGCCGGTGAGCGGAGCCGGTGCCTCCGCCGGTGGGCGGAGCAGTGCGCGGCAGCCGCTAGGCTCGGGGGCGAACGGCCTCCATGGCCCCTGGACCTGCGGGTTCGGGGGCTTCTTGGTGTGCGCCGGAAGGGGGCCCGGAGATGTGTCCGTGTCGCGTACGAAGGGTGCGCACGCCGTCACGATTTCGCAGGTTCCTTATCTATCCCCGACCGTGCTACAACTGGTCTACACCACCCAATGGTGTAGACCACGCGGCCGGTTGACCGCCGCGTTCCCCGTTCTGAGACGCCGCCTTCCCCCTTCTTCCCGATGCCCGGGCGGCGCCTTGCCCACTGGAGGAAGTTGATGTCCACGGCCACCGCCCCCAAGGCGGAGCAGAAGAAGAAGGGTGCCGGCGCGATGGCTGTCATGCAGCGCATCGGCCGCAGCCTGATGCTGCCGGTCGCCGTGCTGCCCGCCGCCGCCCTCCTGGTGCGGTTCGGCCAGCCCGACATGCTCGGCAAGGAGTCGTTCCCCACCTTCATCACCAAGATCGCCGGTTATATGGCGGCCGGTGGCGGGGCGCTGCTGGACAACATGGCCCTGCTGTTCGCCGTCGGCATCGCCATCGGCTTCGCCAAGAAGTCGGACGGCTCGACCGCGCTGGCGGCCGTCGTCGGCTACCTGGTCTTCAAGAACGTGCTGGCCACCTTCACCGACCCCAACCTGGCGAAGATAGCCAAGGTCGTGGACGGCAAGATCGTCATGGTCGAGGCCCCGGTGGACGCCAAGGTCCTCGGCGGCGTGGTCATGGGCATCGTGGTCGCCCTGCTGTACCAGAAGTTCTACCGCACCAAGCTTCCCGACTGGGCCGGCTTCTTCGGCGGCCGCCGACTGGTCCCGATCCTCTCCGCCTTCGCCGGCCTGGTCATCGGCATCGTCTTCGGCCTGATCTGGCCGTGGCTCGGCACCGGTCTGCACAACCTGGGTGAGCGGCTGGTCGGCTCGGGCGCCGTCGGCGCCGGCATCTTCGGTGTCGCCAACCGCGCGCTGATCCCGGTCGGCATGCACCACCTGCTGAACAGCTTCCCCTGGTTCCAGGCCGGCACCTACGAGGGCAAGAGCGGCGACATCGCCCGCTTCCTGGCCGGTGACCCGAGCGCCGGGCAGTTCATGACCGGCTTCTTCCCGATCATGATGTTCGCCCTGCCGGCCGCCTGCCTCGCCATCGTGCACTGCGCCCGCCCCGAGCGCCGCAAGGTCGTCGGCGGCATGATGTTCTCGCTCGCGCTGACCTCCTTCGTCACCGGCGTGACCGAGCCGATCGAGTTCACCTTCATGTTCATCGCCCCGGTGCTGTACGCCGTCCACGCGGTGCTCACCGGTGTCTCGATGGCGCTGACCTGGGCGCTCGGCATGAGGGACGGCTTCGGCTTCTCGGCCGGCGCGGTGGACTTCCTGCTCAACCTGGGCATCGCCTCCAAGCCGTGGATGCTCGCCCTGGTCGGCCTGGCCTTCGCGGCGGTCTACTACGCGGTCTTCCGCTTCGCGATCATCAAGTTCAACCTGCCCACCCCGGGCCGTGAGCCCGAGGGCGAGGCCGAGGCGGTCGTGGACGCCACCCAGGCGGAGAAGCCGGCCAAGGGCGCGAAGAGCGAGGCCGCTGCCGCTGAGTCGGAGAAGGTCCGGGCCGAGAAGGCCGAGGACGCCAAGGGCGCCGAGGGCGCTACGGACTCCAAGGACGCGAAGGCCGACGGCACGGCCGACGCCAAGGCGTAACCGGCGGCGCACCGCGCCCCCACCGCCCCGTATCGCAGCCGAAGGCCCCCGGCGCCGCACACCGCGGCACCGGGGGCCTTCGGCCGTCACCGGCCTCGTATCGCTCGGATACCGCTCGGAAACCGCTCAGATCTCGTAGACCGCGCCCGGCCGGGCCAGCTCGGCCGGGCCGTCGTAGACCGCGCGGGCGTCGGCGAGGTTGCGCTCGGCGTCGGTCCACGGCGGAATGTGCGTCAGCACCAGCCGCCCCGCCTTGGCCCGGGCCGCGTGCTGCCCGGCCTCCCGGCCGTTGAGGTGCAGGTCGGGGATGTCCTCCTTGCCGTGCGTGAAGGACGCCTCGCAGAGGAAGAGGTCGGTGCCGGCGGCCAGCGCGTCCAGCTCCGGGCAGACCCCGGTGTCCCCGGAGTACGTCAGCGATCGGCCGCCGTGCTCGACGCGGATGCCGTACGCCTCGACCGGATGGCACACCTTCTCCGTACGCACCCGGAACGGGCCGATGTCGAACGAGCCCGAGCCCAGGGTGCGGAAGTCGAAGACCTCGCTCATCGACTTCTCGGAGGGCGTGTCCGCGTACGCCGTGGTCAGCCGCTCCTCGGCGCCGTCCGGCGCGTACACCGGGATGGCCGGACAGCGGCCGCCCTCGTGGCGGTAGTAGCGGGCCACGAAGTAGCCGCACATGTCGATGCAGTGGTCGGCGTGCAGATGGCTGAGGAAGATCGCGTCGAGGTCGTACAGACCGATGTGGCGCTGCAACTCGCCCAGGGCGCCGTTGCCCATGTCGAGGAGCAGCCGGAAGCCGTCGGCCTCTACGAGGTAGCTCGAACAGGCCGATTCCGCGGACGGGAACGACCCCGAGCAGCCGACGACGGTGAGCTTCATGGAGCGTGAACCTCCGTGGACGTAAGCCGGGCAGGCGCTGAGAGGGGAGGTCGTGCGGTTTACCGAGCGTAAGGCGCGCCCTACTCCGCCGCTCCTCCGGGCGCCCCCGTTGTGGGGGAACTCACCTGCGCTGTCACCGGTTCGGGGGGCGCCGGCCCCTTGTACCGTGACCTCCGTGGACACGTCGTGGTGGCCGGCGCTGGGCGCCGTGGTGGTACTGGCGGCCGTGGCCGCCGTGGTGGACGGACTGGGGCGCGGAGGCAAGCGTTCCGCCCGCCGGCCGGGCGGTCGGACCCGTCCGCCGGGGCGGCCCCCCGGCCGGTCGCCGCGGACCCGGGAGCCGCAGCGGAAGAAGGCGAAGCAGGCCCCGGGGCGGTCGCCGTCGGCCGGTGAGGTCTGGTGGGCCCAGGTGCCCTACGAGGACGGGCCCGGGTCCAAGGACCGGCCCTGCCTGGTGCTCACGGTGCGGGACGGCGAGGCGCTGGTCGCCAAGATCACCACCCGCTACCGGGACGGCCGGCCGGGGGTCATCGCGCTGCGCCCCGGTTCGGTGGGCGACACCCGGGGCCGGCCGAGCTTTCTGGAGACGGAGGAGCTGCGGGAGGTGCCGCTCGGCTCCTTCCGGCGCCGGGTGGGCCCGGTGGACCCGCTGGTCTGGGACCGGGTGCGGCACCTGTCGGCGTAGCTGCCGGCTGCGGCGACTGTCGGCCTGGATACCAGCGACGGGCTCTGTCGGCGTCGCTGCCGGCTGCGGCGGGGGCTACGGGGCTAAGCCCAGAGCTGGCCGTGCAGGGTCTCGATGGCCTCTTCGGTGGTGGCCGCGGTGTAGACGCCGGTCGACAGGTACTTCCAGCCGCCGTCGGCGACCACGAACACGATGTCGGCGCTCTCCCCGGCCTTGACCGCCTTCTTCCCCACCCCGATCGCGGCGTGCAGCGCGGCACCGGTGGACACCCCGGCGAAGATGCCCTCCTGCTGGAGCAGTTCCCGGGTACGGGTGACCGCGTCCGCGGAGCCCACCGAGAAGCGGGTGGTCAGCACCGAGGCGTCGTACAGCTCGGGCACGAACCCCTCGTCGAGGTTGCGCAGCCCGTAGACCAGGTCGTCGTAGCGGGGCTCGGCGGCCACGATCTTCACGTCCGGCTTGTGCTCGCGCAGATAGCGGCCGACACCCATCAGGGTGCCGGTGGTGCCGAGCCCGGCCACGAAGTGGGTGACCGAGGGCAGGTCGGCCAGGATCTCCGGGCCGGTGGTGGCGTAGTGGGCGCCGGCGTTGTCGGGGTTGCCGTACTGGTAGAGCATCACCCAGTCGGGGTGCTGCCCGGACAGCTCCTTCGCCACCCGCACCGCCGTGTTGGAGCCGCCGGCCGCCGGGGAGGAGATGATCTCCGCGCCCCACATGGCGAGCAGGTCGCGCCGCTCCTGGGAGGTGTTCTCCGGCATCACGCAGACGATGCGGTAGCCCTTGAGCCTGGCCGCCATCGCCAGCGAGATACCGGTGTTGCCGCTGGTGGGTTCGAGGATGGTGCAGCCGGGGGTGAGCCGGCCGTCCTTCTCCGCCTGCTCGATCATGTGCAGGGCCGGACGGTCCTTGACCGAGCCGGTCGGGTTGCGGTCCTCTAGCTTGGCCCAGACGCGCACGTCCGCCGAGGGCGACAGACGGGGCAGCCGGACCAGCGGGGTGTTCCCGACGGCGGCGAGGGGGCTGTCGTAGCGCATTCCCGGTCAGCGCATTCCGCCGGCGACCGCCGGGAGGATGGTGACGTTGTCGCCGTCGGACAGCTTGGTGGAGATGCCGTCCAGGAAGCGGACGTCCTCGTCGTTGAGGTAGACGTTCACGAACCGGCGCAGCTGCTCGCCGTCGACGATGCGCTCCCGGATGCCCGCGTACCGGGTGTCGAGGTCGGCGAAGAGGTCGGCAAGGGTGTCCCCGCTGCCTTCGACGGCCTTCGCGCCGTCGGTGTAGGTGCGGAGGATGGTCGGGATGCGGACCTCGATGGCCATGGCGGGCTCCTGTTCGAAGAAGAGAACGTGAACGTGGGTGACGGTGGGGGCGGTGCGGTACGCGGAGGGGCTCCGGTCGCGGTACGGCGGTCCGGTGACCCATGGTGCCGGGCGGCCACCGGATCGCGCGGCATGGCGGTCGGCGGCGGCGTCCTCCGGCGTACGGTCCGGGGTTCCGGGGCGGGCGCCGCCGGTCAGACGGCGCCGGGCAGGTGGGCCGCGCCCGGGGGGCCGGGCGGACAGATGGCGCTGGCCAGACGGCAGAGGTCGACGTGCAGGCGCGCCACGAGCAGGACACTCCCTGCCGCGGTCTCAGTCACGTCGATGGCAACCATGCGCTCATCGTATCGATTCCCGGTCCGCCTTTCGGAACACCGTCTCGGATCCCGGACGCCACCCGCTCACCATCCGGATACCGGCGTCGGAATCCGGCCGCCGGGGCGCGAGACCGCGTCCGGGGACCAGCCTCGGGACCGCGGGATCCCGCCCAGGGACCGGGCCTCAGTAGGCGTCCACGACCCGTACGTCCTCCTCCGTGATCTCCCCGTCCACGATCCGGAACGAGCGGAACTGGAACGGCCCCGCCCCGTCGGTGTCGGCGGTGGAGACCAGGACGTAGTGGGCGCCGGGCTCGCCCGCGTAGGAGACGTCGGTGCGCGAGGGGTAGGCCTCGGTGGCGGTGTGCGAGTGGTAGACGACCACCGGCTCCTCGTCGCGGTCGTCCATCTCGCGGTACAGCTTCAGCAGGTCGCCGGAGTCGAACTCGTAGAAGGTGGGCGAGCGGGCGGCGTTGAGCATCGGGATGAAGCGCTCGGGACGGCCGGTGCCGGCCGGGCCCGCGACGACGCCGCAGGCCTCGTCCGGGTGGTCCTCGCGCGCGTGCGCGACGATCTGGTCGTGGAGGGCCCGTGTGATGGTCAGCATGGGCTCAGAATAGGCCGCGCCCCCCGGGCCGCCCCGGGCCCGGTCCGGACGGTGGTACGGGCTTGGGCAGGACCCGTCGGCCGCCTCAGGGGCGCGGGTCGATCGGGGCGAGGATGCCGAGGCGGTCCTCGACCGCCTGCGCGGCGGCCAGGCACAGGTCCTCGCGGAACGCCCGCCCCACCAGCTGCACCCCCGTCGGCAGTCCGCCGGCCGTCCCGGTGGGCACCGCCACCGCGGGCACCCCGGCGAAGCTGGTCACCGTGCACAGCCGCATGGCGGCCGCCACCCGCTCGCGCCCCGCCTCGTCCCGGGACTCCAGACCCGGCTCGACCGGCGGCTCGGTGAACACCGGGCCGAGCAGCAGCGGATAGGTGTCCAGGAACTCCGCCCAGGAGCGGCGAATGGACGCCCAGGTGCCGGTCAGCGCGACCAGTTCGGCGGCGGAGACCGGCGGGGTGCGCTCCATGGCCCGGGCGATATAGCGGTCGCCGCCCTCGCCGAGCAGGGTCCGCACCACCGGCCAGCTCGGCGCGAACTCGGTGACGGTGAGCTTCCCGTACACCTCCAGCGCCTCGTCCAGCCGCGGTACGTCGGCCACCTCCCGTATCTCGTACCCGGCGTCCCGCAGCGCACCGGCCGCCGCCTCCACCGCGGACCGTACGGCCGGGTGGACGCCATGGCCGCCGGGGTCGGCGACGACGGCGACCCGTACCGGGCCGGGCAGCGGCTCCCCGTACAGCGGGGCGGGCACCGCGCGGGGGTCGCGCGGATCGGTGCCGGCCAGCACCTCGTACGCCGCCCGCAGATCGGCGACCGTGCGGGCCAGCGGGCCGTCCTTGACCAGCGCCTGGGCGGCCGGGCCGGGGTCGTCGGGGCCGATGACCCGCTGGTCGGCGGGGAACCGCCCGGTGGTCGGGTTCAGCGCGGCCACCCCGCAGAAGGAGGCCGGGATCCGGACCGAGCCGCCGGAGTCGTTGCCCAGTCCGAGGGCGGCCATCCCGGCGGCCACGGCCACCCCGTCGCCGCCGCTGCTGCCGCCCGGGGTGCGTTGCGGGTTCCAGGGGTTGACGGTGTCCCCGTACAGCTCGCTGCGGGTGTGCATCCCGGCCAGGATCAGGGTCGGCATATTGCTGTGGCCGATCGGGATGGCGCCGGCCGCCCGCAGCCGGGCCACCGGGAGGGCGTCCGCCTTCGCCACCAGCTCGCGGAAGCGCGGGGTGCCGAAGGTGGTGGGGACGCCCTCAATCGGGGTGCACTCCTTCACCGTGAACGGGACGCCGGCCAGCGGTCCCAGCCGCTCGCCGGCGGCCCGGCGCCGGTCGGTCGCCGCGGCGGCCTCCCGGGCCCGCTCGGCCAGCAGCCGGGTGACCGCGTTCAGCCGGGGGTTGACCTCGGCGACGCGCTCCAGATGGCTGTCCACCAGCTCGGCGGCGGTCACCTCACCGCGCCGGACCGCCGCCGCCTGCTCGACGGCCGGCAACCGCCACAGCGCCGCCGTCCCACTCCCCGTACCCGATGACATCCTCATGCCTCCCTGTCCCGCACCCCGTCCCGATACGCGCGTATCGGAACCTCGTGGCGCCGAGCATAACCCGGTACCGATACGCTCGCATCGGAAAAAGCCCATACAGGCCCATACAGGAGGAGGGAGGGGCATGCCCAGGCAGGTGGACCAGGAGGAGCGACGGCGGCGGATCGCCGATGCCGTCTGCGCGCTGACGGAGGAGGGCGGGCTGGAGGGGGTGACCCTGCGGGATGTGGCCGTCCGGGCGGACATCTCCCTGGGGGCGGTGCAGCGCTGCTTCCGCACCAAGGAGGAGATGCTGCTCTTCGCGGTGGAGGCGGTCGGCGGGCGGATCATCGCCCGGGTGCGCGCCCGGCTGACCGCCGGTCCGGCCCAGTCGGCGGCCACCGCGCTGGGGCACGCGGCCGGCGAGGTGGCGCTGGTGCGCGCGGAGCACCGGGCGGAGGCCCGTATCTGGCTGGCCTTCCTCGCCCAGGCGGCGGTGAGCCCACCGCTCGCCGAACATCTGCGCACCGGGTACGCGGCGCTCCAGGGGCTCTTCGCCCGGCTGATCGAGGAGGCGGTGGCGCGCGGCACGGGCGCCGCGCTCGACCCGGAGCGGGAGGCGCGGACCCTGCTGGCGCTCGCGGACGGGCTCACCGCCCAGGTACTGGTCGGGCACCTCACCGAGCGGGCCGCCGAGGAGGTGCTGGACGCCCAGCTGGCGCGGCTCTGGGCCGGGCCGGCCCGATGACGAACGGATACGGAACGGGCCCGACGAAATACGGAACAGGCCCGACGGATACGGAACGGGCCCTTCCGTACCAGTCGGTGGTACGGAAGGGCCCGAATGCCGATACGGCTCGCCACGGCACCGCTACGGGGCCGGGGTCCGGCTCAGCGGTTGAAGGCGGCGCCCTCGGGGTTGCGGCGCTTGAGCACCAGGTAGGAGACGCCCAGGATGAGCGCCCACAGCGGGGCGCAGTACAGCGAGACCCGGGCCTCGGCGTCCACGCCCATCATCACGATCACGCCGAAGATGAACAGCAGGGCGAACCAGCTGGTGAACGGCGCTCCGGGGGCCTTGAACTCGGACTGCGGCAGCTCGCCGCGGTCGGCCTTGGCCCGGTAGCGGATCTGGGCGACCAGGATCATGATCCAGGCCCACATGCCGGAGATGGTGGCGAAGGAGACGACCTTGTCGAAGGCGTCACCGGGCCACTGGTAGTTGATCCACACGCCGACGAGCATCAGCGCGGCGGAGAAGGTGGTGCCGACCAGCGGGGTGCCGGTCTTGGTCAGCTTGGTGAAGACCTTGGGGCCCTGGCCGTTGAGGGCGAGGTCGCGCAGCATCCGGCCGGTGGAGTACATCCCGGAGTTGCAGGAGGACAGCGCCGCGGTGAGCACCACGAAGTTGACGATGGCCGCGCCGACGCCGAGGCCCATCTGCTCGAAGGCGGCGACGAACGGCGAGATGCCGGGCTGGAAGTGGGTCCACGGCACCACGGACAGGATCATGATCAGCGCGCCGACGTAGAAGACGGCGATGCGCCACGGCACGGTGTTGATGGCCTTGGGCAGGGTGGTCTTCGGGTCCTTGGACTCGCCGGCGGTGACACCGACCAGCTCGACCGCCAGGAAGGCGAACATCACGATCTGCAGGGTCATCACGGTGCCGCCGATGCCCTTGGGGAAGAAGCCGCCCTCGGACCACAGCAGGGTCATCGAGGCGGTGTCCCCGGCGTCGGAGAAGCCGATGGTGAGGATGCCGGCGCAGATCAGGATCATGCCGATGATGGCGGTGACCTTGACCATGGAGAACCAGAACTCCAGCTCACCGAAGAGCTTCACGGAGATCAGGTTGGCGCCGTACAGGATGATCGTGAAGATCAGCGCGGAGACCCACTGCGGGATGTTCCACCAGTAGGTCATATAGGTGGCGGCGGCGGTCACCTCGGTGATGCCGGTGACCACCCAGAACAGCCAGTACGTCCAGCCGGTGACGAAGCCGGCGAAGGGGCCGACGAACTCGCGGGCGTACTCCGAGAAGGAGCCCGACACCGGGCGGTACATCAGCAGCTCGCCGAGCGCCCGCATGATGAAGAAGATGACGAGGCCCGCGACGGCGTACGCCAGGATGAGGCTCGGTCCGGCCTTGGAGATGGCCTTGCCCGCCCCGAGGAAGAGCCCGGTCCCGATGGCGCCGCCGATGGCGATCATCTGGATCTGCCGGGCGCCCAGGCCCCGCTGGTAGCCCTCGCCCTCGCCGGACCCGGTGCCCGCGGCGTCGCCGCCGCCCTGCTGCTTGTCGACCTGCACTGAGGCCATGGTGTGGTGCGCCTTTCTCCACGCTGATCCGCGCCGACGACTGTCTCGGCAGCGGACCAGGTCCTGATCCCCCCGGATATGGATGGAGTGCCGCCGGCGGTCAGCCGGCGAAGCGCACCCGGGCGACAGGGGTGGCGTTGCCCGGGCGATCGTGCAGGTGTATCACGGCGAGGATGATGATCAACTGATACGACTGTGGCACAGCTCACCGAAAGAAGCGGACAGAAGTGTCCGTAGCGGCGCACACCGGGACAGTCTGGTAATCCGATCGTTATACGGATTTGAGCGTCCGCTGAGCGAACACCCCCCGACGCACATCGAGGCCTCAGCGAACAGCCCGCGAGGCGGGCCGCGGCTCGCATCACGGCCTCAGCGAACCTCCCGCGAGGCCCGAGCGCGGCCCGGCGCGGCTTACATCAGGGTCTCGACCAGCGTCTCCTGGAGGGCGCCGAGCCAGAGGTACGCCATCACCATCGGCTTGCGCGGATCGGAGTCGGGCAGCCGGTAGAGCCGGTCGCTCTCCTCGTCGTCGGCGATCTCCAGCCGAGTGCCGATGGTCAGCCGCAGGTCGTTCAGCGCGCCCAGCCAGTGGCGGGAGTCGTCGGCGGTCAGCTTCAGCACCGCCACCCCCTCCCCGGCGGCCCCGAGGGCGTCCAGGTTGCGCACCACCGCGAGGACGTCGGCGCGCTTGCGGTCCCGCAGATCGGTCTCGGTGAACCGGCGGAACTCGGCGGAGGCCGCGCGCAGCTCCTCGTCGTCGTCCGCGTAGGCGTTGGGGAAGAGCCGGGCCAGCGCCGGGTCGGAGGGCGGCTCGCTGGGGCCCTCGCGGAACAGCCCGGCGAGCGGGTCCTCCCCCACCGGCGGCTCGTCACCCGGGCCGATCAGCTCCAGCAGCTGGACGGCGAGCGAGCGGAGGATGGAGATCTCGACCTCGTCGAGCGGTAC
>NZ_JBEYXH010000044.1:0-57260 GCF_040644755.1 Streptomyces sp. NPDC046887
GAGGCGGCGCGAGAGGGCTTCGGCGAGATACTGCCCGGCCCGACCGGACGGAGTGCGGGTGCCGTTCGCCCAGTGGGAGATGGCTGACTTGTTGGGCGGGGGCCCGGGTGCGACCGGCCGTGTCCGGCTGCCTAGCTGGCCGGGCCGGGCTCCGGCTCGGGGGCGGGCACGGGCTCGGGGCCGGGGGGCTTGGGCACGGGGTCCGGCTCGGGGCCGGGCGGGGGGCCGGGGTGCGGCGGTGGGGTGGGTGCGGGGCCGGGGACCGGGCTGGGAGCGGGGCCCGGCTGGGGTCCCGGCCCCGGGCTCGGCACCGGCGTCGGCGGCGCCGGATCCGGACCCGGGCCCGGCGTGGGCGCGGGCGGGACGGGGTCGGGGTACGGGTTGGTCATGGCGACTCCCCTGGTGGTTCGGCCGTGGCGGTACGGGCCTTTCGCCCGCACGGACCCGCTACGGGCGGCGGCCCCGCCACCCGTACCGGCTCTCCCCCGCCGCGTTCCCGCCCGCGAGAGGATCACTCGTCCACCGGTCGGGCTCTCCGGGCTGAATACGCCGGTGTCAGCCGCGCGGCCCGGGTACGGCGTGCGGGTCGCGGGCGGTGCCGCTGCCCGGCACCGGGGCCGAGGCGTCCGTCCCCAGCTCCACGATCCGGTTGGCCCCGTCGACGTGCACCACCCGCGGCACCAGGGCCCGCGCCTCGGCGTCGTCCACCTGGGCGTAGCTGATGAGGATCACCAGGTCCCCGGGGTGGACAAGGTGTGCGGCGGCACCGTTGATCCCGATCACGCCGGAGCCCCGCTCCCCCTCGATGACATAGGTCTCCAGCCGGGCGCCGTTGTCGATATCGACGATGTGGACGAGCTCCCCGGGGAGCAGGTCGGCCGCCTCCATGAGGTCGGCGTCCACGGTGACGGACCCGACATAGTGCAGGTCGGCCTGGGTGACGGTGGCGCGATGGATCTTGGACTTGAACATGGTGCGCTGCATCGGAGTGCTCCTGTGACTCGGCTCCCTGCCTGCGTACGTGCAGGTCAAGGGCGGTTCGGTCAGCCTACAGCGAGGCGCGTGCCGCGGGGCAGCCCCCTCCAGCGTCCTCGGGCGCCGAGCGGCGCGGTCGGCCAGCGCGGCCCTGTCCCCCGGCTCGTCGGCGGCAACGCGCCGGCGCGACGGACCCCGTGGTGCCCGCCCTCACGGAGGAGGGTCTTGCCCCGGGCCTAGGACTGCGTCGGCGCCGGTGTGGACGGGGTCGGCGGGACGGGCGAGGGGGACGCACCCGGGAGGGTGGGGGTGTCGGACGGGACGGTGGGGGTGGGCGTGGGGCGGGAGGGGCCGGCGGGCATGGGGGCCGGGGAGCGCGCCGGGGTGTCGGGGAGCAGGAGGAGGACGGCGGCGAGCACCGCGGCCAGGGCGAGGAGTGCGCCGGCACGGGGGGCGTGGCGGAGTATCCAGCCGGGTCGCGGGGCGGCGGTAGGCGGGCGGGGGTGGGACAGGTCCTCGAAGCCGATCGAGGCGGCCTTGGCGTGCAGCGCCTCGCGCAGCCGGTCTTCCGGGCCGGTCACGAAGCCTCCTCAAGTCGCCGGGCCAGGGCGGCCAGCGCACGGCTCGCGGTGGACTTCACCGCGCCGCGGGACAGGCCGAGGGTGTCGGCGATCTCGGCCTCCGACATGTCCGACCAGTATCGGAGCACAAGGACCTCACGTTGACGTGGGGTGAGCCGGCGCAGGGCGCGCAGCACCTCCCGGTGCTCCTCGCGCAGCAGGACGTCCTCCTCCGGCGGCGGGGCGGGTGATGCCCGCGGCGGGACGTAGGCGCGTACGGTGCGGCGTCGGCGCAGCACCGAACGGGCCCCGTTGACCACGCTGCGCCGTACATACGCCTCCGGGTCGTCCAGGCCCGAAAGAGCGGTTCCGTGGCGCCGGTAGAGGGCGGTGAAGGCGTCCTGCACCACGTCCTCGGCGGTGGGCACGTCGTCCACCAGAAGGACGGCTAGCCGTACGAGTGCCAGCCTGCGGTGGTGGTACAGCAGGTCGATGTCCGGCGCGGGACCGGGACGGTGGCGGCGGTCGGCGGGGCGGGCGGGGCCGGTGCGGCCGGTGAGGTCGGCCGCGGCGGGGGCGGGGAGGAGGCCCCGGTCGCCGTCGCGGAGGCGTCGCAGCAGCCCCCGTACACCGTGGAGAGGGCGTACGGGGGTGGGGGCGGGTATCGCGAACACTCAGGCGGCCGTCAGCGGTCGGCGGGAGTGGGGGACGCCGACGCGGGCCCCGGCTCGCCCGTGCCGGGGGCGGGCGAGGCGGGCACCGGCGCGGCGGACACCGACGGTACGGGCGTGGGCGTCGCCTGGCTCTGCGCGGGGGTGGGGCTGGCGGCGCTCGGCGCGGGGGTGGGGGTGGGGGTGGCCTGGCTTGGCGCGGGCGTGGGCGTGGCGGTGCTCTGCGCGGGCGTTGCCTGGCTCGGCGCGGGCGACGGGGTCGCGGGCCGCTCCGGGGAGGATCCGGCAGGGCGAGGCGTGGAGCTGTCGGCGTAGGAGACGGCCGCGGTGCCGCCGAAGGCGAGGGCCGCCGCGACGGCGGAGAGGGCCACCGTCATCCGGGGCCGGGCGCGCGACGGCCGGGACGCGGCCGGGTTCCTGCTGTCTGACATCTGTTCCTCGTTCTCTCGATCGATCGGGCGGGCCCGGAGGCGGCGCTCCGTACTCGGCCCTTCGCACTGACAGACGCGCGACCTCCGCCGAGGTTGCAGGTGGCGCTGAACGGTTCGCACACGACCGAAAGGCCTGGTGGCTCGTTGGGCCGGGTGACCACCCGACGCGTCCACAGGGAGACCTGGAATGAACCGTGCCCCGCTGCCCGGCCCGACGAGTGCGCCCGAGGCGGACCGGCCGGGCTGGCTGCCGCCCGAGCAGTACGCCGAGACGGTGCTGAAGGCGACGGCCTTCGCCTGTGTGTACTTCACCGACGAGGACGATCGGCCGCTCCAGTTGCGTTCGGTCTACTCCCCCGAGCATCCCTGGCAGTTGGTCGGCGGCACCATGGATCCGGGTGAGCGCCCCTGGCAGACGGCCGTGCGCGAGTGCCGCGAGGAGACGGGGCTGGTGCCGGCCGGGCCGCCCCGGCTGCTGGCGGCGGTGTTCGGGCAGCCCGGGGCCGGATGGCCGTACAGCACCACGGGCCTGGTCTTCGACGGCGGCCGGCTCAGCGGCGCGCAGCTCCGGGGCATCGTGCTGGATCCCCGGGAGCACGACGAGGCCCGGGTGCTGCCGCTGGGCGGGTGGGAGCCGCTGATGCCGCGTACGGACTTCGCGCGGCTGCGGGTGGTGGCGGAGGCCCGCCGTACCGGGGTGGCCGGCTACTTCGACAGCTGGGACTGGGCGGATGCGGATACGGAGGTGGGCGGCGGGGGCGGTTGAGGGTCAGCTCGGTTCAGCGGGCGTGGGTGGTGTAGGCCCGGGTCACCCAGTTGCGCATGTGCGGGGCCTGGGCCAGGAGGTGGCGGTGGACGCGGACAGCGTGGTGGTGGAGGGCCTCGGCCACCGGGGGTTCGACGGTGTCGCGGCGCCAGAGGAGCAGATGGCGCTGCCAGAGGGGGTCACCGGCCAGCGGTTTGACCAGGACGCCGTCGGCCGGGCGGAGGGTGGGCTGCACCAGGGTCACCCCGAGGCCCAGGGCGATCATCGACTGGAGCTGTTCCAGCAGATGGAACTCATGGACGCCGGTGGGGTGGAAGCCGGCCGCCTCGCAGGCGTCGTAGAAGGCGCCGGGCCAGCCGGCCCCGTCGTCGGCGGCGACGAACCAGCGGTCCTCGGACAGCTCCTCCAGCGGGACCTCGACCCGGTGGGCCAGCGGATGGGCGGCGGGCATGGCCACGAAGACCGGCACGGTGTTGATGGCCCGGTGGGCCAGGGCCGGGGAGTGCCGCAGCGGCAGGCCGGGGTAGTCGACGGCGAGGGCCGCATCGAGCGCCCCGCTCTCGACGAGCGCCAGGAGCTCCCCGGTGGCGTACACCCCGGAGACGGAGACCGTGAGGTCAGGGCGGCCCTCGCGGAGCCGGTCCAGCAGGGACGGCAGTACGGGGGTGTTGGTGGCCCCGAGGCGCAGGGTGCGTCCGGGGGTCGGGGCCTCGTGGGGCCGCCGGGCGAGGGCGTCGGCGCGGGCCAGCACGTCCCGGGCCCGGCTGACGGTCTCGACTCCGTAGGCGGTCAGTTCGACTCCGGTGCTGCCGCGCAGGAACAGTCCCTCGCCGAGCAGCTTCTCGATCCGGCGCAGCTGGGTGCTCAGCGCGGGCTGGGTGTAGCCCAGCGCCGCGGCGGCCCGTCCGACGCTGCCGGAGTCCGCGATTGCGCAGAGCACCCGCAGATGGCGCAGCTCCAGTTCCACGGCACACCCCTCGCTGGTCGGGAAACCGGACCATTATGCGCCGGGGCGGGGGGGAGGGGGCCGGGCGGGCGTTATGGCCTCGGCGCGGGTTCTCTTATGGGCTGGGCCGTTGTGGGGGGCTGCGGCGGCGTGGAACTCTCCGAGGGCCGCCGGCCCCGCGCGTGCGCGCCATCCGAAAGCCGCCGGGGCCCGCATCCGTCACCGAGTCGCAGAGGAGACAGCCGTGGCCGAGGAGCCGGACGAGAACAGGCAGCGCAGGAACGGCCTGTACCGGGAGGTGAGCCCCGAACTGGCCGAGAACATGCGGCAGGGCTGGGCCGACACCGAGCGCCGCGATCTGGCGCCCGCCGCGCAGTCGGCGCACACCGCGCGGCGCCGGGCGGAGCTGTCCGCGCGCTTCCCCGGGGAGCTGCTGGTGGTCCCCTCGGGGCTGCCGAAGGTACGCGCCAACGACACCTCGTACCCGTTCCGGCCCTCCTCGGACTACGCCTATCTGACCGGTGACCTGTCCGAGGGCGCGGTGCTGGTGCTGGAGCCGGAGGAGCGGGGCGGGCACCGGGCGGTGCTGTACCTGCGGCCGCGCTCCGACCGGGAGAACGGCGAGTTCTGGCTCGACTACCACGGGGAGCTGTGGGACGGGCGGCGCAACAGCCTCACCGAGAACGAGCGGCTCCTCGCCCTGGCCTGCCGCGATGTGCGGACGCTGGCCGAGCGGCTCGGGGAGGTCGGCGGTCCGGTCCGGCTGCTGCGCGGCGAGGATCCGGAGGTGGACGCCGCGCTGGAGGGGCGGGTGACGGAGGAGGGGGATGAGGACTTCCGTACCGCGCTGGCGGAACTGCGCCTGGTCAAGGACGCGTTCGAGATCGCCGAGCTGCGTTTCGCCTGCGAGGCCACGGCGCGGGGGTTCGAGGACGTGGTGAGGATCCTGGCGGGGGGCGAGCCGACCTCGGAGCGCCTGGTGGAGGGGACGTTCTTCACCCGCGCCCGGGTGGAGGGGAACGACGTGGGGTACGCCTCGATCTGCGCGGCCGGCCCGCACGCCACCACGCTGCACTGGGTGCGCAACGACGGCGAGGCCCGCCCCGGTGAACTGCTGCTGCTGGATGCCGGGGTGGAGACCCGCCGGCTGTACACCGCCGACATCACCCGCACCCTGCCGGTCGACGGCCGTTTCAGGCCGGTGCAGCGCCGGGTGTACGAGGCGGTGTACGCGGCGCAGGAGGCCGGGATCGCCGCGGTGAAGCCCGGGGCCGCGTACCGGGACTTCCATGATGCCGCCCAGTGGGTGCTGGCCGAACACCTCGCCGCCTGGGGGCTGTTCGGCGAGCGGTCGGCCGAGGAGGCGTACCGGCTGGGGCTGCACCGGCGCTGGACCCTGTCGGGCACCGGGCACATGCTCGGGCTGGATGTGCACGACTGCGCCAAGGCCCGTACCGACACCTATGTGGACGGCACCCTGGAGGCGGGCATGGTGCTCACCGTCGAACCGGGCCTCTACTTCCAGCCCGACGACCTGACCGTGCCCGAGGAGCTGCGCGGGATCGGCGTACGGATCGAGGACGATCTGCTGGTCACCGAGGACGGGAACGAGAACCTGTCGGCCGCTCTGCCCCGGCAGGCCGACGAGGTGGAGGCGTGGATGGCGCGGCTGCGTGGGTGAGGGCCGGTACGGCGGCCGGTACCGCGGCTGTCCGCGGGGGCGCGGGGTGAGGTGTCCGGTTGTTCGTCGCGGGGCCGTCCGGCTGGTGGGACAACGTGACATTGTAGGGTGGGGCCGACCCGGACGACGGCTCGGAGGAGCGCGGATGCCCCATCTCCAATCGCGGGCCATCTCGGTGCAGACGCATCTGCGCGACCAGGTGGCGGACGCGCTCCGGGCCGCACTGATCGCCGGTGAACTGCGCCCCGGCACCGTCTACTCGGCCCCCACCCTGGCGGCGGAGCTCGGTGTCTCGGCGACCCCGGTCCGGGAGGCGATGCTCGACCTGGCCCGGGAGGGCCTGGTCGAGGCGGTACGCAACAAGGGCTTCCGGATCACCGAGCTGACCGACCGTGATCTGGACGAGTTCACCGAGCTGCGCACTCTGATCGAGGTGCCCACGGTGGGCCGGGTGGCGGGGACGGCGTCCACCGAGGAGCTTCAGGCCCTGCGCCCGCTGGCCGAGCGGATCGTGACGGCGGCGCAGGAGCGCGACGTACTGGCGTATCTGGAGGCCGACCACCGCTTCCATCTGGAGCTGCTGGCGCTGGGCGGCAACCGCCATCTGGTGGAGGTGGTGGCCGATCTGCGCAAACGGTCGCGGCTGTACGGGCTGGGGCATCTCAACGTGTCCGGGCAGCTGGTCGCCTCGGCCCGGGAGCATGTCGAGCTGCTGGACCTGCTGGTGGCCGGCCGGGGCGCGGAGGCGGAGGAGTGCATGCGCCGCCATCTCGCGCATATCCGCACGCTCTGGGCGGACGGGACGGGAGACCGCTGACTACCGGCCGGATCCGGTGAGTTGAGGCCGCTGCCCGATGGGGTGGCGGCCTCGATCCGTGCATGACGGGCGATGTGCACGACGACTTCCCAAGCCATGTCACGTGTGCAATGGTACATGTCACAGGTCAAGTCGTGGTCATGCCAACGGCTGTTTCGACGGACCGCTGGGCGTGCTCTCTCCGCCGGTGTGCCCGTCCGTTCACGGGCACGGCCACTCCCCCGACTTGACGGTTCGCACGGTTCCGCACATCCCATCGGTCACGCGCCGCGTGACCCCACCCCCTCATGGGAGGCGCAGTGAGATACCCACTCGTCCGGAGAGAATCGGTACGGAGAGGTCTGGGGCTGGTGCTGCCGCTGGCGCTGGCCTGGTCCCTGGGCGCGGGCGGCCCCGCGCTTGCAGCAGCCGACGCCCCGGACGCCCGTCCGGCCGCACCCGCCACCGGGCCGGCCGATCCGGCGGCCGCCGAGCCCGCGCCCACCGGGCGGACCGGCGCCGCCGACGCCGCGCACACGGGCCGGGAGCGGCTGGACCCGTCCCGGATACCGCCGTTGACGGCGAGCAAGGACGCGCTCCGGCAGGAGTACGGGGGCACCGCCGCCTCCCGGCCGCCGGCCGCGAAGGGGGCGGCGGCCGCCGCTTGCGACCCCGCCGACTTCAGCGGCCGGACCGGCGCCGAGCTGGTGCGCCAGATCAAGGCGTCCCCGATCGACTGCGTCAACACGCTCTTCGGCCTCACCGGCGACCACGCCCGACGGGCGTTCCGGGAAGCCCAGATGGTCACGGTCGCCCAGGCGCTGCGGGACGGGTCGGCGGCCTACCCCGGGCACCCCGGCACCGGGATGCCGCAGCTGGTGCTCTATCTGCGCGCCGGCTACTACGTGCAGTACTACGCCCCGGACACCGTGGGGGGCTACGGCAGCGCCCTGCGGACCGCGATCCGCTCCGGACTGGACGCCTTCTTCGCCAGTCCGCGCTCACGGGACGTCAGCGACGCCAACGGCCAGACGCTCGCCGAGGCGGTGACGCTCATCGACAGCGCCGAGGAGAACGCCCGCTACATACCGGTGCTGCGGCGGCTGCTGGCGGACTACACCCCGGCGTGGAACAGCTCCTGGTGGATGGTGAACGCGGTCAACAACGTCTACACCGTGACCTTCCGCGGGCACCAGCTGACCGCGTTCGTCGCGGCCGTGCGGTCGGATCCGCGGCTGGTCGAGTCGCTGCACGCGTTCGCCGTACGGAACCGGGCGCTGCTCGGCACCGAGCGGTCGTATCTGACCGCCAACGCCGGACGGGAACTCGGGCGCTTCCTCCAGCACCCGGCGCTGCGGCCCACGGTGCGCCCGCTGGCGGCCGGGCTGCTGAAGGCGAGCTCCATCACCGGCCCCACCGCACCGCTGTGGGTGGGGGTCGCCGAGATGGCCGACTACTACGACCGGGCCTCCTGCTCCTCGTACGGGATCTGCGACCTCCGGGCCAAACTGGCGGCCGCCGTCCTGCCGGTGACCCACTCCTGCGGCCCGGGCCTCACCATCCGGGCGCAGGCGGTGGACGCCGGGCAGCTCGCCGCCACCTGCACCGGGCTGCGCGGGCAGGACGCCCACTTCCACCGGATCGCCGGGGACGGCGGCCCGGTGGCCGACGACCGCAACGAGAGCCTGGAGGTGGTGGTCTTCGACTCCGGCAACGACTACCGGACCTATGCCGGGGCCATGTACGGCATCCGCACCGACAACGGCGGGATGTATCTGGAGGGCGACCCGGCGGCCGCCGGCAACCAGGCCCGGTTCATCGCCTATGAGGCCGAGTGGCTGCGCCCCGCCTTCCAGATCTGGAACCTCAATCACGAGTACACCCACTACCTCGACGGCCGGTTCGACATGTACGGCGACTTCGAGGCGGGCATGACCACCCCGACGGTCTGGTGGATCGAGGGCCTGGCCGAGTACGTCTCCTACTCCTACCGGTCACTCCCCTACCCGGAGGCGACGGCCGAGGCCGGGAAGCGGACCTATGCGCTGAGCACCCTGTTCGACACCACCTACGACCATGACACCACCCGGGTCTACCGCTGGGGCTATCTCGCCGTGCGGTACATGGTCGAGCGGCACCCCGAGGATGTGGCGCGGGTGCTGGGCCACTACCGCTCGGGCGACTGGAACGCCGCCCGGGCCCATCTGACCGGCACCATCGGCAACCGCTATGACGCCGACTGGTACGGCTGGCTGGCCGGTTGCGCGGCCGGTGACTGCGGGGGCGCCGGGGCGCCCGAGTGCACCGGGGCGGACAGCAGGGAGCTGGGCCGCGACTGCCGGCGCGGCGGCCGCTCCGGGGCCGCCGGGGCACATGACTACCTCTATCTGGTGGTGCCGCCCGGGGTGTCCCGGCTGACGCTCACCACCTCCGGCGGCACCGGTGACGCCGATCTGTACTACAGCGCCACCGAGTGGGCCACCAGCACCCGCCACAGCCAGCGGGCGACCGGCGCGGGCAACGTCCACACCCTGACCGTCACCGACCCCCCGGCCGGCGTCCACTTCGTCACCCTGCACGGGGTGCGGGACTTCGCCGGGGTCGGCGTGACCGCGCGGTACTGACCACCCCGCGCGCGCCACGCGAACCGGGGCCGCTCACCGTGACGACGGTGAGCGGCCCCGATGTGCGGTCGGCGTCGGTCAGAGGGCGAAGCCCGCCGGGTAGGGGTCGGTCGGGTCCAGCAGATACTGCGCGGTGCCGGTGATCCAGGCGCGTCCGGTGACCGAGGGCCGGACGGCCGGGCGGCCGCCGACCTCGGTCTCACCGAGGATCCGCGCGGTGAACCGGGAGCCGATGAACGACTCGTTGACCATCTCGCGGCCGACCGGCAGCAGCCCCCGGGCGTGCAGTTGGGCCAGCCGGGCGCTGGTGCCGGTACCGCAGGGCGAGCGGTCGAACCACCCCGGGTGGATGGCCATCGCGTGCCGGGAGTGCTCGGGGGTGGACCCGGGCGCCTCCAGATAGACGTGGTGGCAGACGTCGATGGCGGGATCCTCGGGGTGCACCACCGGGTTCTTGCCGTTGATGGCCTCCATGATGGCCAGCCCCGCGTCCAGCATCCGCTGCTTCTCGGACCGGGCGAAGGGGATGCCCAGGTCCGCCAGCCGGACGAAGGCCACGAAGTTGCCCCCGTAGGCGAGGTCGTAGCGGACCGGCCCGTACCCGTCGACGTCCACCACCTGGTCGAGGGCGTGGCAGTAGGAGGGGACGTTCTCCAGGGTGACCGACTCGGCGCGGCCGCCGAAGACCCGTACCCGGGCGGTGACCAGGCCCGCCGGGGTGTCCAGCCGGACCACGGTCTCCGGCTCGGCGGCCGGGACCATCCCGGTCTCGACGAGGACCGTGGCGACCCCGATGGTGCCGTGCCCGCACATCGGCAGGCAGCCGGACACCTCGATGAACAGCACCCCGTAGTCGGCGTCCGGGCGGGTCGGGGGCTGGAGGATCGCCCCGGACATCGAGGCGTGCCCGCGCGGCTCGCACACCAGCAGGGTGCGCAGATCGTCGCGTTCGGCGACGAAGCGCTGCCGCCGTTCGGACATGGTCGCCCCGGGCAGCACCCCGACCCCGCCGGTGATCACCCGGGTGGGCATCCCCTCGGTGTGCGAGTCGACGGCGTGGTAGCAGACGGTGGAGCGCACGGTCACTCGGTCCCGGCGTCGATGACGGCCTGGGTCGCGGCGCGCACGGCGGCCTCGGTCTCCGGGTGCAGGGGCCCCCGGGGCGGGCGGCAGCGGCCGCCGTGCCGGCCGGTCATGTCCTGGCCGAGCTTGACGGCCTGGACGAACTCGGTCCTGCTGTCCCAGCGCAGCACCGGGTGGAGCCGGCGGTAGAGGGGCAGGGCGGTGGCCAGGTCCCCGGCGAGCACCGCGTCGAACAGGGCGCGGCAGGCGCGGGGGAAGACCTGGGGGTAGCCCGCGACCCAGCCCTTGGCGCCGGCCAGGCCGACCTCCAGGACGGTGTCGTCGGTGCCGACGAGGAGGTCGAGCCCGGGCGCCCGCTCGGCGATCTCGTAGGCCCGCCGGACGTCGCCGGAGAACTCCTTGACGCCGACGATGAAGCCCTCGGCGTGCAGCTTGGCCAGCAGCTCGGGTCGCAGGTCCACCTTGGTGTCGACGGGGTTGTTGTACGCGGTGACCGGCAGGCCCGCCGAGGCGACCAGCTCGTAGTGCTCCAGCACCGCGCGGTCGTCGGCCCGGTAGGCGGTGGGCGGCAGGCACATCACCGCCCCGCAGCCCGCGTCCCGGGCGAACTCGGCGTGCCGCTTGGCCTCCCGCGCCCCGTAGGCGCCGACGCCGGGCATCACGGAGAAGCCCTCGGGGGCGTGGGCGACGGCCGTCTCCACGACCCGGTCGCGCTCCTCGTAGGTCAGGGTCTGGTACTCGCCGAGCGAGCCGTTCGGGGCGACACCGTCCACCCCCTGCTCGGCGAGTTGGGCGACGTTCTCCCCGTAGGCCGCGTAGTCGATGGTCAGATCGGCGTGGAACGGCAGACTGGTCGCGACGACGACCCCGTGCCAGGGCTTGCGGCTGTCGCTCGTGGGCGGCATATACGGCTCCTTGTGTCGGATGAGGGGTGTCGCATGAGGGTCGTTTCCTACCGGTCCGCGGCGCCGCGGTCGGTGTCCAGGTCGGCGAGCGCGCCGAGGGTGACGGGGGTGGCGATCAGCCGCTCCGTCGGGGTGTACGGGCCCGGGGCGGCGGCCAGGCAGTGCACCGCGGGCCCGCAGATCCGGCCCTGGCACCACCCCATGCCGGCCCGGGTGAGCTGCTTGACCTGCCGGTGGTCCTGCGCGCCGTGCTCGTTGCGGGCGGCGAGGACCTGGTCGGCCGTCACCTCCTCGCAGCGGCACACCACGGTCCGGTCGGTGAGCCAGGATCCCCAGGCGGGTGGCAGGGGGTGCACGAGGGCCATCGCCCGGGCGAAGGCCCGGTGGGCGCGCGCCCGGGCGCGCAGGGCAGCGATACGTCGGGGGGTGTTGACCGATGGACGGGCTCCGGTATCGATTTCGGTTCCGGCTTCGGGTCCGGCCTCGGCTACGGCTCCGGCTCCGGCTCCGGCTTCGAGGTCGGCGAGGACGGAGGCGACGGCGAGGTGGCCCTCGGCTACCGCGAGCGGGGCCCCGCCGACGCCGCACACCTCCCCGGCCGCGTAGAGCCCGGGGACGCTGGTGCGCTGGCCGTCGTCCACGGCGGCGACCGCGTTGCCGTCCGGGGCGGGGACCAGGGCGCAGCCGAGCGGGATCAGCAGATCGAGCTGGGGGGCGAAGCCCCAGCCCACGCCCACGGCGTCGGCCTCGACACGCCGTTCGGTGCCCGGGCGGGGGGTGCCGTCGGGTGCCAGGGCGGCGAGGGTGACCGAGGTGACGCGGTCGGTGCCCTCGGCGGCGGTGATCGCGGTACGCGGGAGAACGGGGATACGGTGCCGGGCGAGCGCGGCGCCGTAGCGGGCGCCCTCGGCCAGTTTGGCGGGGTTGCGCAGCAGTGGCCCGGGGTGCCGCAGCCAGCCGAGCGGACCGGCGGCCTCGCAGACCGCGACGACCTTGACACCATGGGCCGCCAGGCCGGTGGCGACCGGCAGCAGGAACGGGCCGGTGCCGCCCAGCACCACCCGCCTGCCCGCCGCCACCCCGCCGCCCTTCAACAGCGCCTGGAGCCCGCCGGCGGTGAGCACTCCGGGCAGCTCCCAGCCGGGAAACGGCAGTTGGCGATCGTACGCCCCGGTCGCCACCAGCAGCCGGGGCGCGCGCACGGTGACCGCGCACTCCGCCCCGTCCCGGCTCCGGTCGACGGCGTGCACCGCGAAGCCCTCGCCGTCCCGGGTCACCGACCACACGGGATGCGCCAGATGGAGGAGGAGCCGGCCCTGTGCGCGGCCCTCTGCCAGAGCCCGGCGCAGCGCGCGGTGGGTACGCGCCCCCTGGTGCGGGTCCGCGTCCGGGATCGGCGTCCGGGCGTGCTCGGGCGGGGGCCGCCAGAACTGGCCGCCGACGGTGGTGCCCGCGTCCACCAGCGCCACCCGCAGCCCCCCGGCCAGCGCGGTGGCGCCCGCGGCCATCCCGGCCGGGCCCGCGCCCACCACGATCAGGTCCACCGGCTCACCCATCGCCGTCCTCCCGGGTGGTGACGGTCATCCCGGGGCGGGCGGGCACCAGGCAGGCGCGCCGGCCGGTGGCTCCGTCCACGGTGACCAGGCAGTCGAAGCAGACGCCGATCCCGCAGAAGATCCCGCGTGGGCGGCCGCCGGTGCGGGTGGTGCGCCAGGCGACCCGGCCGGCGGCCACCAGGGCGGCGGCCACGGTCTGGCCCTCGGTGAAGCCCAGCGGCTCACCGTCGACGAGGATGCGGTTCACCGGTTGCACCGGGGTGCACCTCCGGGGGGTGAGGAAGGGGGTGTGGAAGGGGTGAGGAAGCGGTCGGGCAGCAGGGCGGAGTACGCGGCGGGGTCGGCGCCCCGCCAGGGGCGGCCGAGCAGCTGGGCCGTCACCAGGGCGCCGGTGGCGGGGGCGAGCCCGATGCCGGCGCCCTCGTGGCCGCAGGCGTGCACCACCCCCGGGGCGCGCGGGTCCGGTCCGATGACCGGCAGATGGTCCGGGCAGTACGGGCGGAAGCCGCGGTAGGCGCGGATCAGCTGGACGTCCCGGAGGAAGGGAAAGAGCGCGCAGGCCCCCGCGGCGAGCCGGGCTACCACCGCCGAGTCCAACGCCGGGTCGAAGCCGACGCGTTCACGGCTGGCGCCGATCAGGATGGTGCCGCCCGGGGTGCCCTCCACCACGCAGGAGGTCTCCAGACCGGCGCCGGAGGAGGCCACATTGGCGACGTAGTCGGCCGAGTAGACCTTGTGCCGGATCATCGGCGGCAGCGGCTGGGTGACCAGGACGAAGCCCCGGCGCGGCAGCACGGTGAGGGGTGCGCCGAGTCGGCGGCCCAGCTCGCCGCCCCAGGTCCCGGCGGCGTTGACGACGGCCTCGGCGGGCAGCACCCGTCCGTCCGCCGTGCGCACTCCGGTGAGCCGTCCGCCCCGGCCGGTGACCGCGGCGGCGGCCTCCCCGGTGAGCAGCCGCGCCCCGTGCCGTACGGCGGCCCGCAGCAGCGCGGCCGCCGCGAGGACCGGCTGCACCTGGGCGTCCTGCGGGTAGTAGACGCCGCCGGGCAGCCCGGGAGCGATATGCGGCTCCCACTCGACTGTCTTGTCCACCGGTTCGGCGCGCACTCCGGCCGCCCTCTGCCGGGCGGCGAAGGCGCCGAGCGCGGTGAGGCCTTCGGGGGTACTGGCCACGACCAGGCCTCCCTTCGCCTGGAGTTCGAAGGTCTCCGGCCCCAGCTCCTCCCCCGCCTCGTCCCACAGCGTCCGGCTCAGCCGGGCGAGTTCCAGCTCGGGGCCCGGCTCCTTGTCGGAGAGCAGGACATTGCCCTCACCGCGGCTGGTGGTGCCCGCGCCGACCGGGCCGCGGTCCAGGACGGTGACGTCCAGCCCGGCCGAGGCGGCATGGTAGGCGCAGGCGGCGCCGATGATTCCGGCTCCCACGATGACGACCTTCAGGGCCACCGCCTCCTCTCCTCGCACTTCCCCGAGCTCTGTGCAATGTCACATGCCAGTGCGTACGCTATAGCCGTCCTCCGGTGCTCACAAGAGCACGGCAACGACAGCCCATCGACAAGAGAGGCGGAGCACAGGTGGTGGAGATGACAGACGGGGGCGTCGCCCCGCACACCGGTCACTCGATCCTGGCGGGGCGGGAGGTGCCCGGCACCGGCCCCGTCTGGCGGGGTGTCAGGGCGGCCACCGGGGAGGTCTGGGGCCCGCCGCTGCGGGACGCCTCGCCGGAGCGGGTCGCGGAGGCCGCCGGGCTGGCCGCCTCCGCCGCGCGCCCGTACCGCGCCCTTCCCGCTGAGCGGCGGGCCGCCTTCCTCGATGCCTGCGCGGAGGAGATCGAGGCGCTCGGGGACGGGCTGCTGGAGCTCGCGGCGGTCGAGACCGGGCTGCCCCTGCCCCGGCTGACCGGCGAACGGGCCCGTACCTGCGCGCAGTTGCGGATGTTCGCCGAGCTGGTGCGGAGCGGGGAGGTGGCCGGGGCCCGGTTCACCCCCGCGCTCCCCGAGCGCCGGCCACTCCCCCGGCCCGATCTGCGGCTGCGCCGGGTGCCCGTCGGTCCGGTCGCCGTGTTCGGGGCGGGCAACTTCCCGCTGGCCTTCTCGGTGGCGGGCGGTGACACGGCGTCCGCCCTGGCGGCGGGCTGCCCGGTGGTGTTCAAGGCGCATCCGGCGCACCCCGGCACCGGGGAACTGGTGGCCCGCGCGGTCACCGCCGCGGCCCGGCGCACCGGGATGCCCGAGGGGGTCTTCTCGCTGCTGGTCGGCCGGGGCAGCGGGACCGGCCAGGCCTTGGTGCGCGATCCGCGGATCATGGCCGTGGGGTTCACCGGCTCCCGTTCCGGCGGGCTTGCCCTGCTGGCGGCCGCCGCCGAACGGCCGGTGCCGATCCCGGTGTACGCGGAGATGTCCGCCGTCAACCCGGTGGTGGTGCTGCCCGGGGCACTGGCCGATCCGATGGCGCTGGCCGAGGCGTACACGGCCTCGCTCACCACCGGCGCGGGCCAGTTGTGCACCAGTCCCGGGCTGCTGCTGGTGCCGACCGGGCCCGAGGGGGACGCCTTCCGCACCTCACTCGCGAAGGCGCTCGCCGGTGCGACCGGGCAGGTGATGCTCACCCCGGACATCACCGGCGCCTTCACCGAGGGGGTACGGCGGTGGGCGGCCGTGGACGGGGTCGCGGTGGTGGCCCGGGGCGTGCCCGGCCCGGGCCCGTACGCCCCCGGGCCGGTGGTGCTGGAGTGCGAGGGGTCGCTCTACGCGGCCCAGCCGGACCTCGCCGGGGAGGTGTTCGGCGCGGCGGCCCTGCTGGTGCGCTGGTCGGACACCGGCGAACTGACCGCACTACTGGAGGGCATGGAGGGGCAGTTGACGGCCACCCTGCACGCGGACGAGGCGGCGGATGACGATCTGGCGATGGCCCGGCGGCTGCTGCCGGTGCTGGAGGAGCGCGCGGGGCGGGTGGTGTGGAACGGCTGGCCCACCGGGGTCGAGGTCTGCGAGGCCGTGGTGCACGGCGGGCCCTGGCCGGCCACCTCCGCGCCCGGCACCACCAGCGTGGGCACCCTGGCGGTGGACCGCTGGCTGCGGCCGGTCTGCTACCAGTCGTTCCCGGACGCGCTGCTGCCCGAGGAGCTGCGCACCGACGGCCACCCCGGCTGACCCCACCCGTACGGGCCGGCTCAGACCACGGTCACCGGGTGGCGCACCACGGCGTCGAACAGATACCCCTGGGTGTTGTACGCCGCGGTGTCCGGCTGGCTGCGGCCGGTGCCGTCCGTCGCCCGGGCCAGCAGCACCGCGGGGCCCGGGGCGGGCGGGGTCCACTCCAGGGACCAGCGCACCCAGGTGTTCCGCCGGGGGGTGTCATGGAGCCGGGCGCGGCGCCAGCGGTGGCCGCCGTCGGTGCTGATCCGGACCGTGTGCACCGGTGCGGCGCCGGACCAGGAGCGTCCGGTGAGCCGTACCGGGCGGCGGGCGGTCAACTCGGCACCCCCATCGAGCTCGAAGGCGCTCTTGAGGGTCTGCCGGGTGAGCGGGGCGCTGCCCTCGGCCGGATGGTCGGGGCCGAACAGTCGGTACAGGTCGGTGTTCCAGGGTGTGTAGAGCGGGGTGTCGCTGACCTCGATGTCCCCGAGCCACTTGATGGAGGAGATCCCGATCCAGCCGGGGACGACCAGGCGGACCGGGTGGCCGTGGTCGGGTGGCAGCGGCTCCCCGTTCAGCTCGTACGCGAGCAGCGCGTCGTCCAGCGCCTTGGCCACCGGCAGCGGGCGGCGCACCCGGCCGAGGTTCACCCCGGCGCTGACCACCTCGGCGTCCAGCCCCCGGGGCAGCACGTCCACGGCGCGCCGGGTGATTCCGGCGCGGCGCAGCACCTCGGCGAGCCGAACCCCGCGCCACCGTCCGACGCCGATGGCGCCGAGGGTCCAGGCCGTTCCGGACACCGTCTGGCCCTGCTGGGTGGTGTAGTGGCTGCGCCCGTTGCCGGCGCATTCAAGGAAGGCGGTGGCCGTACGGGCGGGCAGGGCGCGCAGTTCGTCGTAGCCGAAGTGCACCGGGCCGCCGCGCAGTCCGTCACCCCAGACGGTGAGCCGCCAGTCCGCGGCGTCGATCAGCGGGGTGGAGGTGTGGTTCCGTACGAAGAACCGGTCGGTGGGAGTGTGGTGGCCGGTGTCCCGCAGGGCGGCGAACCGGGTCTCGGCATTGGTGCCGCGGAGGGTGAACAGCTCCGGCGGCAGCGGCTTGACGATCCCGGGCGCGGCGGGGGCGGTGGCTTGGGCCGGGACGGCTGCGGCGGGCGCGGCCTGCGCACCGAGCGGGACGGCGACCCCGGCGGCGGCCACCAGCCGTAGCAGATCCCGCCGGGCCACTCCCGCGGTACGGGCCTCGGACCGGGTCCACTGGCCCAGCCGCCGCCGGTCGTAGGCGGACTCCGGGGGGACGCTGCCGGGCATGGGGCTCCTCGGGCGGGGGCGGGGGAACAGGCCCTGGGGAGCGGCCCGTTGTCGGACCCTAGGGAGGGCGACGACGGGCGGGGAAGGGAAAGCGCCCGACCGACAGGAAGCCGCAACACCGCGGCAACAGTCGGGGCGGCCGCATACCGTCCGGGTGGCGGGAACCACCCGGACGGCGGGGCGGCGCCGGGGTCAGGAGGCGGGGGTGAGGCGCCACATGCGGCTGTCCCAGCCGATGTCGGTGACCGCGTGGACGGTCAGTCCGGCGCGCTCGGCGAGGGCGGTGAGGTGGGCCTCGTCGCGGACGCCGGAGCCGAAGGCGCACTTGAGGCGGAGGTGGTGCAGCACGGCGTCGACGTCGTCGGTGTCGGCGGGGGTGGTGGGCTCGACCAGCAGCAGGGTGCCGCCCTCGGGGAGGGCCGCGCCGGCCTCGGCGAGGACCTGGACGGCGTCCTCGTCGGCGAGCTGCTCCAGCAGGCGGGAGATGAGGAGGACGGAGTCGGGGCGGGCGGGGACGGGGCCGGTGGCGGGGGTGAGTTCGACCTTCGGCAGGACGTCGGTGTCCAGGATCCGGTCCTGGACGGCGCGCAGCGCGGAGGGCAGCGCGGTGATCCGTACCTTCAGCTCGGGGAAGGCCTTGACCAGGGCGTTGACGACGGTGGCGGAGCCATGGCCGGTGGCGGTGAGCGCGGGGACGGAGGCCCAGTCGTGGGCGCGGACCACACCGGGGGCGATCCAGCGGGCCTCCTCCTCGATGGCGGCGCGGGCGGTGCCGGCCAGGTGGTCGTCCTGGGCGATGGCGGCGGCCAGCGGCAGTCCGGCGGAGGTGCGGTAGCCGGCCTCGCCGGTGCGCAGGGTGTGCAGCAGCCCGGAGAGCGAGGCGTCCAGGTGGGCCTCGGCGCCGTCCAGGTGGTACTCGTCGGCGGAGTGGTCGTCCTCGACCAGCTCCTCGCTGATCGGGGTGAGCCGGTAGCCGTCGGCGTCGCCGTCCAGCACGTCCAGGGAGACCAGGTAGCTGAGGAGCGCGGCCAGGGTGGAGCGGTCGGCGGCGGTGGCCTGGTGGAGGGCGTCCAGGGTGCGGGTGCCGGACTCGACCAGCTCGAACAGGCCCAGGGTGACGGCGGCGCGGATGGCGTAGCCGGGGGCGAGGTCGGTGAGGGCGTGCAGCCGCTCATGGGCGTCGTCGTCCTCGTCCTCCTCGACGGCGGTGGCGGCCGTGTCCTCGGAGACGGCCGCGACGGGGGGCGCGGTGCGGCGCCAGTAGCCGGTGATGTGGGTGTGGTCGCGGGGCACCTGGCGCTCGGCGGCGAGGTGGCGGCGGATGCCCTTGAGGGAGATCGCCTCGCCGGCGACCCAGGCGAAGACGGTGCCGGGCAGCCACTCCAGCTCCCGGACGGCCTGCTCCAGCAGGTCGGTGGTGCCGGCCGGGGCGCCGTTCCGGGAGAGCCAGGTGATGTCGGCGTCGGCGCGGGTGGGCAGCTCCTGGCGGTGGCTGTCCTCGCCGATCTCGATGAGCACCTTGGCGCGGGTGCCTTCGGGCATCTCGTGCAGCCAGCGGGCGATGGCGGGCAGCGCGGTCTCGTCGCCGGCGACCAGGATCCAGTCGGCGCCCTCGGGGTGGCTGTGGGACATCTTGGGGCCGGCGATCCAGGCGCTCTCGCCGGGCTTGGCCTGCTCGGCCCAGGTGGAGGCGACGCCGCCCTCGTGGCGTACGAAGTCGAAGTCGATCTCACCGGCGGCCGGGTCGAAGCGGACCGGGGTGTAGTCCTTGGCGACGGGTCGGCCGTCGTCGGGCCAGTCCAGGCTGCTGGTGTTCTGCCGGGGCAGCACCAGCCGGCCTTCCTCGTCGGCGAAGAAGAACTTCACATGGTCGTCGAAGCCCTCGGTGCGCAGCTCGGGCAGGTCGAAGCCGTCGCGGTGGAAGGCGTGCAGCTGCTCTCCGCCGAGGGTGATCCGCCGCATGCCGGGGGTCAGGTTCTCGGCGCGCAGCACCGTCAGCTCCCTGAGCACGATGGGGAAGGTGGCGACCGAACGGGGGCTGCGGGTGGGCATGGTGATGCTCCTTCGTACGCGGCGGCCTCGGGAGGTCCGCGGCGGCGCGGGGTGGGGCGGAGGGCGCGGGCAGGCGGGGGCCGGGCCGCCGGAGGGGTGCTCCGGCGGCCCGGCCCGCCCGGTGGCGGCCGGGTGTATGGCGGTACGCCCGGACGCCGGTCGGCTTACTTGCCGGCGACGGCCTTGGCCAGGATGGGGGTCAGGTTCTCGACCACCCAGGAGGCGCTGAGCGCGTCGGGGTAGGCCATGGCGACCGCGAGGCCGTTGGCGGAGGGGATGACGGTGTCGTGGTTGCCCTTGACGACCTTCAGCGAGCGGTAGAGCTTGTTCTTCTCCAGCTCGTCGGCGCTGAGCAGGCCGTTGTCACCGAAGGGGTACGTCATCAGCAGGACGTCCGCCTCCAGCTCGTCCAGGTTCTCCAGCGAGACGGCGTTCTTGTTGGGGCTGTAGTTCTTGGCGGCGGGCGCCTTGGTGAAGCCCAGCTGCTCGAAGACGCCCGGGTCCTGGGCGGCGTAGGAGCCGTAGCTCAGCTGCTCGGGGTGGACGATCGCGTAGGTGTAGGTCTTGCCCTTGAACTCGGGGTGGGCCTTGGCCGCGTCGGCGAGCGCCTTCTCGTTGGCGGCGATGACCTCCTCGGCCTTCTCCTCCAGGCCCAGCGCCTTGGCGGCGCCCTTGAGGCGCTCCTGCCAGGTGAGGGTGTCGGCCTCTTCCTTCTTGCCGTAGGTGACGACCGGGGCGATGGGCGAGAGCTTGGCGTACTCCTTGTCCATCTGCCAGGTGTTCATGCCCAGGATGACGTCGGGCTGGGCGGCGGCGATGGCCTCGAAGTCGGTGCCGTCGGTGTCGTCGTACGTCTTGGGCTTGCCGCCGCCGAGCTTGTCGAGCGCCTTCTGCTTGTACTCGGGGAAGGGCGAACCGTCCTCGACGTCCGGGGTGATGACCGGGACCAGGCCGAGGGCGAGCGCGATGGAGGTGTCGCCGTCGGAGACGGTGGCGACCTTGACCGGCTTCTTCTCGACCTTGGCGGTGCCCCAGGCGTTGGTGAGGCTGACCGGGAAGGCGCCGGCGGAGGCGCCGCCCTTGCCCTTCTCCTGGGACTGGTCGTCCTTGGCCTTGTCCTCGGAGCCGCAGCCGGCGACCAGGGTGGCGCAGACGGCCGCGGCGACGAGCACGGTGCCGCGGCGGAGGGCGGGTCTGGCGAGGCGGTTCATATCAGCTGTTCTCCTGTGGTGCGTGACGGCGGCCGAGCGGGAAGATCTGCGGCCGGTCCGTGCGAGGGTGGGGTACGACGACGCAGTCGAGACCGAAGACCTCGGCGACGGTGCGGGCGTCGAGGACCTCTTCGGGCGGGCCCTGGCGGATGATCCGGCCATCGCGCATGGCGACGATGGTGGAGGCGTACAGGGCGGCCTGGTTGAGGTCGTGGGAGACGAGGACGATGGTCTTGCCGGCCTTCTCGTTGAGGTCGGCGAGCAGGTCCATCACCTCGATCTGATGGGCGATGTCCAGGTAGGTGGTCGGTTCGTCCAGCAGAAGCGTGGGGGTGTCCTGGGCCAGGGCGAGGGCGATCCAGACGCGTTGGCGCTGGCCGCCGGAGAGCTGGTCCACCGGGCGGTCGACCAGTTCGGCGGTGCCGGTGGCGGCGAGCGCCTCGGCGATCAGGATGTCGTCCTTGCCGGTGCGGCGTTCGCCGAAGCGGCGGTGCGGGTGGCGGCCGCGCCAGACCAGGTCGCCGACGGTGATGGACTCGGGGGCGATCGGCGACTGGGGCAGGATGCCCAGCCGGCGGGCCACGTCCCGGGTGGGCATGGCGTGGATGTCGGCGCCCTCCAGGAGGACCGATCCGGCGGCCAGCGGCAGCAGCCGGGCGACCGACTTCAGCAGGGTCGACTTGCCGCAGGCGTTGGGCCCGACCAGGGCGGTGATCTTCCCGGCGGCGATCTGCACGTCGAGCCCGTCGATGACGAGGCGCTTGCCGTAGCCGGCGGCGATGGCGCGGGCTTCCAGTGGGTGTGTCACGAGGCTCCCTGTCCGCGCCGAAGGATCAGCCAGACGAAGTAGGGCGCGCCCAGCAGCGCGGTGAGGACCCCGGTGGGTACCGGGCTGATCAGGGGGGCGTGCAGGGCCAGCACATCGGCGCCGATGACGATGGCGGCGCCGACCGGGGCGGCCAGCATCACCGAGCGCTCGGCTCCGACCAGCCAGACCGCGATGGGGCCGCTGATCAGGGAGACGAAGCCGATGGGGCCGACGACGCTGGTGGCGAGCGCGGCGGCCGCGGCGCCGAGCAGCAGCACGGCGACCCGGGCCGGGTTGACCCGGGTGCCCAGGCCGGTGGCGAGCTGGTCGCCGAGCGCCATGGCGGTGAGCGAGCGGTTCAGCCAGACGGCCAGCGGGAGGCAGCAGGCCAGGCCCACGGCGAGGGTGGTGACCCCGTCCCAGTCGGCGGCGTTGGTGGAGCCGATGGTCCAGCGCATGGCGATGGCGAGGTCGTTGGCCTCGGCCATGGTGAACAGGTAGTTGGTGTAGGCGACGCAGACCGCGCTCAGGCCGATGCCGACCAGGATCAGCCGGTAGGTGTCCACCTGCCCGCCGCGCCAGCTGAGCGCCTGGACGGCGGCTACCAGGACGAAGGAGCCGGCGATGGCGGCGACCGGGGCGCCGACGATGTACGCGGCGGGGGCCAGCAGCAGCACGGTGGCGGCCCCGGCGCTGGCGCCGGCGGAGATGCCGACGATGTCGGGGGTGGCCAGCGGGTTGCGGATGAGCCGCTGGTAGAGCGCGCCGGCCAGGCCGAACAGGGCGCCGGCCAGCAGCGCGGCCAGGGTGCGGGGCATCCGCAGCTGGAACACCAGGTAGTCGGCGAGGCCTTCGCGCAGTCCGAGGGCGGCGGGCAGCACCTCGCTCGCCGGGACGCCGTTGAGGTCGATCAGCAGCGCGGCGGCGGTGAAGGCGACCAGCAGCACGGCGAGGGCCGCGCAGACCAGGGCGGTACGGCGGTGGCGGGCGCGGCGGACGGCGCGCAGGCGGGCCGCGGCGGCGAGCGCGGGCGCGGCGGCGGAGTCCGGGGCGGTGGCCCGGGTGTCGAGGACGGTCATCACACCCGTACCAGGTCGCGGCGGCGGGCGAGCCATACGAAGAAGGGGGTGCCGACGACGGCGGTCATCACACCGACCTGGATCTCGCCGTGGTCCAGGATGAGCCGGCCGGCGGTGTCGGAGACGGTGAGCAGTACGGCGCCGGTGGCCATGGCGACCGGCAGCGACCAGCGGTGGTCGGCGCCGACGAGCATCCGGGCGACATGGGCGCCGACCAGTCCGACGAAGGCGACCGGGCCGATGGCGGCGGTGGCCGCGGCGCAGAGCAGCACGGCGACGGCGGCCGCGGTGAGCCGGGCCCGCTCGACCTTGACGCCCAGTCCGCGGGCGGCCTCGTCGCCGAGGCCGAGGACGTTGAGGGTGCGGCCGAGGGTGAGCGCGAGCAGCAGGCCCGCGATCGCGAACGGCAGGATCTGGCCGAGGGCTTCGGACCGTCCGGTGAGCTGGCCGACGGACCAGGCCCGCAGATGGGCGAAGGCCACCCGGTCGCGGACCACGAGCAGGGTGATCAGGGAGGACATCACGGCGCCCATGGCGACCCCGGCGAGGACCAGTCCGATGGTGGTGGAGCCGGTGTTGGTGCGGGTCCCGATGAGGTAGACCAGGGCGGCGGCGCAGGCGGAACCGGCCAGCGCGAGCCAGAAGTAGCCCTGGACGCCGGTGACTCCGAGGAACAGGATGCCGAGGACCACGAAGAGCGAGGCGCCCTGCTCGACACCGAGGATGCCCGGATCGGAGAGCGGGTTCATGGTGAGCGCCTGCATGATGAGCCCGGAGGCGCCGAGCGCGGCGCCGACCAGCAGGCCGAGGAAGGTCCGCGGGATCCGGTCGGTCCACAGCACATGGGAGTTGAACGTCTCACCGCCGGGGTGCAGCAGGACCCTGACGACCTCGCCCGCGGAGATGTCGCGGGCGCCGAGGGCGATGCCCGCGACAAGGGTGGCGGCCAGCGCGGCGAGGGCCAGCACCGCCACGGTGGCGCCGCGCGAGGAGCGGGTCCGGGCCAGTGGCGGGGCGGACGTCACCGGTGGGGACGTATCGGTCATGTGGTTTTCCTCGGCTCCTTACGCATCGGCTCGGTGGGTTAGGTTACCCTAACCTTAATTCCGCCGATCCAACAGGGAGGCGGACCGATCATATGTGGGGTCCGAAGCCTCGGCCCCGCCGTTTCAAGGGGGTTGGACTGGCATGGTGCGGCATGCGGTGCAGGCCGGGCATATCGGACGATACGAGGAGCGGTTCGGCGACGGCCATGTGACGGCCGTCGGGCACGGGTTGCGGGTGTACGACTTCCACCGGTTCCTGTGGACCCCGGTGGGCCGGATCACCGTGAGCGCCCAGGGCCGGGACCACGAGCTGTCCCCGGCGGTGGCGCTGTGGGTGCCCGCCGGCGTACCGCACAGCGCGCGCTACGACCCCGACTCCCTGGTGGTCACCGAGGACTTCGCGGCCGACCGCGACCTGCCGTACGCCCGGGCCACCCGGGTCAACGTCGGCGAGGCCCAGCGGCGGCTGCTGCTCGGCCGGACCCGCACCGCGCGCCCGGAGCCGGACGACCCGCGGGTGTTCGCCGCGCTGACCGCCGGCCACCGGGACTCGCTGCCGCTGCCGCAGCCGGTGAGCGGCGCGGCCCGGGCGGTCGCCGGCGAGCTGCTGCGCCACCCGCAGGACCAGCGCACCGCCACCGAGTGGGCGGCCGGCCTGTACGTCAGCTCCACCAGCCTACGCCGGGCGTTCCGTTCGGAGACCGGGCTCGCCTTCTCCGAGTGGCGCACCCGGGTGCGGCTCAACCGCTCGCTGGACCTGCTGGCGCAGGGCCTGCTGGTCGGCACGGTGGCCGCCCGGGTGGGCTTTGTCTCCACCAACGGCTACATCCTGGCCTTCCGGCGCCACTTCGGCTCCACGCCGGGGGCGTACGCCCGCCGCCGGGTGAGCGCCCCGGCCGCTTAGGACCTGGCCCTTCCGCCGGCCGGGCGAAGTTAGGCTAACCTAAGTTCCGTTGCGCCAGCCGTGTGCCGCCATCCGGTGCGCCCGTCCGGCGCCGCGTACCCCGTAGGCCGCCGACCGGCGCTCCGCGGGTCGCGCCGCCTCCCGTCCACCGCGCCACCAGCGAGGAGTCGTATGGGTCCGTCGACCGCCGCGCCGCACCCCCTGTCCGGGGAGGACGGCATACCGCCGCCCGAAGCGGTACGGCTGCCCGAACCGGGCCGCGCCGCGCTGGTCGTCCTCGGTCTCGACCAGGACCCCGGAGCGGTGCTGCCGGAGCCGGTCGCGGCCGAACTGTCCGCCGCGGTAGGGCCGCTGAGGGAGCGGGCCGCCGCGCGGGGGCTGCTGGTGGTGCACGGCGTACGGCACGGGCCCGAGGCACCGGAGGCCGGATCCGCTACGGCGTTGGCGCTGACGCTGCGGGTGGGCGAGCACCTGGTGGACCACCTCCACCCCAACGCCTTCCTCGGCAGCCGGCTGGGCCGGGTGCTGCGGGCCGCCAGACGCGACCAGGTGGTGCTGTGCGGGCTGCCGGCCGAGCACACCGTGCTGCTGACCGCGGCCGACGCGGTGATGCACGGGCTGACCGTCTTCATCGCCTCCGACGCGGTCGCCGACCTCACCCCGGAACGCCAGGCCGGCGCCCTGAAATGGGCGGCCCGGCACGGGGTCGGGGTGCTGCCCGGCGCCCAGCTGCTGCCCGCAGCCACGAAAGCCCCGGCCACGGACGCCCCGGCCCCCACCCAAGGCGACCCCGCGGTCTGACACCGCCGCACACCCCACCCCCGCCCCCCATCGACCACCGGCTCCCCCGCCCGGCGGAGCCGCCCCACCCACCCGCACAGCTCCCCCCGCCCCGGTCCATCGCGCGGCCGGGGGCGGACCCGTGCCCGAAAGAGGAGGAACGCCTCCATGACCCTCACCGCGGCCGTGGCGGGCGCCAGCGGCTACGCCGGGGGTGAGCTGCTGCGGCTGCTCACCGCGCACCCCGGCGTGACCGTCGGCGCCCTGACCGCGCACAGCAGCGCGGGCCGCCCGCTCGGCGAGTCCCAGCCCCAGCTGCCCGCGCTCGCCGACCGGGTGACCGTGCCGACCAGCGCCGAGGCGCTCGCCGGGCACGATGTGGTCTTCCTGGCGCTGCCGCACGGCCAGTCCGCCGCGCTCGCCCGCGAACTCGGCCCGGACACCCTGGTGGTGGACCTCGGCGCCGACTTCCGGCTGAGCGACGCCGAGGCCTGGCGGCGGTTCTACGGCACCGAGCACGCCGGCACCTGGCCCTACGGCCTGCCCGAACTGCCCGGCGCCCGCGAGGCGCTGCGCACCACCCGGCGGATCGCCGTCCCCGGCTGCTACCCGACCGCGGTCACCCTGGCCCTGTTCCCCGCCTTCGCGGCCGGACTGGTGGAGCCGGAGGCCGTGGTGGTGGCGGCGAGCGGAACCTCCGGCGCGGGCCGGGCGCTCAAGCCGCACCTGCTGGGCGCGGAGGTGATGGGCTCGATGAGCCCGTACGGGGTCGGCGGCGGCCACCGGCACACCCCGGAGCTGGTGCAGAACCTCTCCGCGGTGGCGGGTGAGGACGTCGCCGTCTCCTTCACCCCGCTGCTGGCACCGATGGCCCGCGGCATCCTCGCCACCTGCTCGGCCCGGCTGCGGCCCGGCGCGGACGAGGGCGCGGTCCGCGAGGCGTACCGGAAGGCGCTGAGCGGTGAGGAGTTCGTGCGGCTGCTGCCGGAGGGCCGCTGGCCGGCCACCGCGGCGGTGCTGGGCTCCAACAGCGCGCAGCTCCAGCTGGCGGTGGACCCCTCGGTCGGCCGGCTGACCGTGGTCTGCGCGATCGACAACCTCGTCAAGGGCACCGCCGGTGGCGCGGTGCAGTCCATGAACCTCGCCCTGGGCCTGCCGGAGGGCACCGGGCTGACCGTGAACGGAGTGGCGCCATGAGCGTGACCGCCGCCCGGGGCTTCTCCGCCAGTGGAGTGGCCGCCGGGATCAAGAGCTCGGGGAACCGGGACCTCGCCGTGGTGGTCAACCACGGCCCCTCGTACACCGCGGCCGGGGTGTTCACCTCCAACCGGGTACAGGCCGCACCGGTGCGCTGGTCGCGCGCGGTACTGGCCGACGGCCGGCTCTCCGCGGTCGTTCTCAACTCCGGCGGCGCCAACGCCTGTACGGGGCAGGCGGGCGCCGTGGACACCCGGCTGACCGCCGAGCGAGCGGCCGCCGCGCTGGGCACCGACGCCCGGGAGGTGGCGGTCTGCTCCACCGGGCTGATCGGGGTGCGGCTCCCGGTGGACGCCGTGCTGAGCGGGGTGGACGCGGCCGTGGCCGAGCTCACCGGGGAGAGCGGCGGCGGTGAGTCGGCCGCGGACGCCATCCTGACCACCGACACCGTCCGCAAGACCGCCGTGGCCCACGGGGCGGGCGGCTGGACGGTGGGCGGGATGGCCAAGGGCGCGGGGATGCTCGCCCCGGGCCTGGCCACCATGCTGGTGGTGATCACCACCGACGCCGAGCTGCCCGCCGGGACGCTGGACGCGGCGCTGCGCGAGGCGGTGCGCACCACCTTCGACCGGGTGGACTCCGACGGCTGTATGTCCACCAACGACACCGTGCTGCTGCTGGCCTCGGGCGCCTCCGGGCAGCGGCCCGGCGCGGCCGAGTTCACCGACGCGCTGCGGGCGGTCTGCCGCGACCTCTCCCGCCAGCTGGTGCAGGACGCCGAGGGGGCGTCCAAGGAGATCGACGTGGTGGTGACCGGCGCCGCCTCCGAGGAGGACGCGGTGGCGGTGGGCCGCTCGGTGGCCCGCAGCAACCTGCTGAAGTGCGCCCTGCACGGCGAGGACCCCAACTGGGGCCGGGTGCTCTCGGCGGTCGGCACCACCAGCGCCTACTTCGACCCGGACCGGCTGGACGTGGCGGTCAACGGGGTGTGGGTGTGCCGGGACGGCGCGGCCGGGGAGGCGCGCGAGAAGTGCGATCTGACCGGGCGGCGGGTCACCGTCACCGTGGACCTGAAGGCGGGTGACGCCTCGGCGGAGATCTGGACCAACGACCTCACCGCCGCGTATGTCCACGAGAACAGCGCGTACAGCTCATGAGCGAGGCGGAGGACAGACCCATGGACGACCACCAGGGCCGGGCGCCGCGGGCGCGGACCGTGCTGGAGGCGCTGCCCTGGCTGGAGCGCTACCACGGCCGCGCGGTGGTGGTGAAGTTCGGCGGCAACGCCATGGTGGACGAGGAGCTGAAGCAGGCCTTCGCCCGGGATGTGGTGGCGCTGCGCTACGCCGGGCTGCGGCCGGTGGTGGTGCACGGCGGGGGCCCGCAGATCAGCGCCCTGCTGGACCGTCTCGGCCTGGAGGTGAAGTTCACCGCCGGGCTGCGGGTGACCACCCCCGAGGTGATGAACGTGGTGCGGATGGTGCTGGCGGGTCAGGTGCAGCGGGAGATCGTCTCGCTGCTGAACACCCATGGCGCCTTCGCGGTCGGGATGACCGGCGAGGACGCCCGCACCCTGACCGCGGTGCGCCGCCCGGCCTGGGTGGACGGGCAGCCGGTGGACATCGGGCTGGTCGGCGATGTGGTGCGGGTGGACCCGGACACCGTACGGGCGCTGCTGGACCGCGGCCGCATCCCGGTGGTCTCCCCGGTGGCGCGCGGCGAGCACGGCGAGGTCTACAACGTCAACGCCGACCTGGCGGCGGCGGCGCTGGCGAGCGCCCTGGACGCGGAGAAGCTGGTGATGCTCACCGATGTGGCCGGGCTGTACGCCAACTGGCCCGAGTCGGACGAGGTGATCGGCCGGCTGACCGCGGCTGAGCTGGAGGAGCTGCTGCCGACGCTGGCCAGCGGGATGGTGCCCAAGATGGAGGGGTGTCTGCGGGCGGTCCGGGACGGGGTGCGGATGGCACACGTACTGGACGGGCGGATCCCGCACATCCTGCTGCGGGAGGTGTTCACCGACGACTCCACCGGCACCGTGGTGGTGCCCGACCCGGTGGGGAACCCGCTGGCGGACATCACCGGGGCGGGGGCGGCCCGATGACGGACGCCCCTGTCACCCCGCCGCTGGAGCGCTGGCGGCGGGTGATGATGGACACCTACGGCACTCCCCCGCTGGCGCTGGAGCGCGGCGAGGGGGCCACGGTGTGGGACACCGAGGGCCGGGCGTATCTGGACTTCACCGGCGGTATCGCGGTCAACGCCCTGGGCCACGCCCATCCGGCGGTGGTCGCGGCGGTGACCGGGCAGATCGGCCGGCTGGGCCATGTGTCCAACCTGTACGCGGCCGAGCCGCCGATCGCCCTGGCCGAACGGCTGCTGGCGCTCGACGGGCGGCCCGGCGGCCGGGTGTTCCTGGCCAACTCGGGCACCGAGGCGATGGAGGCGGCGTTCAAGCTGGCCCGGCGCACCGGGCGGACCCGGATGGTGGCGGCGACGGGCGGCTTCCACGGCCGCTCCCTGGGGGCGCTGGCGCTGACCGGGCAGCCGGCCAAGCAGGCGCCGTTCCTGCCGCTGCCCGGCGAGGTGGCCCATGTGCCCTACGGCGACGCCGAGGCGCTGGCCGCCGCGGTGGACGAGCGCACGGCCGCCGTGGTGCTGGAGCCGGTGCAGGGCGAGGGCGGGGTGGTGCCGGCGCCGCCGGGCTATCTGCGGGCGGCCCGCGAGGTGACCCGGGCGGCCGGGTCGCTGCTGGTGCTGGACGAGATCCAGACCGGGATCGGGCGGACCGGGCACTGGTACGCCCACCAGGCCGACCCCGATATCGCGCCGGATGTGGTGGCGCTGGCCAAGGGGCTGGGCGGCGGGCTGCCGATCGGCGCGGTGCTGGCCTTCGGGGCGGCGGCCGGACTGCTGACGCCCGGCCAGCACGGCTCCACCTTCGGGGGCAACCCGGTCTCCTGCGCGGCGGCGCTCGCCGTACTGGACACCATCGAGGCGGACGGGCTGCTGGTGCATGTCCGGGACACCGGGCAGCGACTCCGCGAGGGGATCGAGGAGCTCCGGCATCCGCTGGTGGAGCGGGTACGGGGCGCCGGGCTGCTGCTCGGCGTGGTGCTCACGGAGCCGGTGGCCGGGCGGGCCCAGGCGGCCGCGCAGGAGGCCGGCTTCCTGGTCAACGCGGTCGGTCCGGCCGTCCTGCGGCTGGCTCCGCCGCTGACCGTGACCGCCGGCGAGGTGGACCGCCTGGTCGCCGCGCTGCCGGCAATTCTGGGCTGAGAGCGCCCCCTTGGGCACGGCCGTCGATACGCCGGTCGTGCCCCGGTTTGCCCCTTGGCCGACTTGACACCCTTCACCCCTTAGGACATCTTAGGCAAGCCTTACCTAAGGGTTTGGGTGTCTCGCGCGGCCCGAAGCGCCCGGTGCCCCACCCCGGCTCATTGACCGGGGCACCCTTCCGGCACCGGGCTGGACTCAAGACAAAGGATGAGCATGTCTGCAGGGCACGCGAACGCCGCACGGCACGGCAGCGGACCCGACCAGGACCAGGACGTCGACCTGGTCGGCGTCGGGTTCGGGCCGGCCAACCTGGCACTGGCCATCGCGGTCGACGAGCACAACGCCCAGTGCGGCCCCGGGCGCGCGATACGCACCGCCTTCGTGGAGCGGCAGCAGCAGTTCGGCTGGCACCGGGGCATGCTGCTGCCGGGCACCACCATGCAGGTGTCGTTCCTCAAGGACCTGGCCACCATGCGGGACCCGAGCAGCCGCTTCACCTTCCTGCGCTATCTGCACGACCGGGGCCGGCTGGCGGACTTCATCAACCAGAAGTCGTTCTTCCCGACCCGGCTGGAGTTCCACGACTACCTCCTCTGGTGCGCCGCCGAGTTCACCGACCGGGTGCGCTACGGGCGCGAGGCCGCCGAGGTCAGACCGGTGGAGCGGGACGGCGCCGTCGAGGCCTTCGACGTACTCACCGAATCCGTCGCTTCCGGTCAGGAGACCGAGGCGCTGCGCGCCCGCAACCTGGTCATCAGCACCGGGCTCGTTCCGCGGATGCCGGCCGGCACCGCGATCGGCCCGCATGTCTGGCACACCCGCGACCTGCGGCTCAACGCCGAGGCTGTCACCGACCGGCCGCACCGCCGCTTCGTGGTGGTGGGCGCCGGGCAGTCGGCCGCCGAGGCCGCCGAGTATCTGCACCGGGAGTTCCCCGACGCCGAGGTGTGCGCGGTCTTCACCCGCTACGGCTACAGCCCGGCCGACGACAGCCCGTTCGCCAACCGGATCTTCGACCCGGCGGCGGTGGACGACTTCTACCGCGCCCCGGACGAGGTCAAGCAGGCCCTGCTGACCTACCACGCCAACACCAACTACTCGGTGGTGGACGGCGAGCTGATCGAGCAGCTGTACCGCACGGCCTACCAGGAGAAGGTGGCCGGCACCGAGCGACTGCGGGTCATGGGCACCACCGCGCTGACCGCCGTGGAGCAACTGCCCGACGGGGCGCGGGCGGTGCTGCGCTCGCTGACCACCGGCGAGGCCTTCACGCTGGAGTGCGACGCGGTGGTGATGGCCACCGGCTACACCCCGACCGACCCGCTCGACCTGCTCGGCCCGCTGGCCGGCGAGTGCCTGACCGACGAGCAGGGGCGGCTGCGCATCGGCCGCGACCACCGGGTGGCCACCACCGACCGGGTGCGCGCCGGGATCTACGTCCAGGGCGCGGCGGCCGGCCATTCGCACGGCATCACCTCCTCGCTGCTGTCCACGCTGGCCGTGCGCTCCGGTGAGATCTGCGACTCGCTGCTGCTGGGCCGGGCCGAACGGGATGTGCTCACCGGGCGCGGCGCCGCCGATGCCTCCCCGGCCGGCGGGGTTCCGGTGGCGGCCGGCTGACCGCCGCCGCACCGACGCCCCCGCCATCACGAGACGTGACCCCACCGGAAGTCCCCATGCCCGCCCGCCCCTTGACCGCGCCCGCCACGGCGGCGAATGGCGCGCTGGAGCTCACCGCGGCCCAGGCCGATGTGCTCTCCGCCCAGCGCGCCGCTCCCGACGATCCCACCTACAACGTCGGCCAGTACGTCGACCTCACCGGACCGCTCGACACCGAGCTGCTCCGCCGGGCCGTCGCCCGCACCCTCGCCGAGGCCCCCGGACTGCGTCTGCGGGTGTGGGAGGAGGGCGGTCGCGCCTGGCAGCAGCGGCTGCCCTTCGACCCCGAGGACTGGCGGCTGCCCCGGCTGGACACCACCGGCGCCGCCGACCCGGTGGCCGCCGCGGTGGAGCTGGTACGCGACCAGCTGGCCTGCCCGCCCCGGCTCCAGCCGCCCTCCGGCGAGGGCCCGCCGCCCGCGCTGACCGGCACCGTGCTGGTCAGGGTCGGGCCCGAACGGCACCTGCTCTTCTCGTACTTCCACCACCTCGCGGTGGACGGCTACGGGGTGGCGCTGCTGACCCGCCGGATCGCGGACCTGTACTCCGCCGCGGTACGCGGGGCCGAACCGGCGCCGTCGCCGTTCGCGCCGCTGGAGGTGCTGGTGGCGGCCGAGCGGGAGTACGCCGGCTCGGCCCGCGAGGCCGCCGACCGCGCCCACTGGACGGCCCGGTACGCCGACCGCCCGGCGCCCGTCCGCTTCCCGGCCGCCGCCGGGACCGGCGGCGCCTCCACCGGCGCGGCGCGGCACACCGTACTGCTGGACCCGGAGGACTCCGCGCTGCTGGCGAAGGCGGTCCGGCCGGCCCGCGCCACCTGGGCGGAGGCCGTGACGGCGGCGCTGGCGGCCCGGCTGCACCGGGACACCGGGGCCACCGAGGCGGTCTTCCGGATGTACGTGCTGGGGCGGACCGCGCCCGGCGCCCTGCGGGTGCCCGGGATGGCGGTCAATGTGCTGCCGGTGCGGATCGCGGTGGACGGGGCGGCGACCTTCCGGGAGCTGCTGGAGCGCACGGTCGCCGAGTTCGCCGCCGTACGCGAACACCAGCGGTTCCGCGGCGAGGTGCTGGCCCGGGAGATCTGGCCCGGCGCCGGGGGCCGGGCGCCCTCGGTGGCGCTGCTCAATCTGCGCCCCTTCCCCGCCGAGGTGGACTTCGCCGGACTGACCGGACGGGTGGTCACCCTGGCCTCCGGACCGGTGGACGATATCTCGCTGTCCGTGGTCCGGCACCCCGACGGACGGCTGCGGCTGGACCTGGACGCCGACACCGCCCGCTACGGCACCGGCGGACCCGCCGCGCTGGCCGGGCGGTACACCGCCCTGCTACTGGCCCTGGCGGCCGCCCCGGACGCACCGCTGGCCAACCTGCCGGAACCGGCCGTACCCGCTTCCCTGGTGGACGCGCCGGAACCGGCCGTACCGACGGCTTCCCTTCCCCACCCCCAGGCCGTACCGGCCGCACCCACGCAAGGAGAGACCCGATGACCGCGACCAACCCCTTCGAGGACGACGACGCCCGCTACCTGGTGCTGGTCAACGACGAGAACCAGCACTCGCTGTGGCCGGCCTTCGCCGAGGTGCCGGCGGGCTGGACCACGGTGCACGGCGAGGACTCCCGCCAGGGCTGCGCCGCGTACGTGGAGGAGAACTGGACCGACATGCGGCCCGCCAGCCTCGCCGCGAAGTCCTGACCCCCGGTGAGACGTCTTCCGGGCCGGGGCATCCTCGTCGTCAGCCGCCCCGGCCCGGAAGACCCGCCCCGCCGAACCGCCGCCACCCGGCCCGCCCCTCGGGGCGGGCCGCAGTGCGGTGCGGGGCTAGTGGCCCAGAGGGCGGCTGAGCACCACCGAGCCGCGCTCGGGGTCGAGCGCCGCCCGCCAGGCGGCGGGCGCCCCGTGGTCGCCACCGGGGGCGAAGCCGTAGCGCAGGAACAGCTCACCGCCGCCGGTGGTGGCGGTGAACAGCGCGCGGACGCCCTCGGCCTCGGCCCGGGCGAGCACCGCCCGCAGCAGGGCGGAGCCGGTGCCCCGGCCCTGACTGACGGGCGACACGCAGAAGTTGTAGAGCACGGCGAGGGTCCCGGGACCGGGCTCGGCGGGGTGGTGGCGCAGTGCCACACAGCCCTCCAGTCCCCCGTCGGGCGCCTCGGCGACCAGGAACTCCCCGGCCCTCTCGGCGTAGAGGGCGGCCGGGCGCTCGCGGAGCGCTCCGGTGCGCGCGAACGTCCGGGACAGCCGGTACAGCGCTTCGGCGTCCCGCCGGGTGGCGGTCCGTACCACCGGGCCCCGCTGGCGGGGCCCGGCCGGTCTGGGTATCGCCGTGGTCAAGGGCTTCTCGCTCTCGTGAAGTTGGTGGCCGGGTGCGGCGGCGGAACGCGGCCGCCCGGCTTGACGAGGACAACCATAGATAGTTAGGTAAGGCTCACCTTATCGGTATGCTTGCCCCTTGACGCAGGCACACCACTGACGCGGAGGAACCGGAGATGGCCGACACGGCCGGAGCACAGCGGACGTTCAGCATCGAGCGCCTGGCGCGGGACGTGGCCGAGGTGCTGTACGTCGACGCCGACGAGGTCGAGACGGAGGAGAGCCTGCTCGACCAGGGGCTGGACTCGATCCGGCTGATGACGCTGGTGGAGAACTGGCGGGCGGACGGCGCCGAGATCGGCTTCGCCGACCTGGCCGAGCGCCCCACCCTGCGCGAGTGGGCCGAGCTGCTCGACCCGGCGGCGACCAGCGCGGCGGGAGCGGACCGTGCGGGCGCGTGACCTGCTGATCGACATCACCCCGCTGCGGGACAGCCGGGACTTCCGGGCCATCTTCATCGCCCGGGTGGTGTCGCTCTTCGGCCTCGGCATGGCCACGGTCGCGCTGGCCGGCCAGGTGTACGAGACCTGGTCGACCTTCCATGTGGCCACGGTCAGCATCGTCATGAGCGTCACCGTGCTGCTGGGTTCGCTCTGGGGCGGCTGGATGGCCGACCGGATGGACAAGCGGACGCTGATCGTCTGCGCCCGGGGCGCCGCCGCGCTGGCCTTCGCGGGCCTGGCGGTCAACGCCTTCCTGCCGGACCCCTCGCTCTGGGCGGTCTACCTCTGCGTCGCCTGGGACGGGCTGGCCACCGGGGTCAGCGTCACCGCGCTGATGGCGGTCGCCCCCACCCTGGTCCGCCCCGACCAGCTGCCGGCGGCCGGTGCGCTGATCTCCCTCACCGGTGAGATCGGCTCCATCACCGCCCCGCTGCTCGGCGGTGTGCTGCTCGGACTCACCGGCCCCGGCGCGGTGTTCGCCTTCGCCGCGTTCACCACCGCCGTCACCTCCCTGCTGATCACCCGGGTCCGTCCGCTCCCGCCGGTGAAGGACGAGGACGACGACACCGAGGACAGCGGCTCGGTCCTGGTGGCCTTCCGCTACGCGGCCCGCAACCGGGTCGTCGGCGGACTGCTGCTCCTCGGCGGGGTGATGGCCGTCTTCAGCCTGCCGGTGGTGCTCTTCCCCGAGATGGTGGACAAGCAGCTCGGGGCCGACGCGGGGAACTTCGAGTTCATGCTCGGGGTGCTCTACACCGCCCCGGCGGTCGGCGCGGTGGCCGTCTCGGCCACCAGCGGCTGGCTCAACCGGGCCGCCCGCCCCGGCCGGCTGCTGCTGGCCGCCGCGTTCGTCGGCGGGTCCAGCGCCATCGGCTTCGGGTTCAGCGGCCATCTGGCGCTCGCCTTCGTGATGCTGGCGATCGGCGGCGCGGCCGGCACGGTGTACGAGATCCTGGAGTACGCGCTGGTCCAGCACAACACCCCGGACCGGCTGCGCGGCCGGATGGTCAGTGTGATCACCGCCCAGGGAACCAGCGGCGGCATGGTCGGCGACGCCGAGGCGGCCGCGGTCGCCCGCTGGACCAGCCCCGGCGGCGCCGCCGTCATCAACGGCGCGATCTGCGCCGGCGCCGCCCTGCTGATCGCCCTGCTCGTCCCCGGGCTGCGCAAGGCCACCCTGCCGTACGACGACGAAGACGGCGATGGCGACGAGTCGGCCGGCGGCCCGCCGAGCGACACCGAGCCCGCCCTCGCCGACCCCGGCTCCGTGCCCGGCACCCCGGGGGCCACCGCCGCCCCGGCCGCCACCGGCTGACCCCGCCCCCGCCCGCCTTCCTCGAAACCCGCCTCCCGCCGGCTGCCCGTACGACACGCGTACGGGCGGCTCGCGTGCGAACACTGGAGCAACATCCCATGACCGAGCGTGCTTTGCGGCGACTGCCCCTGACCGGGGCGCAGACCGGTGTCTGGTACGGGCAGCGGCTCGCGCCCGACTCCCCGGTCTACAACGTCGGGCAGTACGTGGCGATCGACGGCCCGGTCGACGCGGACCTCTTCGAGGCGGCGCTGCGGCGCACCGTCGGCGAGGCCGAGGCGCTGACCGTCCGGTTCGAGGAGGACGAGGCAGGCGGGGTCTGGCAGCTCACGGCCGAAGGCCCGTACACCGGCGAGGTGCTGCGGGTCATCGACCAGCGCGCGGAGGCCGACCCCCAGGCGGCGGCGCTGGCCCTGATGCGGGCCGACATGGACCGCCCCAGCGATCCGGCGGCCGAGCCGCTGTTCGCCTTCGCACTGCACCGGGTCGGCGAGCACCGCACCCTGTGGTACCAGCGGGTGCATCACATCGCGCTGGACGCCTACGGCTTCTCGCTGCTGGCCCGCCGTACCGCCGAGGTCTACAGCGCGCTGGTATGCGGCGAGGAGCCGGCCGCGAGCCCCTTCGGGCCGCTGGCCGCCGTGGTCGAGGAGGAGCAGGAGTACGCGGCCACCGAGCGCTGCGCCCAGGACAAGGCGTACTGGGGCGAGCGGCTGGCCGACCGGCCCGAGCCGGAGCCGCTGGCCGGGGCGTCCTTCCCGGCCTCCGCCGCCTTCCTGCGCGACGGCGCCACCCTCTCCGCCGAGGCCACCGCCGGGCTGAACGCCATCGCCAAGGCCGCCAAGGCCAGCTGGGCCGATGTCAGCACCGCCGCCTTCGCCGCCTTCCTGCACCGCTCCACCGGCGCCCGGGACGTGCTGCTGTCCATGCCCGCCATGGCCCGGCTGGGCACCGCCGCGCTGCGGGTGCCGGCCATGGTGGTCAACGTGCTGCCGCTGCGGGTCACCGTCCGCCCGGACCACACCCTGGCCGAGCTGACCGCCCAGGTCGCCGCCGCCGTGCGGGACCTCCGCCGCCACCAGCGGTACCGCGCCGAGGACATCCGCCGCGACCTCGGCCTGGTCGGCCGGGAGCAGGGCCTGCTGGGCCCCATGGTGAACATCAAGGCCTTTGACAACGCCCTGGACTTCGCGGGCACCCCGGGCGCGGTGCACAACGTGGCCGCCGGCCCGGTGGACGACCTCACCCTGGCGCTGCACCACGACGCCGCCGAGAAGCGGATCCGCTTCGAACTGGACGCCAACCCGGCCGCGTACGGCACCGAGGCGCTGGCCGCCCGAACCGCCGAGTTCGCCCGCTTCCTGGACGAGGCCGCCACCGCCGGGCCCGAGGCCCCGGTGGGCCGCCCCGACCTGCTGGACGCCGACACCCGCCGCGCGCTGATCGAGGACACCAACGCCACCGCCCGCGCCATCCCGGCCGGCACCGTGGTGGACGCCTACCAGTCCCAGGTGGCCTGCCACCCCGAGGAGCCCGCGCTGATCAGCGGGGGCACCACCCTGAGCTATGCCGAACTGGACGCCCGGGCGAGCCGGCTGGCCCGGCTGCTGATCGCCCGCGGCGTCGGACCCGAGAACTTCGTCGGCCTCGCCCTGCCGCGCTCCGCCGACCTGGTGGTGGCACTGCTCGCGGTGCTCAAGGCGGGTGGCGCCTACCTTCCGCTGGACCTGGACTACCCGGCCGACCGGCTGGCGTACATGGTCGAGGACGCCCGCCCGGTCTGCGTGCTGACCACCCTGGCCTCGGCCGCCGACGCCCCGGACGCGGCCGGCACCGAGCGGATCGTGCTGGATGCCCCGGACACCCTGGCCGCCCTCGCCGAGCTGGACGCGGGCCCGCTGGAGCCCGCCGAGCGCCGCGCCCCCCTGCACGGCGCCCACCCGGCCTATGTCATCCACACCTCCGGCTCCACCGGCCGCCCCAAGGGCGTGGTCGTCCCGCACGCCGCGCTCGCCAACTTCCTGGCCATGCAGGCCGGCGAGCTGGCCATGGGGCCGCGCGACACCCTGATCGCCGTCACCACGATCTCCTTCGACATCGCCGCCCTGGAGCTGTACGTCCCGCTGGTCAGCGGCGCCACCGTGGTCCTCGCCGACCGGGACACCGTCCGCGACCCGGCCGCCCTGGCCGCACTGGTCGAACGCCACCGCCCGGCCGCCATGCAGGCCACCCCCTCGCTGTGGCACGCCCTGTTGGAGGACGGCGGCCCGGCCGCGCTCGCCGGGACCAAGGTCCTGGTCGGCGGTGAGGCGCTGCCCGCCGACCTGGCCGAGCGGCTGGCCCGCACCGCGAGATCCGCCACCAATGTCTACGGCCCCACCGAGGTCACCGTCTGGGCCACCTCCATGGTGCTCGCGTCCGACCACACCGGTACGCCCTCCATCGGCACCCCGTTCTGGAACACCCGCGCCTATGTCCTGGACGGCGCCCTGCGGCCCACCCCCTCGGGTCGCCCCGGTGAGCTCTACCTCGCCGGTGACCAGCTGGCCCGCGGCTATCTGGGCCGCCCCGCGCTGAGCGCCGAGCGCTTCGTCGCCGACCCCTACGGCCCGGCGGGCGCCCGGATGTACCGCACCGGCGACCTGGTGCGCCGGAGCCCGGACGGCTCCATCGACTTCCTGGGCCGCGCCGACGACCAGGTGAAGGTGCGCGGCTTCCGGATCGAGCTGGGTGAGATCGAGGCCGCTCTCGGCGCCCCGGAGGCGGTGGGCCGCGCGGTGGTGGTGGTCCGCGAGGACCTGCCCGGCACCCAGCATCTGGTCGGCTATGTGACGGCGGTGGCCGGGGCCGAGCCCCCGGACCCGGCCGCGCTGCGCGCCGTGGTGGCCGAGCGGCTGCCCGAGTACATGGTCCCCTCGGCGGTCGTGGTGCTGGACGCCTTCCCGCTGACCGCCAACGGCAAGGTGGACCGCCGGGCACTGCCCGCGCCCGACCTGGCCGCCCGCACCGGGACCGGCCGGGGCCCGCGCGGCGCCCGCGAGGAGATCCTGACCGGCATCCTCGCCGAGGTCCTGGGCCTCCCCTCGGTGGGCGTGGACGACGACTTCTTCGACCTGGGCGGGCACTCGCTGCTGGCCGCCAAGGTGATCGCCCGGGTGCGCACCGCGCTGGGCACCGAGTGCGGCATCCGGGACGTGTTCGAGGCCCGGACCGCCGCCGCGCTGGCCGCCCGGCTCGCCGGCCGCGCCTCCGCCGACCGCCCCGCCCTGGTGGCGGCCGGGACCCGACCCGACCGGCTCCCCCTGTCGTACGCGCAGGCCCGGCTCTGGTTCCTGCACCAGATGGAGGGCCCCAGCGCCACCTACAACATCCCCTTCGTCGCCCGCTTCGACGAGGCCCTGGACGCCGATGCCCTGGCGGCGGCGCTGGGCGATGTGCTCACCCGCCACGAGGCGCTGCGCACCGTCTTCGCCGAGGAGGGCGGCGAACCCTACCAGCGGGTGCTGTCCCCCGCCGGCGCCGAGGCGGCCGGCGCCCGGCTGCGCGTCCAGGAGACCCCGTACGAGAGCTTCGGCGCCGAAGCCGAGACGGCCCTCGGCCACCTCTTCGACCTGGCCGCCGAGGCCCCCATCCGGCTGACGCTCCTGCGCGACCCGGCGAGCGGCGCACACGCCCTGGTGGTGCTGCTGCACCACATCGCCAGCGACGAGTGGTCGATGGGCCCGTTCCTGCGCGATCTGGAGCTGGCCTACGCCGAGCGGCTGGCGGGCCGGACCCCCGCGTACCAGGATCTCCCCCTCCAGTACGCCGACTTCGCACTCTGGCAGCGCGCGCTGCCGTCCACCGTCACCGAGCGCCAGACCGACTTCTGGCGCGAGGCGCTGGCCGGGCTGCCGCAGGAGCTGCCGGTGCCCACCGACCGCCCGCGCCCGGCCGCGCCGAGCCACGACGGCGGTATGGTCCACCGCGAGCTGCCCGAGGAACTGGCCCGCGCCATACGGGGGTTGGCCCGGGAGAGCGGCACCAGTGTGTTCATGGTGGTGCACGCGGCGGTGGCCGCACTGCTGCACCGGCTGGGCGCGGGCGAGGACATCCCCCTCGGCACCCCGGTGGCCGGGCGCGGGGACACCGCGCTGGACGAGCTGGTCGGCTTCTTCGTCAACACCCTGGTGCTGCGCACCGATCTGACCGGCGACCCCAGCTTCACCGAACTGCTGGACCGGGTCCGCGCCACCGACCTGGCCGCCCTGGACCACGCCGACCTGCCGTTCGACACCGTGGTGGAGGCGGCGAACCCGGAGCGGTCGCTGACCCGGCACCCGCTGTTCCAGACCATGGTGGCGCACTCCACGGTCACCCAGGATGTGCGAGCGCTGTTCGGGCTGGCCTCGCGGAGTGACCGGATCGACCCGGGCACCACCAAGTTCGACCTGGACATCACCTTCTCCGACACCGCGCACGGCGACGGGCTGGACCTGGAGGTGTTCTACGCCTCCGACCTCTACGACCGGTCCACCGTGGACGCCCTCGCCGACCGGCTGCTGCGGCTGCTGGCCCAGGCGGTCGCCGCGCCCGAGCGGCCGCTGTCCGCGCTGGAGCTGCTCGACGGGCGCGAGCGGGAGCTGCTGGCCTCCTGGCAGGGCGGGGAGCGTGCGGAGCGGCCCGCCACCGTGGTGGAGCTGCTGGCCGAGCGGGCCGCCGCCACCCCGGACGCCACCGCCGTGGTCTTCGACGGCACCTCGTTGAGCTTCGCCGAGCTGGACGACCGGGTGGGCCGACTGGCCCGGCTGCTGGTCGCCGAGGGCGTCGGCGCGGACGCGGTGGTGGCCCTGGCGCTGCCCCGTTCCGCTGACTCCGTGGTCGCCGCGTTCGCCGTGCTGCGGGCCGGTGGCGCCTACCTCCCGCTGGACCTGGACCACCCGGCCGAGCGGCTGGAGTTCATGCTGACCGACGCCGCCCCGGTGGTGGTGCTCACCGCCGGTACGGCCACCGGCACCGTGCCGGTTCCGGCGGGTGTGACGGCCCTGGAGCTGGACACCCCGGCCACCGCCGAGCGACTGGCCGCTCTCGACACCGCCGAGGCCCCCGCGCTCCCCTCCCCCGCCCCGGCCGACCTCGCCTACGTCATCTACACCTCGGGCTCCACCGGCCGTCCCAAGGCCGTCGGTCTGCACCACGCGGGCCTGACCAACCTCTACCGCGACCACGAGCGCGAGCTGTACGTACCCGTCGCCGAGCGCCTGGGTCGTCGGGTGCGCGCGCTGCACACCGCCTCGTTCTCCTTCGACTCCTCCTGGGAGCAGCTGCTCTGGCTGGTCGCCGGGCATGAGCTGCATGTGCTGGACGAGTTCGGCCGCCGGGACGCCGACGCCGTGGTGGCGTACGTCCGGGAGCACCGGATCGACACCCTGGACGTCACCCCGTCCTACGGCCGCCAGCTGCTGGACGCCGGACTGCTGGAGCAGGGCCAGTGGCGGCTGCCGCTGTTCCTGCTCGGCGGCGAGGCGGTGCCGCCCGCGCTCTGGGAGGAGCTGCGCGGGTACGGGGACGTGGAGACCGTCAACTACTACGGGCCCACCGAGTTCACCGTGGACGCGCTGGTCGCCCGGGTGACCGACTGCGCCACCCCGGTCGTCGGCCGCCCGCTGGACAACAGCCGCGCCTACGTCCTGGACGCCCGGCTGCGCCCGGTGCCGCCCGGCGTCCCCGGTGAGCTGTACCTCGCGGGCGTGCAGAACGCCCGTGGCTACCTGGGCCGTTACTCCCTGACCTCCGAGCGGTTCGTGGCTGACCCGTTCGGCGCGCCCGGGGCCCGGATGTACCGCACCGGCGACCTGGCCCGCTGGCGGAGTGACGGTCTGCTGGAGTTCCTGGGCCGAAGTGACGACCAGGTCAAGATCCGTGGCTTCCGCGTCGAACTGGGCGAGATCGAGGCGGCGTTGGCCGAGCAGCCCGAGGTGGGCGCGGCGGCCGTGGTGGTCCGCGAGGACACCCCGGGCGTGCCCCGGCTGGTCGCCTACGCCACCGGCGCGATCTCCGGCGGTGCGGTTTCCGACGGCCTGGGCGCTGAACTGCGTCGCCGACTGGCCGCCGAACTGCCGGAGTACATGGTCCCGGCCGCCATCGTGATGCTGGACGTACTGCCGGTGAACGTCAACGGCAAGCTGGACCGGGCCGCACTCCCCGCGCCCGAGCCGGTCGCCGGGGACACCGGTTCCCGTCCGCCGCGTGGCGCGGCCGAGGAGCGGATGGCCGGCATCTTCCAGGAGGTGCTGGGGCTCGCCTCGGTCGGCGCGGAGGACGACTTCTTCCGGCTCGGCGGGCACTCGCTGCTGGCGACCAGGGTGGTCGCCCGGGTGCGCGCCACCGGTGCCGCCTGCTCGGTCCGCGATGTGTTCGAGGCCCGTACGGTTGCGGAGCTGGCGCTGCGGCTCGCCGAGCGGGCCGCCTCCGAGCGCCCGGCACTGGAGCGGGTAGCCCAGCGACCTGAGCGGCTGCCGCTGTCGTACGCCCAGCGGCGGCTGTGGTTCCTGCACCAGATGGAGGGCCCCAGCGCCACCTACAACATCCCGGTGGTGCTGCGGCTGCGCGGCGAGGTGGACCCGGTGGCGCTGGCCGCCGCCGTCAACGACGTGGCGGCCCGGCACGAGGCGCTGCGGACCGTGTTCGCGGAGGACGGCGGCGAGCCGTACCAGCGGATCGTCCCCGCCGCCGAGGCCCGCATCCCGTTCGCCGTGCGGCGGGCCGCCGAGTCCGACCGTCAGGTGCTGCTGGAGACGGCGGCCGCCGAGCCGTTCGACCTGGCGGCCGAGCTGCCGCTGCGGGTGACCCTGCTGAGCAACCCGGAGCGTGACGACCATCTGCTGCTGGTGCTGCTGCACCACATCGCCGGTGACGAGTGGTCCACCGGGCCGCTGCTCGCCGATCTGGACGCCGCCTACGCGGCCCGGCAGGCTGGCCAGACCGCTGAGCTGACCGAACTCCCGGTCCAGTACGCGGACTTCGCCATCTGGCAGCGTGAGCTGCTGGGCTCCACCGAGGACCCGGCGTCGCTGGCCGCCCGGCAGTCCGCCCACTGGCGGGCCGCGCTGGCCGGGCTGCCGGAGGAGCTGGCGCTGCCGTTCGACAAGCCGCGCCCCGCCGTGCCCAGCCACCAGGGCGACACCGTCACCATGGACCTCCCGGCCGAGCTGGTGGCCCGCCTGGACCGGCTGGCCTCCGATTCCGGCGCCACCATGTTCATGGTGGTCCACGCCGCCGTCGCGGCCCTGCTGCACCGGCTCGGCGCCGGGGACGACATCCCCCTCGGCTCCCCGGTGGCCGGACGCGGCGACGACTCCGCGCTGGACGAACTGGTCGGCTTCTTCGTCAACACCCTGGTGCTGCGCACCGATCTGACCGGCGACCCCAGCTTCGCCAAGCTGCTGGAGCGGGTGGCCGAGCACGATCTCGCCGCCCTGGACCACGCCGACCTGCCGTTCGAGGCGGTCGTGGAGTCGGTGAACCCCGAGCGCTCGCTCTCCCGTCACCCGCTCTTCCAGACGATGGTGGCCTACGAGGGCGGCGGCCCGGACCTGTCCCGGCTGCTGTTTACGGACGCCGAGGAGTACCCGTTGGGTGCCGGGGCGGCCAAGTTCGACCTGGAGATCCTTTTTCGGCGGGCATCAGACTCCACGATGACCTGTGGAGTGCGGTACGCCACCGACCTCTTCGAGCGGGCCGGCGCCGAGCGGCTGACCGCCCGGCTGGTGCGCCTGCTCGACCAGGTGACCGCCGCCCCCGAGCTGCCGCTGTCCTCGGTGGAGCTGCTGGAGGCCGAGGAGCGGGAGCAGGTGGTGGAGGGCTGGAACGCCACCGCGCGCGTTCTGGAGGGCCCGGTCACCCTGGCCGATCTGGTCGCGGCTGGTGCCAGGGATCCAAAGGCTCCCGCGCTGGTCTTCGAGAGCCGAGCGCTCTCCCGGGCCGAATTCGAGGAGCGGGTCAACCGCCTCGCCCGGCTGCTGATCGGGCGCGGGGTCGGACCCGAGTCCATCGTGGGCGTGGCGCTCCCCCGCTCGTACGAGCTGCTGATCGCCCTGCACGCCATCGTCCGCGCGGGCGGCGCCTACCTCCCGCTCGACCTGGGCCTGCCCACCGACCGCCTCACCTACATGATCGAGACGGCCCAGCCGGTCGTGACACTTACCGACACACTGTCGGCAAACACCGTCTCAGGTGTACTCATCGACTCCCCTGCCGTAGAAGAGGAGTTGGCCGGGCTGTCCGCCGAGCCGGTGACCGATGCAGACCGTCGGGCGCCGCTGCTCCCCCGCCACCCGGCCTACATCATCTTCACCTCGGGGTCGACCGGCCGCCCCAAGGGCGTCATGGTCGAACACGCCGCCATCGTCAACCGGTTGCAGTGGATGCAAGGGGCCTACGGCCTCATCGACGCCGATCGGGTGCTCCAGAAGACCCCGACCAGCTTCGACGTCTCCGTCTGGGAGCTGTTCTGGCCCCTCGCCCAGGGCGTCCCCCTGGTCATCGCCAAGCCGGACGGACACAAGGACCCCGAATACCTGGCGGACCTGATCCGCGAACAGGGCGTCTCCGTCTGTCACTTCGTTCCTTCCATGCTCGCCGCCTTCCTCGGCGAGGTCGAACTGACCACCGTCCCGTCGCTTCGACTGGTGGTATGCAGCGGCGAAGCCCTGCCGGGCGACCTGGTCACCCGCTTCCACGCCTCCGCGCGGAACTCCGGTGTGGCGCTGGAGAACCTGTACGGGCCAACCGAGGCGGCCGTCGATGTCACCGCCTGGTCGGCCACCCAGGCCGAGGGGGCCTCGGCGCCGATCGGCGCCCCGGTCTGGAACACCCGGGTCTACGTCCTGGACGAGCGACTGCGCCCCGTCCCGGTCGGAGTGCCGGGCGAGCTGTACCTCGCCGGTGTGCAGTTGGCACGCGGCTACACCGCCCGCCCCAGCCTCACCGCCGAGCGCTTCACCGCCGACCCCTACGGCTCACCCGGCGCCCGCATGTACCGCACCGGAGACCTCGCCCGCTGGCGCACCGACGGCACCCTCGACTACCTCGGCCGCACCGACGACCAGGTCAAGCTCCGAGGGTTCAGGATCGAACTCGGCGAGATCGAAGCCGTACTGGCCAACGCCCCCAGCGTCGCCCGCGCCATCGCCATCGTCCGCGAGGACAACCCGGGCGCCCAGCGCCTGGTGGCGTACGCGGTCCCGGCGGCCGGAGCAGCAGTGGACACGGCAGCACTCCGCGCCCTGGCGGTGGATCGGCTGCCCGAGTACATGGTCCCGGCGGCCTTCCTGGAGCTGGCCGAGGTACCCCTGTCCCCCAACGGCAAGCTGGACCGGCGTGCGCTGCCCGCGCCCCCGGAGGCGGTGAGCGGCCCGGCACGGGCGCCGCGTGACGCCCGTGAGGAGATCGTCGCCGGGATCTTCGGCGACATCCTGGGGCTGCCCGAGTCGGCCGGTGTGCTGGACGACTTCTTCGCGCTGGGCGGTCACTCGCTGCTGGCCACCCGTGCGGTGAGCCGAATCCGTACCGCCCTCGGGGTGGAGTGCGCGGTGCGCGACCTGTTCGAGGCGCGGACCGTGGAGGCCCTGGCGGCCCGGCTGGCCGAGCGGGCCACCGACAACCGGCTGGCTCTCACCCGCGCCGCCGCCCGCCCCGAGCCGCTGCCCCTGTCGGCCGCCCAGCGCAGGCTGTGGCTGCTGGACAGCGTGCGCGGCGCCGGGACGGCGTACAACGTGCCGTTGGCGGTACGGCTGCGCGGGGCGGTGGACGCGGCCGCGCTGAAGGCGGCGGTGGCCGATGTGGTGGCCCGGCACGAGGTGCTGCGCACGGTGTTCGGGGAGGTCGACGGGGAGCCGTTCCAGCGGATCGTCCCAGCCTCCGAGGCCCGGGTGCCCTTCGATCTTCGCCGCGTGTCGGCCACCCGACTGGCGGCCGAGGCGGTCGCCGCCGGCGGCCATGTCTTCGACCTGGCCCGGGACCTGCCGATCCGGGCGACGCTGCTGACCGCCGCCGAGGACGACCATGTCCTGGTCGTCCTGCTCCACCACATCGCGACTGACGAGTGGTCCACCGGGCCGCTCTTCGCCGACCTGGACACGGCCTACGCGGCCCGCACGGCGGGGCACGCGCCCGAGTGGGCGGAACTTCCGGTGCAGTACGCGGACTTCGCACTCTGGCAGCGTGATCTGCTGGGCCGTACCGAGGACCCGGAGTCGGTGGCAAGCCGGCAGTCCGCCTACTGGCGGAAGGCCCTGGCCGGGCTGCCCGAGGAGCTGGCGCTGCCGTTCGACAAGCCGCGTCCGGCGGTGCCCTCGCACGGCGGTGATGTGGTGCCGTTCACCGTGGCCCCTGAGACGAGTGAGGGCCTGGCGCGGATCGCCCGGGAGACCGGGGCGACCCTCTTCATGGTGGTGCACGCGGCGGTCGCCGCCCTGCTGCACCGGCTCGGCGCGGGCGAGGACATCCCCCTCGGCAGCCCGGCCTCCGGGCGCGAGGACGCCCAGGTCGACGGCCTGGTCGGGTTCTTCCTCAACACCCTGGTGCTGCGCGCCGACCTGTCCGGGGACCCGGCGTTCACCGAGCTGGTGGGCCGGGTGCGGGACACCGGACTGGCCGCGTTCTCGCACGCCGACCTCCCGCTGGAGGCAGTGGCCGAGGCGGTCGGGCAGACCCGGGCGCAGTCGCGGAACCCGCTGTTCCAGACGATGGTCACCTACCACTCCGTGGAGACCTCGGTGCGCGAGCTGTTCGGCGCCCCGGCCGAGGAGCTGGTCGTGGAGATCGGCGGCTCCAAGTTCGACCTGGAGTTCGCCTTCGGCCCGGACGGCACCCAGGCCAACGGGCTGGCCGGTGGACTCCGCTATGCCACCGACCTGTTCGAGCGGGCCGGTGCCGAGCGCTTGACCGCTCGGCTGGTCCGGCTGCTGGACGCGGTCGCCGCCGAGCCCGGTGCTCCACTCTCCCGTATCCCGGTGATGGACGCGGAGGAGCGGGACCGGGTGGTGGAGGGCTGGAACGCCACCGCCCGCCCGCTGGAGGGCCCGGCCACCCTGGCCGATCTGGTCGCGGCCGGTGCGCGCGACCTGTCCGCCCCCGCGCTGGTCTTCGAGGGCCAGGCCCTGTCCCGGGCCGAGTTCGAGGAGCGGGTCAACCGACTGGCCCGGCTGCTGATCGGGCGCGGAGTCGGACCCGAGTCGATCGTCGGCGTGGCACTGCCCCGCTCGTACGAGCTGCTGATCGCCCTGCATGCCATCGTCCGCGCGGGCGGCGCCTACCTCCCCCTCGACCTCGGCCTGCCCACCGACCGCCTCACCTACATGATCGAGACGGCCCAGCCGGTCGCGGTACTTACCGACACCGCGTCGGCAAACATCGTCCCGGGTGTCCTCATCGACTCCGCAGAAATCCGGCAGGAGTTGGCCGCGCTCAGCAGTGAGCCGATCACCGACGCGGACCGCCGGGCGCCCCTGCTCCCCCGCCACCCGGCCTACATCATCTTCACCTCGGGGTCGACCGGCCGCCCCAAGGGCGTCATGGTCGAACACGCCGCCATCGTCAACCGCCTGGAGTGGATGCAAGGCGCCTACGGCCTCACCGACGCCGACCGCGTCCTCCAGAAGACCCCGACCAGCTTCGACGTCTCCGTCTGGGAGCTGTTCTGGCCCCTCGCCCAAGGCGTCCCCCTGGTCATCGCCAAGCCCGACGGACACAAGGACCCCGAATACCTGGCCCACTTGATCCGCGAACAGCGGGTATCCGTCACCCACTTCGTCCCCTCCATGCTCGCCGCCTTCCTCGGCGAGGTCGAGCTGACCACCGTCCCCACCCTCCGACTGGTGGTGTGCAGCGGCGAGGCCCTGCCGGGTGATCTGGTCGCCCGCTTCCATGCCTCGGCCGGTGGACGTCCGGTGGCGCTGGAGAACCTCTACGGTCCGACCGAGGCGGCCGTCGATGTCACCGCCTGGTCGGCCACCCAGGCCGAAGGGGCTTCGGCACCGATCGGTGCCCCGGTCTGGAACACCCGGGTCTACGTCCTGGACGAGCGACTGCGCCCCGTCCCGGTCGGAGTGCCGGGCGAGCTGTACCTCGCCGGTGTGCAGTTGGCGCGGGGCTACACCGCCCGCCCGGGCCTGACCGCCGAGCGCTTCACCGCCGACCCCCACGGCGCACCCGGCGCCCGCATGTACCGCACCGGAGACCTCGCCCGCTGGCGCACCGACGGCACCCTCGACTACCTCGGCCGCACCGACGACCAGGTCAAACTCCGAGGGTTCAGGATCGAACTCGGCGAGATCGAAGCCGTACTGGCGAACGCGCCCGGGGTCGCCCGTGCCATCGTCATCGTCCGGGAGGACAACCCCGGGGTGAAGCGGCTGGTCGGCTATGCCGTACCGGAGGCGGGGGCCAGCGTGGACCCGGACGCACTCCGCGCCCTGGCTGCCGAGCATCTGCCGGAGTACATGGTCCCGGCGGCCGTGCTGGAGCTGGCCGAAGTGCCCCTGTCCCCCAACGGCAAGCTGGACCGGCGCGCACTGCCCGCGCCGGTGCCGGCCGCCAAGCCGACGGCGGCGCCGACCACCCGTACCGAGGAGGCACCGCAGCAGGGCTCCCCGGCCGAGGTGCTGGCCGGGCTGATGGCCGAGGTGCTGGGGCTGGAGGCCGTGGGCACCGAGGACAACTTCTTCGAGCTGGGCGGCGACTCGATCGTCTCCATCCGGTTCGTCAGCATGGCCCGCAAGCGGGGGCTGACGCTGACCGCGCGCCAGGTGTTCACCCACCCGACGCCCTCCCAGCTGGCCTCGGTCGCCGTGCCGGTGGCGGGCGCGGACCAGAAGAAGGACCGTCGTCCGGTGGACGAGGGCACCGGACCGCTGGTGCTGCCGCCGGTGGCGCAGTGGTTCGCCGGGCGCGGCGGTCCCTACCAGCGGTTCTGCCAGGCGCGGTTGGTCCGGCTGCCCGTGGGCGTAAAGCCCGAGCAGTTGGTGCCGGCGCTCCAGGCGGTGCTGGACCGGCACGACGGGCTCCGGCAGGTACTGACCGTGGCGCGGCCGGGCGTGTGGAGCGCCGAGGTGCGGCCGGTGGGCGCGATCAGCGCGGCCGCCGTCTTCCGGACGGTGGACGCGGCCGGGACCGACGGCGAGGCGCTGCGGGACCTGGTGGCGGCCGAGTCGGACCGGGCGGCCGGTGAGCTGGACCCGGCGGCGGGCGAGACCGTGCGCGCGGTGCTGTTCGACGCGGGCCCGGGTGAGCGGAGCCGGCTGCTGCTGGTGGCGCACCACCTGGTGGTGGACGAGGTGTCCTGGCAGATCCTGCTGCCGGACCTGCGGGCGGCCTGGGAGGCGGTGACGGCGGGCCGGACCCCGCAGTTGGAGCCGGTGCCGACCTCGTTGCGGAGCTGGACGGCCGGTCTGGTGACCGAGGCGCACAGCGCGCGGCGGCTGGCCGAGCTGGACCGCTGGCTGGAGGCGGTGCCGGACGGGCGGCTGCTGACGGACCGGGCGCTGGATCCCGTACGGGACACGGTGGCGACGGCCCGCCGGCTGACCGTGCGGCTGTCCGCCGAGCGGACCGGGCCGCTGCTGGAGACCGTGCCGCAGGCGGTGCACGGCACCGTCAACGACACCCTGCTGACCGCGCTGGTGCTCTCCGTCGGCGACTGGGCGGCCCGTTCGGGCCGGGGTTCGGCGGCGGACGGCTTCACGGTGGATGTGGAGGGCCACGGCCGGGAGCAGGACCTCGTCCCGGGCGCCGATCTGACCCGTACCGTCGGCTGGCTGACCTCGGTCTACCCGCTGCGGCTGGGCGCGCGTGCCTACGATCCGGCTGCTGTGCTGTCGGGGGCCGGGGACGCGGGGGCGGCGCTGAAGGAGGTCAAGGAGGTGCTGCGGTCCGTCGCGGACGGCGGCGTCGGCGCGGGGCTGCTGCGCCACCTCAACGCGGGCACGGCCAGGCTGTTCGACGCCGCCGGGGCGGCCCCCGAGGTGCTGTGGAACTACCTGGGCCGGCAGACGGCCAAGACGGCCTCCGACTGGGGTCCGGCGGCCGAGGCGGACGCCCTGGCCGTACGGCCGGATCCGGCGCAGCCGCTGTCGCACGCGTTGGAGATCAACGCGGAGGTGGAGAACGGCCCCGACGGGCCCGAGCTCACCGCGACCTTCCTCTGGGCGGGCGAGGCGCTGTCCCAGGACACGGTGAGCGAGCTCGCGGACGGCTGGCTGGCCGCCCTGGGCGCGCTGGCCGCGTGGGCGGACGGCGGGTCGACCGCCGGGCACACGCCCTCCGACCTCGACCTGCTCGATCTCGACCAGGACCAGATCACCATGCTCGAAGAAATGTGGAGGGCCCAGCAGTGACGCAGGCTCGTATCGAGGACATGCTGCCGCTGTCCCCCTTGCAGCAGGGCATGCTGTTCCATTCCGTCTACAACGGTTCGGACGGCGGTGGCGAGGGCGCCGCCGGGGACGCGGACGTCTACACCGTGCAGGTGTCGGTGGCGCTGACCGGGCCGGTGGACGCGGACCGGCTGGAGCGGGCGGCGGGCGCGCTGCTGCGCCGCCACCCCAACCTCCGGGCCGGGTTCTGGCACGAGGGGGTGCCGCAGCCGGTGCAGTTCGTGCCGGCCGAGGTGACCGTCGCGGTGGAGCGGGTGGATCTGGCCGGGTCCTCCGTGCCGGTGGCGGAGGCGCTGCGGGAGGTCGAGCGGGGTGAGCTGGCGCGCCGGTTCGCGCTGCACCGCCCGCCGCTGCTGCGGCTGGTGCTGGTACGCCTGGGGGATGGTGACCACCGGCTGGTGGTGACCGTGCACCACATCCTGGTGGACGGCTGGTCGATGCCGCTGCTGGTGGGCGATCTGCTGGCGCTGTACGGGAGTGACGGCGACGCCGCGGGGCTGCCGCCCGTCCGGCCCTACAAGGACTATCTGAAGTGGCTGAAGGCGCAGGACAAGCCGGCCGCCGAGGCGGCCTGGCGTGCGGCGCTGGCCGGGGTGGAGGAGCCGACGCTGGTCGCGCCCGCCGATCCGGCGCGCCGCCCGGTGCGGCCGGGTGTGCACGATCTGGAGCTGTCGGCGGAGGCGACCGCCCGGCTGACGGCGGCCGCCCGGCGCCTCGGCACCACGCCGAGCACGCTGATCCAGTGCGCCTGGGGTCTGGTGGCCGGTGCGCTGACCGGCCGCCAGGACGTGGTGTTCGGGCTGACCGTGTCGGGCCGCCCGGAGGAGATACCGGGCGTCGAGTCGATGCTCGGGCTGTTCATCACCACCGTGCCGGTGCGGATCGGGCTGCGGCCCGCCGAGAGTGTGGAGGGGCTGCTGCGGCGGTTCCGGGACGAGCAGAACGCGCTGCTGGCCCACCACCATCTGGGGCTGCGGCTGATCCAGAAGCAGGCGGGCGGCGGTGAGCTGTTCGACACCCTGGTGGTCATCGAGAACTATCCCGTGGACCCGGACGCCAAGCCGGAGGTGGTGGACGGGCTGCGGGTGGCCGGGATCGAGGCCCGGGACGCCACCCACTATCCGCTCACTCTGGCGGTGGCGCTGGAGGAGCGGGCGCTGCTGCGGCTGGAGTACCGGCCGGACCTGTTCGACGCCCGCCGGGCCGGGCTGGTCGCGGACCGGCTCGCCTCGGTGCTGGAGCAGATCACCGGGGACGCCTCGGTGGCGGTGGGCGCGCTGGAGCTGCTGGCGCCGGCCGAGCGGGAGCGGGTGGCCGGGCACTGGCCGGGGACGGTGCGGGATGTGCCGGGCGGCACGGTCGCGGACCGGTTCGCCGAGCGTGCGGCGGCCACCCCGGACGCGGTCGCGGTGGTCTCCGGCGGCGCCGAGCTGACCTTCGCCGAGCTGGACGAGCGGGCCGGGCGGCTGGCGGCGCTGCTGGCCGGGCGCGGGGTCGGCCCGGAGTCGGTGGTGGCGCTGGCGGTGGAGCGCTCGGCCGCCTCGGTGGTGGCGATCCTCGCCGTGCTGAGGGCCGGTGGCGCCTATCTGCCGCTGGACCTGGACTACCCGGCGGACCGGCTGGGCTACATGCTGGCCGACGCCGCCCCGGTGTGTGTGCTGACCACCGAGCGGGCGGCGGCCCTGCTGCCCTCGTCGGGCGGCCCGGAGCGGATCGTGCTGGACGCGGCCGGGACGGTCGCCGAACTGGCGGCGCTGGAGCCGCTGTCGGCGCCGGTGGAGGTGGCGGCCGAGCACCCCTCGTATGTCATCTACACCTCCGGCTCCACCGGGCGGCCCAAGGGCGTGGTGCTCACCCACGGCGGTCTGTCCAATCTGTACGCCAACCACATCGACGAGGTCTTCGGCCCGGTGCTGGGCGCCAACGGCGGCCGTACCCTGCGGGCTCTGCACACCGCCTCGTTCAGCTTCGACACCTCCTGGGAGCAGCTGTTCTGGCTGGTCGCCGGGCATGAGCTGCATGTGCTGGACGAGGTGGAGCGGCGGGACGCGGAGTTCACCGTCGGCTATGTCCGCGACCGGCGGATCGACGCCATGGACGTCACCCCGACCTACGCCCGGCAGCTGGTCGACTGGGGGCTGCTGGACGGCGCCCACCACCGTCCGGCGCTGCTGCTGCTCGGTGGCGAGGCGGTGCCGGAGGCGCTGTGGTCCGAGGTGCGGGCGGCGACCGGGGTGATGTCGGTCAACCTGTACGGGCCGACCGAGTACACCGTGGACGCGCTCGCCGCCGACCTGGCGGTCAGCGGGACCCCGATCGTGGGCCGTCCGATCGGCAACACCCGTGCGTACGTCCTGGACTCGGCGCTGCGGCCGGTGCCGGAGGGCACCGTCGGCGAGCTGTATCTGTCCGGGCACGGCACCGCGCGCGGCTATCTGGGCCGGTTCGCGCTGACCGCCGAGCGGTTCGTGGCCGACCCCTACGGTCCGGCCGGGGCCCGGATGTACCGGACCGGCGACCTGGTGCGGCTGCGCGCCGACGGGGAGCTGGAGTACCTGGGCCGGGTGGACGACCAGGTGAAGATCCGGGGCTTCCGGATCGAGCTGGGCGAGGTCGAGTCGGCGCTCGCCGCACTGGACGGGGTCGCCTCGGCGGCGGTGCTGGTCCGCGAGGACACCCCGGGCGTCAAGCGGCTGGTCGGATATGTCACCGGGTCCGCCGACCCCGCCGCGGCCCGGGAGACGCTGGCCGGCTCGCTGCCGGACTACATGGTCCCGGCCGCCATCGTGGTCCTGGACGCGCTGCCGCAGACCGTCAACGGCAAGCTGGACCGGGCCGCGCTGCCCGCGCCGGTGCTGGCCGGGTCCACCGCCTCCCGGGCCCCCAAGGACGGCCGCGAGGAGACCCTGGTCAAGGTGTTCGCCGAGGTGCTGGGGCTGGCGGCGGCGGGGGTGGAGGACGACTTCTTCGCCCTGGGCGGCGACAGCATCGTCTCCATCCAGCTGGTCACCCGGGCCCGCAAGGAGGGCCTGGTCCTCACCCCGCGCGATGTGTTCGAGCAGCGCACCCCGGCCGGTCTGGCCGCCGCCGCCCGCACCGCGCCCGCCCCGGGTGCCGCGCCCGCCAAGTCGGCCGACCGGCCGCTGGTGGAGCTGGACGAGGCGGGCCGCGCGATCCTGGACCGGGTGTTCCCGGCCGCCGCCGAGGTGCTGCCGCTGGCGCCGCTCCAGGAGGGGCTGTACTTCCACGCGGTCTACGACGACCAGGCGCTGGACGTCTACCTGATGCAGAACTTCGTGGAGCTGCGGCACGCCGTGGACACGAACGCCCTGCGGGCCGCGTTCGACGCGATGCTGCGCCGCCACCCCAACCTCCGCTCGGCCTTCTGGCACGAGGGGCTGCCGGGGCCGGTGCAGGTGGTGCCCACCGAGTGGACGCTGCCGTTCGAGGTGCGCGACCTGACCCACCTGGACGAGGCCGGACAGCAGGCGGCCCAGCGGGAGTTCTCGCTGACCGACGCGGAGACCCGGTTCGATCTGGCGGCGCCGCCGCTGATGCGGGTCACCCTGCTGAAGTTCGCCGAGGACCGCTGGATGCTCTGTGTGACCCAGCACCACATCCTCACCGACGGCTGGTCGGAGTCGCTGTTCTTCGAGGAGCTGTTCCAGCTGTACGGGCGGGGCGGCGAGCTGGAGGGCATGCCTCCGGTCACCCCGTACCGGGAGTATCTGCGCTGGCTGGCCGACGGGGACACGGACGCGGCGCTGGAGGCCTGGCGGACCCATCTGTCCGGGCTCGACCAGGCGACCCTGGTGGCGCCGGCCGATCCGACCCGCCGGCCGGTGACCGCCGAGGTGGTGGACCTGGCGCTGGGCGAGGAGTTGAGCGACCGGCTGCGGGCGTTCGCCCGGGGCTCGGGCGTCACCCTCAACACGGTGCTGTCGGCGGCCTGGGCGCTGTCGCTGTCCGGGATGACCGGCCGGGACGACGTGGTGTTCGGCGCCACCGTCTCCGGGCGCCCGGCGGACGTCCCCGGTGTGGACCATATGATCGGCATGTTCATGAACACCCTGCCGTTCCGGGTCGCGCTGCGCCCCGGGGAAAGCCTGCGTGAGCTGCTGGTCCGGATGCAGGCGGAGCACGCCGAGCTGCTGCCGCACCACTATCTGGGCCTGGGCCGCATCCAGCAGACCAGCGGTATCGGGACCCTCTTCGACACGCTGTACGTCTTCCGCAACACCCCGCTGGACGACGCGGCCCGCGAGGAGGCCGTGGCCAAGCACCAGATCGGCTGGACGCACAGTGTGGACGGCACCCACTACCCGCTGACTCTGGCGGTCACCCCGGGTGCCTCGCTGGAACTGAGCCTGGCCTACCGGCCGGACCTCTACGACCGCGAGACGGCCGAGACGCTGGCCGGGCGGCTGGGGCGGCTGGTGGAGCAGTTCGCCGAGGGCGGTTCGCTGCCGGTCGGGCGGCTGGCCACGCTGGCGGAGGCCGAGCGGGACGCGCTGCTCGCACTGGGCGACGACTTCGGGCACGAGGTGCCGGATGTGCCCCTGGTGGACCTGTTCGTCCGCCAGGCGGAGACCACCCCGGACGCCACCGCGCTGGTCTTCGAGGACGAGCACCTGAGCTACGCGGAGCTGGACGCCCGCTCCTCGCGGCTGGCCCGGGCGCTGATCGCGCGCGGCGCGGGCCCGGAGCGGACGGTGGCCCTGGGCCTGCCGCGCTCGGCGCACTTCGTGGTGGCGCTGTTCGCGGTGCTGAAGACCGGCGCCGCCTACCTGCCGCTGGACCTGGAGAACCCGGTGGACCGGCTGGCCATGATGGTGGAGGACGCCGCGCCGCTGTGCCTGCTCTCCACCACCTCGGTGGCCGACCGGGTGCCCAGCGTGGACGGGGTCCCGCCGCTGGTGCTGGACGCCCCGGAGACGGTCGCCGAGCTGGCCGCGCTGGACGGCGGTGCGGTCACCGACGCCGAGCGGACGGCCGAGCGGGACGGGCGCCACCCGGCGTATCTGATCTACACCTCCGGTTCCACCGGGCGCCCCAAGGGCGTGGTGGTGCCGTACTCCGGCCTGGTCAACATGCTCTACAACCACCGGGAGCGGATCTTCGACCCGGCGGTGAAGCTGGCCGGCGGGCGCCGGATGCGGGTGGCGCACACGGTGTCGTTCGCCTTCGACATGTCCTGGGAGGAGTTCTTCTGGCTGGTCGACGGGCATGAGGTGCATGTCATCGGCGAGCAGCTGCGGCTGGACCCGGCGGCGCTCACCGCGCACTACGACCGGGTCGGCATCGACGTGGTCAATGTGACCCCCTCGTACGGGCAGCAGCTCATCGACGCCGGGCTGCTGGACGCCGACCGGCACCGGCCCACCCTGGTGCTGCTGGGCGGTGAGGCGGTGCCCGACTCGATGTGGGCGCTGCTGAAGGCCACCGAGGGCACCATGGGCTACAACCTCTACGGGCCGACCGAGTACACCATCAACGCGCTCGGCGCCGATGTGGACGAGAGTGTGTCGTCCTGTGTGGGCCGCCCCATCTACCAGACCCGCGCCTATGTGCTGGACTCCGGGCTGCGCCCGGTGCCGCACGGGGTGCCGGGCGAGCTGTATCTGGCGGGCGCGGGGCTGGCCCGGGGCTACCACGACCGGCCGGCGCTGACCGCCGAGCGGTTCGTCGCCGACCCGTTCGGCGCGCCGGGCACCCTGATGTACCGCACCGGGGACCTGGTGCGCTGGCGGGCCGACGGGCAGATCGACTACCTGGGCCGGGCCGACCACCAGGTGAAGATCCGCGGCTTCCGGATCGAGCTGGGCGAGATCGAGTCCGCGCTCGCCGACGCCCCCGGGGTGGCGGCCGCCACGGTGGCCGTGCACACCTCCCCCAACGGGGTGAAGCGGCTGGCCGCCTACACGGTCGCCGCCTCCGGGGCGGACGGATCGGCGGTGGACCCGGTGGGGCTGCGCGAGCGGCTGACCGGGCTGCTGCCGGAGTTCATGGTGCCGTCCTCGTTCACCGCGCTGGACGCGCTGCCGCTGACCGTCAACGGCAAGGTGGACCGGGCCGCGCTGCCCGCGCCCGCCTTCGAGGAGGCCGGCGGCGGCCGGGCGCCCAAGGACGCCCGGGAGACCCTGCTCTGCTCGATCTTCGCCGAGGTGCTGGGTCTTGACCGGGTCGGTGTGGAGGACAACTTCTTCGACCTGGGCGGCCATTCGCTGCTCGCCATGCGGCTGGTCGGCCGGATCCGGGACGAACTGGGCGTACCGGTGCAGGTCGGTACGGTGATGTCGGCGCCGACGGTCGCCGGGGTGGCGGCCCGGATCGGCACCGACGCCCGGGAGGGCGCGCTGCGGGTGCTGCTGCCGCTGCGCGAGAAGGGCGCCAAGGCCCCGCTGTTCTGCTTCCACCCGGCCTCCGGCTTCGCCTGGCAGTACACCGGTCTGCTGCGCCATCTGGACGCGGACCGGCCGGTGTACGGGGTGCAGTCGCCGGGCCTCGCGGGCGAACTCCCGGACGTGGCGGACGTGGCGGAGCTGGCCGAGCGGTACCTCGCGGAGATCCGCGCGGTGCAGCCGGAGGGCCCGTACCACTTCGCCGGCTACTCCTTCGGCGGGACGGTGGCCCACACGCTGACCGCGCTGCTCCAGGAGCGCGGCGAGGAGGTGGCGTTCCTGGCGCTGCTGGACGCCTATCCGCCGGAGCGGGACGACTGGTCCTATCTGGACGGCCCGGACTGGCGGGAGCGGCTGGAGCGCGAGGAGAGCGGCTTCCTGCTCTCGGTCGCCGGACTGGGCGGCGAACCCTCCGGTGCGGAGGGCCCCCGGGACGCGGTCTCCCGGGAGGAGGCGGTGGCCGCCATCCGGGACAGCCAGGGCCTGCTGGCCGGGTTCGACGAGGAGCTGCTGGGCGCCATCGTGGACACCAACGTCCACTGCGTACGACTGCTGTCGCGCTCCACCACCCGGCACACCACCGGTGATGTGCTGTTCTTCACCGCGGCCCGCAGCACGGCCGCCGAGGACGCCCCGGCGAAGGTCTGGCCGGAGTTCGTCTCCGGGGCGCTGGAGGAGCACGTACTGGACTGCTCGCACGACGAGTTGATGGCACCGGCCGCGCTGGACCGGATCGGCCCGGCGCTGGACGCCGCGCTGCGGTCGGCCGCCCAGGGCTGACCGGCGGTGTACTGCCGCGGTGCGCCGGGGACTCCCCCGGCACTGGGTCAGCCCGGAGCAGTCGTAGGCGTTGGGGCCTTCCTCGC
>NZ_JBEYXH010000045.1:0-56240 GCF_040644755.1 Streptomyces sp. NPDC046887
TTCCCTTTCCGGCGGTTCCGACTCTATCAGATCCTTTCGGGCCTGATTCCCAGTCGGAGTGGGATTGCCATCCGGGCCCTGCGGCCCTTCCGGCGAGTGAGACTTTAGCGGATTCCGTGGCTCCGACGCTAATCGGGGCTGCGTCCTTTCGAACGCGGATTCCTCATTCCGCAAAGGCGCACGAAAAGCGGCACGACAGAAGTCGTTCAGCTGGTGTGGTTCCTGCGGGATGGTCGTCCGGGGACCAACCTGGGTCGGCGCTCACGTCGGACAACTCGGAGCACACTACGGACCGGAAAAACAGCTGTCAACCCCGGGCCTGCCGCCATACGCTGGGGCGTATGACCTCGCGTACGTGTATCCAGCTGTGGTGGGCCGCCTGACGGCGGCCGCCTGCACATGTACGCACACAACGGCCGCCGCCTCGGCGGCCGTTCGCGTATCCCCACCTCGGGGCCGGGCCCGCCGGGTGCGGCGGCTCCGACCGGAACGGAGTGGGAGCGGGATGACGCGAGCGATGGAGCGAGTGGTGGAGTCAGGGGCAGGGGTGGCGCCGGGCTCGGGGCGCAGGGGCGGGCGCACGTTCAGCGGGGTGAAGCCGACGGGGCATCTGACGCTGGGCAACCACCTGGGGGCGGTGCGGGGGTGGGTCGAGAGGGACCAGTACCGGACGGAGGCGCTGTTCTGTGTGGTGGATCTGCACGCGCTGACCGTCGAGCACGACCCCGCCCGGGTGCGCAGGCTCAGCCGGCAGGCGGCCACGGTGCTGCTGGCGGCGGGGCTGGACCCGGAGCGGTGCACCCTCTTCGTACAGAGCCAGGTGGACGAGCACACCCGGCTCTCGTATCTGCTGGAGTGCACCGCCACCGACGGGGAGCTGCGGCGGATGGTCCAGTACAAGGAGAAGGCAGCCGGGGAGCGGGCGGCCGGGGAGAGCGTACGGCTGTCTCTGCTGACGTATCCGGTGCTGATGGCGGCGGACATCCTGGCGTACGAGACGGACGAGGTGCCGGTAGGTGAGGACCAGACCCAGCATGTGGAGCTGACCCGGGACCTGGCGGTGCGGTTCAACCAGCGGTACGGGCACACCTTCACGGTGCCGAGGGCGACCAGGCCGCCGGTGGCGGCGCGGGTGATGGACTTGCAGGACCCGGTGTCGAAGATGGGCAAGTCGGGGTCGGAGGCCGGGCCCGGGGTGGTGTTCGTGCTGGATGAGCCGGATGTGGTGCGGCGCAAGGTGATGCGGGCGGTGACGGACAGCGGGACGGAGGTCCGCTATGACCGGGCGGCCGGTCCGGGGGTGGCGAACCTGCTGGAGGTGCTGGCGGCCTGTGCGGGCGGGGATCCGGCGGAGCTGGCCTCGGCGTACTCGTCCTATGGCGCGTTGAAGCGGGATGTGGCGGAGGCGGTGGTGGAGCTGCTGCGGCCGTTGCGGGCGCGGCACGCAGAGCTGGCGGCCGATCCCGGTTATGTGGACGGGGTGCTGAGGGAGGGCGCCGAGCGGGCGCGGGCGGTGGCTCGGCCGGTGGTGGACCGGGCGTATCGGGCGGTGGGCCTGTTGCCGAGGGAGTGAGGGGGCCGCCGGGAGCGGTCCGCGGGGGGCTCTCTGTTGGCCTGCGGACCGCTGCGGTGGGAGCGGGGGACGCGTCAGCCGTTGCCGCCGGCGAGTTCGCGGCTGCGGTCGCGGGCGGCTTCCAGGGCGGCGATCAGGGCTGCTCGTACGCCGTGGTTCTCCAGTTCGCGGATGGCGCTGATGGTGGTGCCGGCGGGTGAGGTGACGGCCTCGCGGAGCTTGACCGGGTGCTCGCCGCTGTCCCGGAGCATCACGGCGGCGCCGATGGCGGCCTGCACGATCAGGTCGTGGGCCTGGGCGCGGGGCAGGCCGAGCAGGATGCCGGCGTCGGTCATCGCCTCGACCAGGAAGTAGAAGTAGGCGGGGCCGGAGCCGGAGAGGGCGGTGGCGGCGTCCTGCTGGGACTCGGGGACGCGCAGGGTCTTGCCGACGCCGCCGAAGATCTCCTCGGTGTGGGCGAGGTGTCCGGCGGTGGCGTGGCTGCCGGCGGAGATGACGGACATGCCCTCGTCCACCAGGACGGGGGTGTTGGGCATGACCCGGACCACGGGGGTGCCGGCGGCGAGGCGTTCCTCGATGAAGGCGGTGGTGATGCCGGCGGCGGCGCTGACCACCAGGCGGTCGGCGGCCACATGCGGGCCCAGCTCGTCCAGGAGGCGGCCCATGTCCTGGGGCTTGACGGCCAGGATGAGGGTGTCGGCGCGCTTGGCAGCCTCGTCATTGGTGACGGTCTCCACGCCGTAGCGGGCGCGCAGCTCCTCGGCGCGGTCGGAGCGCCGGGTGGTGACCAGCAGCCGGGCGGTCGGCCAGCCGGCCCGGATCATCCCGCTGAGCAGGGCCTCGCCGATCTTTCCGGTGCCGAGGACGGCCACCGTCTGGGCTGCGGCTGCGACTGTCTGGGTCATGGCTGGGTGCACCTCAACGACGTGGGGATTCTTGCCGCCGTCATCCTCGCATCAGGGGGTGCGGCGGCGGAGGGTGGCGGCCCCGAGGGCGAGGACGAGCAGGGCGCAGCCGGCGACGATCAGGACGTCCCGGAGGAAGTCAGCGGTGGCGTCGGTGTGGCGCAGCACCTCGTTCATGCCGTCGACGGCGTACGACATGGGGAGCACATTCGAGACGGCCTCCAGGGCGGGATGCATCCGGTCGCGCGGGGTGAACAGGCCGCAGAGGAGCAGTTGGGGGAAGATCACGGCCGGCATGAACTGGACGGCCTGGAACTCAGAGGCCGCGAAGGCGGAGACGAACAGTCCGAGGGCGGTGCCGAGCAGGGCGTCGAGCAGGGCGACCAGGAGCAGCAGCCAGGGCGAGCCGGTGACGGTGAGGTCGAGGAGCCAGAGGGCGGTCGCGGTGGCGAGGGCGGCCTGGACGGCGGCGAGGGCGGCGAAGGCGAGCGCGTAGCCGGCGATGAGGTCGCCCTTGCCGAGCGGCATGGTGAAGAGGCGTTCCAGAGTGCCGGAGGTGCGTTCGCGGAGGGTGGCGATGGAAGTCACCAGGAACATGGTGACCAGGGGGAAGATGCCGAGGAGGGAGGCTCCGGTGGCGTCGAACACGGCCGGGCTGCCGTCGAAGACATAGCGGAGCAGGGTGATCAGCACGACCGGGACCAGCAGCATCAGGGCGATGGTGCGCGGGTCGTGGGTGAGCTGGCGCAGTACGCGGGCGGCGGTGGCGAGGGTGCGGGCGGTGTTCATCGAAGCTCCTGGGTACGGGCGGCGGCTGCCTCCGTGTTCGCGGTGTCGACCAGGTGGAGGAAGGCGGCCTCGACGGTGGGGGCGCCGTGGTCGCCGCGCAGGTTGTCGGGGGTGTCGTCGGCGAGGAGCCGCCCGTCGCGCATGAGGAGGAGGCGGTGGCAGCGTTCGGCCTCGTCCATGACATGGGAGGAGACCAGGATCGTGGTGCCTCGGTCGGCGGCGAGGCGGTGGAAGAGGTCCCATAGGTCGCGGCGGAGCACGGGGTCCAGGCCGACGGTGGGTTCGTCCAGGACCAGCAGTTCGGGGGTGCCGAGCAGGGCGACGGCGAGGGAGACCCGGCTGCGCTGGCCGCCGGAGAGGTTGCCGGCCAGGGCGTCGGCGCGGTCGCTCAGGTCCACGTCGGCCAGGGCGCGGTCCACCGCCGTGGCGCGGGTGGCCCGGTGGGCGCGGCCGGGGTGGAGGACGGCGGCGAAGTAGTCCAGGTTCTGGCGGACGGTGAGGTCGTCGTAGACGGACGGGGCCTGGGTGACGTAGCCGATGCGGTCGCGCAGGGCCGGGTGTCCGGCCGGGCGGCCGAGGACGGTGAGGGTGCCGGTGGTGCGGGCCTGGGTGCCCACGATGGCGCGGAGCAGGGTGGACTTGCCGCAGCCGGAGGGCCCGAGCAGCCCGGTGATGCGGCCGCGCGGTACGGAGAAGCCGAGGCCGCGCAGGACGGTGCGGGTGCCTCGTACGGCGGTGAGGGCCTTGGCCTGGATGGCCGGGGCGGGGGGCTGGACGGTGGCCGACCCTGGTTTATTCATCATGTGATGAATATGGGGCGGAGGGCAGGGCGCCGTCAAGGGACCGGGCCGGGGTGGGGAGGCCGTCAGGCGGTGGGCCGTCAGGCGGTGGGGCGGCGGGTGGTGGTGAGGTGGACGGTGTACGGCTCGATGACCGTGCCGTCGGGGAAGGCGGCGAGCAGTTCGGCGCGCTCGCGCTCCAGGAAGGCCCGGGTGGCCCCGGGTTCGGCGGTGAGCAGCAGGGAGTGGCTGCCCAGGTGGGCGAGATGGGTGTCCAGCGGGACCCGGCGGGACCAGCGGACGCGGCGGTCGGTCCGCGGGATGCCGGCGGGCAGCGAGCGCTCGCGGTCGTGGGCGCCGTGGGCCGCGCCGCCGAGGTCCCGGCGGAGCCGCTCCTCCTGGGCGGCGACCCAGTCCACGGCGGCGTCGGCGGTGTTCCACCAGAGGGCGAGGGTGCCGCCCGGGCGGAGCACCCGCAGGGCCTCCGGGAGCGAGCGGGCCGGGTCGGTCCAGTGCCAGGACTGGGCGTAGGTCACCAGGTCGGCGGTGGCGGCGGCGAACGGCAGGGCGTCCCCGGTGGCGCGGACCAGCCGCACACCGGGGGTGGCGCGGCGGAACTGCCCGGCCATGCCCGGCCCCGGCTCCACGGCGGTGACCCTGGCCCCGCGGGCGCGCAGCAGCCGGGTGGCGATACCGGTCCCGGCGCCCACGTCGAGCACCCGGGCCCGGTCAAGGGGGCGGCCGGCGAGCTCCTCGACCGCGTCGAACAGGGCAGGCGGATAGCCGGGGCGGGCCGCGTCGTACCGGGCGGCGGCGGTGTCGAAGGAGAGGGCGCGGGAGATGGTCATCTGCCGAGTCCTCCCCGGATGCGCGGAGGTGCCTTCAACGGCGGCCCTTCCGGGGCCGGTTGGCCTTGGTGCCGCGGGCGGCCGGGTTGCCGGTGCGGGTGGCGCGGCGCTTCTCGTAGGCGGCGCGGGCGGCCTCGTACTCGGAGCGCAGCAGCTTCTCGCCGGGGGCCTCGGTCAGGGACCGCAGGAAGTAGGCCAGCAGGGAGCCGACGAAGCCGATCAGCTTCAGACTGCGCAGGGCGTCCTCGCGGGCCGGGTCGGCCGGGCGCCGGGTGAAGCCCTCCCAGGTCTTGCGGAACGCGATCGCGCTGCACACCGCGAACATGACGACGACCAGGATGCCGACGAAGCCGCCGACCTCGGCGAGGGTGAGCCCCTGGTAGGCGAAGCGGAGCAGGAACCCCCCGGCGGCGGCCGCGGCGAGCGAGCCGACGGCGACCGCGGCCCGGCGCAGCCCGTAGCCGCCGTCGTGTTCGACCCAGGTGGTGCCGAAGAAGCGGAGGGGTTCGGGCTGGGGCCCCTCCGGGTTGGTGGGCTCGGTGGCCGCCTGGTCGCGGTGGGGGGTCTGCTCGCTCACGGTGTCGATTATCCCCGGGGCGGGGCGAACGGCCCCGGGCCCGTACACGGCGGTGGTACGGGTCCGGGGCGCGGTGCGTCAGGTGCAGCGCTCGGCCACGTAGCCGTCGCTGCCTGTCCGTACGTAGGCGTCGGCGACCCACTGGCCGTTGGCGATGTTGTCCCAGAGGTTCGAGGTGCCGTACGGGCCGGTGACGGTCTGCCCCGGCTGCTGGCAGTTGATGGGCACCGAGGAGCCCTCCGGCAGCACCCGCACCAGGCTGTACTGGGTACCCGGGCCGCTGCGGACGTTCAGCCGGCAGTTCGGGGCCACCGGGTAGCGGCGAGCTCCGGACGACGTGGCCGCCGCTCTGGGCTCGATCGGCGCCGGTTCGATGATCTCTTCCAAGGCCATGACGGCCTCCCCCCGTGGTGCGCGTGCCCCGTGCACGCGCGGTGCGCGCAGGCTAGCAACCCCTGGCGGCTTCGTACGAAGGATCGACTAGGCTCCGAGCGTCGCGCCTGCGCGTCCGGTCGGGAGCACGTGTGATCGGGACCCGGGAGGCGCGCTCGCGGACGAACACACGGGGGTGGGCGATGCCGCCGCTGCGCAGCACCGGGGCTGTTCCGGAAGCGGAGCATCCGCAGTACGCCGGGCAGTACCGGCTTCAGCGCTGCCTGGGCTCGGGCGGCATGGGTGTGGTCCATCTGGCCATCACCGGCTCGGGGCGGCGCCTCGCGGTGAAGACCGTACATGCCGAGCACGCCGCGGTGGCCGAGTTCAGGGCGCGGTTCCGGCAGGAGGTGGCGGCCGCCCGGCGGGTCAGCGGGGCGTTCACCGCGTCCGTCGTGGACGCCGACCCGGACGCCGAGCGGCCGTGGATGGCCACCCTCTTCATCGACGGCCCGACCCTCTCCGAACGGGTGAAGCGGAACGGGCCGCTGGGCGTGGCGGAGCTGCTGCTGCTCGGCTCAGGGCTCGCCGAGGCGCTGCGGGACATCCATCGGGCCGGGGTGGTGCACCGGGACCTCAAGCCGAGCAACGTCCTGCTCGCCGCCGACGGGCCGAAGGTGATCGACTTCGGGATCTCGCGGCCCGCCGAGGCCGACGGGGAGCTGCGCACCGAGACCGGCAAGCTGATCGGGACGCCGCCGTTCATGGCGCCCGAGCAGTTCCAGCGGCCCCGCGAGGTCGGCCCGGCGGCGGATGTCTTCGCCCTGGGCGCGGTCCTGGTGCACGCGGCGACCGGACGCGGCCCCTTCGACTCGGACAGCCCCTATGTGGTCGCCTACCAGGTGGTGCACAACGAGCCGGAGCTGGCCGGGGTGCCGGAGGAGCTGGCGCCGGTGCTGCGCCGGTGCCTGGAGAAGGAGCCCGGGCCGCGGCCGTCCCCGGACGAGCTGCTGGACGCGTTCCGGGCGATCGGCGCGGGTGAGGCGGTGCCCGGCCCCACGGGTGATGACGCTGCCGAGGGCGGCCCGGTGGACGGCCCTCTGGATGGCCGGACCATGGACCTGGGTGCCCGGGCCGTCCGGCGCCCGCCGGGTACGGCCCCGGACGCGGCGGGTACGGGCCCGGCCACCGGGACCCCGGTGGCCGCCCCGGCGACCGAAGCCCCGAAACGCGGAGGCGGCCGGGCTCGGGCGGTGACCGCCCTGGCCGCGCTGGCCGCGCTCGCGGTGGCCGCCGCCGGGGTGGTGGCGTTCGCCTCGCACCAGGAGGATGACGGGGGCCGGGAGCGGCCCGGCACGGCCGTGGTCCGGTCCGCCGGGCAGACCGTACGGCCCTGGGTGACCTCCCTCGGCGCGGGCGGCGGGGAGACCCGGGCGCCGCTGTGCACCGCCGCCGACCGGGCCCTGTACTGCGCCGCCCCCGGTGTGCGGGCGGCCCGGCTGGAGGCGGCCGATGGGCGTATCACCTGGTCGGTGCCGTCCGGGGCGGCCGAGCCGGAATCGGCTCCGGTGTTCGCCGGCGGGCTGGTCCGGGTGGTCGAGCCGGGCACGGGGCGGCTGGCCGCGCTGGACCCGGACGACGGGACCGAGGTGTGGCACGCGGACGCCTCGGCGTATCCGAAGGTGGTGCACACCGACGCGATGGTGCTGCTGGCCGCGCCGGACGGCCGGGTGCGGGCGCTGGACGGGCGGACCGGCGAGCAGCGCTGGTCGAAGCGGCTGCCGGTGGGCGAGGCGCAGTGGGCGGCGGAGCCGGGCGGCGGGGTCTACGCGGCGGTGGCCGCGCCGGACGGCCGTTCCACCCGGGTGTACGCGGTCGGCGCGGCGGACGGCTCGGTGGCCTGGAGCGTCCGGCTGACCGGGAACCTGGCGCTGGCGCAGGCCTCCGGGTCGGCGGTGCTGCTGCTGTCCACGGACACCGAGCAGTTCACGGACGCGGTGGTGCGGCTGGACACCGGGACGCACCGGGCGCGGCGGGTGGAGCTGACCGCGCCGGTGGACCAGGCGCAGGCGGTTCCGGCGGGCGGCGGCGCGTATGTGATCGGGAGCGGCGGCGCCCTGGTCGCGGTCACCTGGGAAGGTGACGGCGGCGAGCGCTGGCGGTTGCAGACGGGGGTGAGCCGGGCGTCCCGGCCGCTGGTCGCGGGCGGCCGGGTCTATCTGACGGCGTCGGACGGCCGGCTGCTGGCGGTGGACGCCGGGCGGGGTGTGCTGCTGGGGGCGACCGGGGCCCGGATGGAGGGCGGCCGGGGGACCTTCAACGCACTGCTGCCCGCCCCGGCGATCGGCCCGGGCGCGGTGTACGCGACGGCGCCGGACGGCTCGGTCTTCGCGGAGAGCGACAAGGATCCGGCGCGCTGGTGAGCCCCGGTACGCCATACGTCCGGGGCTCCAGCGGTGGTACGGGGCTCAGCCGAGCAGGCTGACGTCCCGGACGGCGCCCTTGTCGGCGCTGGTGGCCATCGCCGCGTAGGCGCGCAGGGCCGCCGAGACCTTCCGCTCGCGGTCCTTGGGCGCGTACACCCCGCCCAGCGCCTCCCGGCGGGCGGCGAGGGTGGCCTCGTCCACCAGCAGCTCGATCGTGCGGCCCGGGATGTCGATGCGGATCCGGTCGCCGTCCTCGACCAGGGCGATGGTGCCGCCGCCGGCCGCCTCCGGGGAGGCGTGGCCGATGGAGAGGCCCGAGGTGCCGCCGGAGAACCGGCCGTCGGTGATCAGCGCGCAGCTCTTGCCCAGGCCCCGGCCCTTCAGGAAGGAGGTCGGGTAGAGCATCTCCTGCATGCCCGGGCCGCCCTTGGGGCCCTCGTAGCGGATGACCACCACATCGCCGTGGGTGATCTGCTTGTTGAGGATCTTCTCCACGGCCTCCTCCTGGGACTCGCAGACCACGGCCGGGCCCTCGAAGGTCCAGATCGACTCGTCCACGCCCGCGGTCTTCACCACGCAGCCGTCGACCGCCAGGTTGCCCTTGAGCACCGCGAGGCCGCCGTCCTTGGAGTAGGCGTGCTCGGCGGAGCGGATGCAGCCCCCGGCGGCGTCGGTGTCCAGGTCGTCCCACCGCTCGGACTGGGAGAAGGCCTCGGCGGAGCGGCGGCAGCCGGGGGCCGCGTACCAGAGCTCGACGGCGTCCTCGGAGGGCGAACCCCCGCGCACGTCCCAGGTCTTGAGCCAGTCGGCGAGCGAGGGGCTGTGCACCGCGTGCACGTCCTCGTTGAGCAGCCCGGCCCGGTGCAGCTCGCCGAGGAGTGCGGGGATGCCGCCGGCCCGGTGCACGTCCTCCATGTAGTACGTGCGGTCCTTGGCGACGTTCGGCGCGACCTTGGCCAGGCAGGGCACCCGGCGGGAGACGGCGTCGATCTCGTTCAGCCCGAACGGGACGCCGGCCTCCTGGGCAGCGGCCAGCAGGTGCAGGATCGTGTTGGTGGAGCCGCCCATCGCGATGTCCAGCGCCATGGCGTTCTCGAACGCGGCGAAGGTGGCGATGTTCCGTGGCAGCACGGACTCGTCACCGCCGGTGTAGTAGCGCTCGGTCAGCTCGACCACGGTCCGGGCCGCGTTCTCGTAGAGCGCGCGGCGGGCGGTGTGGGTGGCCAGCACCGAGCCGTTGCCCGGGAGGGACAGGCCGATCGCCTCGGTCAGGCAGTTCATCGAGTTGGCGGTGAACATGCCCGAACAGGAACCGCAGGTCGGACAGGCGTTCTCCTCGATACGGAGGATGTCGGCGTCCGAGATCTTGTCGTTGACCGCGTCGGAGATGGCGTCGACCAGGTCGAGCGTGCGGACGGTGCCGTCGACCAGGGTGGCCCGGCCGGACTCCATCGGGCCGCCGGAGACGAAGACGGTCGGGATGTTGAGGCGCAGCGCGGCGTTCAGCATGCCCGGGGTGATCTTGTCACAGTTGGAGATGCAGATCAGGGCGTCGGCGCAGTGCGCCTCGACCATGTACTCCACGCTGTCCGCGATCAGGTCGCGGGAGGGCAGGGAGTAGAGCATCCCGCCGTGGCCCATGGCGATGCCGTCGTCCACCGCGATGGTGTTGAACTCACGCGGGATGCCGCCGGCCTCGGTGATCGCCTGGGAGACGATCCGGCCGACCGGCTGGAGGTGGGTGTGGCCGGGGACGAACTCGGTGAAGCTGTTCGCCACCGCGATGATGGGCTTCCGGCCGATGTCCGCGCCCGGTACACCGGAGGCGCGCATAAGGGCGCGGGCGCCCGCCATGTTGCGGCCGTGGGTGACAGTGCGGGACCTCAGCTCGGGCATTGTCGCTCGCTCCTCGTGGATGAGTCCGGCTCGCTTCGAGCCTCCTTCGAGCGTACGCCCCGGCTCCAAGATCTGGACACCTCGTCCGGATGGCGGGACGGAGTGCTCGCTGAGCGGTACGGGGACGGCGGGTGCCTGTACGGGGATGGGGCGGGTGTACGAGGACGCCTTCCTCGTACGAGGGCGGGGTCCCGGCTCGTACGGCTACGGCCCCTCCGGGCGTACCGGCTCCGTCCCGGTCCGCCGTCCCGGCCCCGTCTCCGGGTCCGAGGGATCCGTCTTCGGGTCCGAGGGGTCGGGGGCGGTCAGATAGCGCTGGAGGGTCGGGGCGACCAAGGCGATGATCCGCTCCGGGTCCGCGGAAGCCATCGGCTCGACCTGGATCACATACCGCAGCACCGCGATCCCGACCATGTGCGAGGCGGCCAGCTCGGCCCGGAAGCGGGGGTCGGGGACGTCCAGTTCGCCGGCCACCCGCTCCAGCAGCCGGCGCAGCAGGAAGCCGCGGAGCACCTTGGCCGCGGCCTCGTTGGTCATCGCCGAGCGGAGCACCGCCAGCAGCGGGGCGCGGGCGGCCGGGTCCTCCCAGAGGGCCAGGAAGAAGCGGGCCAGCCGCTCCCCCACCCCCTCCGGACCGGCGCCGACCACGGCGGAGACGACGAGAGCGGGCTCGAAGGTGACCTCGATCGCCGCCGCGAAGACCTCGTCCTTGGAGCCGAAGTAGTGGTGGACCAGGGCGGCGTCCACCCCGGCCTCCTTGGCGATCCCGCGCATCGAGGTCTTGTCGTAGCCGCGGGCGGCGAACTCGGCACGGGCGGCGGCCAGGATGCGCTCCCGGGCCCCGGGGCCGTCCTCCGCCCGCTTGCTGGGGCGGCCGCGCCGGCGGGGGGCGTCGGTCACCGCACGCGGGCGGCCGAGGCCAGATGGAGCCGGGTGAAGGCGAGCGCCTCGGCGAGGTCGGCCTCCCGCTCGGCGGCGGACATCGCGCGCCGGGTGTTGACCTCGATGACCACATGGCCGTCGAAGCCGGAGCGGGCCAGGTACTCCAGCAGCTCGGCGCAGGGCTGGGTGCCGCGCCCGGGCACCAGGTGCTCGTCCTTGGCGGAGCCGCGCCCGTCGGCGAGGTGGACATGGCCGAGCCGGTCGCCCATCCGGGCCACCATCTCCATGGCGTCGGTGCGGGCGGTCGCGGTGTGCGAGAGGTCCACCGTGAAGTGGCGGTAGTCGTCCTTGGTGACGTCCCACTCGGGCGCGTACGCCAGCATCTCGCGGTCCCGGTACCGCCAGGGGTACATGTTCTCGACCGCGAACCGGACGTCGGTCTCGTCCGCCATCCGCCAGATGCCGCTGACGAAGTCCCGGGCGTACTGCCGCTGCCAGCGGAACGGCGGGTGCACCACGACCGTGGCGGCGCCCAGCTTCTCGGCGGCGGCCTGCGCCCGCTGGAGCTTGGTCCACGGGTCGGTGGACCACACCCGCTGGGTGATCAGCAGGCACGGGGCGTGCACGGCGAGCACGGGGACGCCGTGGTAGTCGGAGAGCCGGCGCAGCGCCTCGATGTCCTGGCTGACGGGGTCGGTCCACACCATCACCTCGACCCCGTCGTACCCGAGGCGCGCGGCCACCTCGAAGGCGGTCGCGGTCGACTCCGGGTAGACCGAGGCGGTCGACAGGGCGACCTTCGCGTCCGGGACGCGGACCACGGGTTCCGAAGGATCTGCCACGAGGGACAGCGTACGGGGCGCGGCCGGAGGGCCGGGAGGCGGCGGGTCGGCCCTCGGCATGGGGATGCGGTTCCCGCCGCCCGGCGGGCGGGGCCGTACGCGTACGAGCTGGTCCGTCCGTACGCGCGCGGGGCCGCGACGCCGACGGCCCCGCCCCACCCGAACCACGGGGGTCCGTCCGTACGCGCGCGGGGCCGCGGGCCTAGTCGCCCGGGAGGTGGTCCAGGCGGCGCAGGATGACGCCCTCGCGCAGCGCCCAGGGGCAGACCTCCAGCACCTCCACCCCGTACAGGTCCATCGCCGCCTCCGCCACCAGGGCCCCGGCCAGCAGCTGCGGGGCGCGGGGCGGGGAGACCCCGGGCAGGGTGCAGCGCTGCTCGGCGGTCATCCCGGTGAGCTTGGGCACCCACTCGTTCAGTGACGCGCGGCTCAGCTCCCGCTGTACGTACAGCCCCTCCGAGGAGGCCGGGGCACCGGCGATCCTGGCCAGCTGGCGGAAGGTCTTGGAGGTGGCCACCACATGGTCGGGGCGGCCCAGGCGGGTGATCTCGCCCACCGTGCGGGCGATCTCGGCCCGGACGTGGCGGCGCAGCGCCTTGACGTCGGCGGCCTCCGGCGGGTCGCCCGGCAGCCAGCCTGCGGTCAGCCTCCCGGCGCCCAGCGGCAGCGACACCGCGGCGTCCGGTTCCTCGTCCATCCCGTAGGCGACCTCCAGCGAACCGCCGCCGATGTCGAGCAGCAGCAGCCGGCCCGAGGACCAGCCGAACCAGCGGCGGGCGGCGAGGAAGGTCAGCCGGGCCTCCTCCGGGCCGCTCAGCACGGTGAGGTCCACGCCGGTCTCCTCGCGGACCCGCTTCAGCACCGAGTCGACGTTGGCCGCGTCCCGTATCGCCGAGGTGGCGAACGGCAGCACCTGCTCGCAGCCCATCTCCTCGGCGGTGCGCACCGCGTCCTGCACGGTGTCCACCAGCCGGTCCACGCCGTGCGCGCCGATCGAGCCGTCCGCCTCCAGCAGTTCGGCCAGGCGCAGTTCCGCCTTGTGCGAGTGCGCGGGCAGCGGGCGGGCGCCGGGGTGGGCGTCCACCACCAGCAGGTGGACGGTGTTCGATCCGACGTCGAGGACTCCGAGTCTCATGGCAGGAACGCTACTGCCCGGGGCGCATACGCTTGATGTGTGCCAAAGACGAAGAAGGCGAAGTCCGACAAGACGGCGCCGGAGAAGACCCCCGACCAGGCCGCGAAGCGCGGGCGGGAGCGCAAGCGGGAGACGGTGGTCGTCCCCGAGCCCGCCGCGGCCGTGCCGCCCGCCGAGGACGAGCAAGGGCTCGACTTCGCGCGCGCCTGGGTGGAGTTCCCCGACCCGGCCGACGAGGAGCAGGTGTTCCGCTGCGACCTGACCTGGCTGACCTCCCGCTGGAACTGCGTCTTCGGCAGCGGCTGCCAGGGCATCCAGGCGGGCCGCGCCTCGGACGGCTGCTGCACGCTGGGCGCGCACTTCTCCGACGAGGACGACGAGCGGCGGGTCGCCGGTCATGTGGCGCGACTCACACCGGAGATGTGGCAGTTCCACGAGGAGGGCACGTCCGGTGGCGGCTGGACCCAGCTGGACGAGGACGGCGAGCGGCAGACCCGCCGCTGGGAGGGCTCCTGCATCTTCCAGAACCGTCCGGGCTTCGCGGCCGGCGCCGGGTGCGCGCTGCACATCCTGGCGCTGCGGGAGGGCAAGGAGCCGCTGGAGACCAAGCCGGACGTCTGCTGGCAGCTGCCGGTACGGCGTACCTACGAGTGGATCGACCGGCCCGACGACACCCGGGTCCTCCAGGTGTCGATCGGCGAGTACGACCGGCGGGGTTGGGGCCCCGGCGGCCATGACCTGCACTGGTGGTGCACCTCGGCGACCTCGGCGCACGGCGCGGGCGAGCCGGTGTACGTCTCCTACCGCCCCGAGCTGACCGAACTGATGGGCAAGGAGGCCTACGACGTGCTGGTGGAGCTGTGCGAGGCGCGCCTCGCCTCCCAGCTGCCCTTGGTGGCCCCCCACCCGGCCGACCCGGCCCGCTGAGTCCGGCGAGCCGGATCGGCCCGTCCTCGGTCCGCCGAGAGCGGGCCCCGGTCTGCTGAACCGGTTCTGCCGGCTTGTCGGCGGGCGGCGGGCGTTGGTTGTCGGTCGTCGGATCAGCCGCCGGCCGGCGGGGGCTCGCCGGGGGTGGTCCCGGTGGGGGTGGGGGACGGGTCCGTGGGCGTCGGGGTCGGGGTCGGGTCCGTCGAGGGCGGCGGAGTGGTCGGCTGGGTCGGGGTCGGGGTCGGCGCGGGGGTGGTGGGCTCCGGGTCCGTCGGGGGCGGGGTGGACGCGGGCGGGGTCGGGCGGGGCGGTCGCACCGGCCCCGGGCGGGGCGGGGCGGTGTCCCCGTGGCCGTCGATCGCGACCACCGCGCCCACCGGGTCCACGCCGACCCGCCCGCTCCAGGGGCCGGCCGGCTCGCGCTCGTGGTCGACCGAGATGTACACCGTGACGCTCTGCCCGGGGGCGAGGGTGCCGGAGGTGCGGTCGGCGTAGAGCCAGGGGGCGTCCGTCCACAGCGACCACTCGACCGGGGCGCCGCCGGAGGCGGTGAGCGTGAGCACGGTGGTGTCGCCGCTGTGGGGGCGGGCCGCGACGGTGACCCGGCCCGGGGCGGGGCTGCCCGGGCGGGCCGGCGGCGGGGGCGTGCCGGGCTGGAGCACCTGGACGGCGACCCCCTCGGTCGCGGTGGCGGGCCCCCCGGGGCCGTACTCGCCACGGGCGCTGGCGGCGTTCTCGTACCGCTCGGGTCTTCCGGACTCGTCGTCCCTGGTCTCCGACCCCTCGTTGTCGGCGGCGCTGACCGGTGGCCCGCCCCGGGTCTCCCCGGTCAGCGGGGCGCTGCGGTAGGCGGCCCAGAGCGCGATCACGGGCGCGGCCACCACGGTGGCGACCACGGTGGTGGTGACCGCCCGGGCCCGCAGCCGCTCCCGGCGGGCCGCCTGGTCCCTCGGGTCGAGCGGGAAGCCGTCCCGGCGAAAGCGCGGCCCGGTGGCGCGGGCCCGGGGCACGTCGAGCATGGCCGCGTAGGCCGCCGCGCGTTCCGCCTCGACCAGCGGCAACCGGTCCGGGGTGACCGAGGAGCCGGGCCAGGGCCCACCGGCGCCCGCCCGTTCGGCGGCGCGGCGGCAGCGCGGGCAGTCGTCCACATGCCGGACCAGCTCGTTGCGGAGCGCGGCGGAGAGCAGGACCCGGTCGTCCCCGGCGAGCGCGGAGACCGAGGGGCAGGCACCGCTGCGGACCACGGCGAGGGCGGCCCGGGTGCGCTCCACCTCGCAGGCCGCGGCGGCCAGCAGCTCCCGGGCGGCGGGCGGCTCGATCCCGAGGACGGTGGCCACCTGGCGGGCGGTGAGCTGGTGGCGGACGGCCAGCTCCAGCGCCTCACGCTGCTCGGGGGTGGTCCCGGCCGCCTCCGGCCAGGCGAGCAGCGCCAGCTCGCGGCGGCGCTCCTCGGCGACGGCGGCCGAGGAGGCGGGGTGGGTGGTGCCAGGGGTGCCCGAGTGGTGCGCGGGGTCCGTGGTGGCCGCCGGGGCGGGAGCGACCGGGGCCGTACGGGCTCCTGTGCGCCCGGCGTGCGCCCCCTGCCGCGCACTCCGCCGCTCGGCCAGCCGGCGCAGACAGGCCCAGCGGGCGATCGCGTACAGCCAGGCGCGGCGCTCCGGCTCCTCGGTCGGGCAGCGGCCGAACTGCCGCTCGGAGACGGCCAGTACGTCGCCGAGCACCGCGGTCGCGGCGTCATGATCGCTCAGTACGGCGAGGCAGTACGTGAACAGCCCGTCGAGATACGGCTCGTACCGCGCGGGCGGACGCTGCGTCAGGGTCCGCGTCCCGCTCCGGGGCGCGCGGCGCGGCGCACGGTGCGCGCCGGTGGTGTGCGTCGGGGAATCCAGCCTGCTGCTCGTCACCTGGTGACCGTAGGCAGCGGGGGGCGGGCCCCTGGCACCCCTGGCGCGGTTTTACTCCTTACGGGTGAACCTATCGCTCAAAAGGGGACAGCAAGCTCGCGCCCCGGCGCCCGTGCGCCCCCCGAGGCTTCCGCATCCCCCTCCCGTACCGCCGCGGCCTCACGCCCTTCCGCACGCCAGGAGCGCCGCGTGCGGGAGGACCAGCGCACCGTCCGGCCCGGTGAACTCCGTGCAGAGCGCGTCGAAGCGGGTCCGGATCTTCTCGATGGTCGCTGGCGACCGGCCCGTGATGAGTTGCCCGATCGTCGCTACCCCGGCGGCCGGGCCGCTCCACCACTCCTCAGGGGTCGTTCGGTGCTCCCAGCGCAGCGTGGAGCAGCGGACGTCTTCCAGACCCGCGCCGGCCAGCAGCGCGGCGAAGCCCTGCTCGGTGCGCGGGAAGTCGTCCTCCGGGGCGAGGGTGGGGAGGTGGGCGGGACGGGTGACCCCCGCCGCCTGGACCGCCCGCCCGAGCAGCGCCTGCCCGGCGGCCGCCGGAACCGCCCAGACCGTCACCGCGATCCGCCCACCCGGACGCGTCACCCGGCGCAGCTCCGCCAGGGCCGCCCGGGGCCGTCCGACGTGGTTGAGGACGAAGTTGCCCACCACGGCGTCGAACTGCCCATCGGCGAACGGCAGTCCGGGCAGACCGGCGATCCGTACCTCGGCCGCCGGTGCCGCCCGTGCGGCGAGCGCGACCATGCTCGGCTCGGTGTCCACCGCCGTCACCGCCGCTCCCCGCCCGCACGCGGCCGCGGCGACCGCCCCGGTGCCCGTGCCCACATCGAGGACGGCGGTCCCCTGCCGGATCCCGGCGGCGTCCAGCAGCCGGGGCACCGGATACGCGCAGAGCTTGGCGAACCCGGCCGCGTAGGCAGCGGCCCGCCCCGCCCAGGCCCGGCGCTCGGCCTGGTCGAAGGCGGTCACCAGGGTCTCAGGTCCGTCGTCCACCGAACTCCCAGTCGTGCACCTCGATATGCGCGTACGGGTGGTGGTCGGCGGTCAGCCGGCGGCGGGCCGTCTCCGCGTCCGGAGCCCGGACCAGCATGGCCGTCCCCAGCCAGGTGGCGCCGTCGTCGGACAGCAGCGGCCCGTACGCGATCAGCTCCTCCCGGCCGGCGGACGGCACATCGAGGCGACCAACGCTCACCGGCTCCGCACCGAGGCCGAGCACCAGGAACCGGTCGCCGCCGCTCGGTCCGCCGGGGAAGCCCCACATGGTGCGCCCCAGCAGGTTGTGCCAGCGGCGCAGCAGCACATCCCGGTACACCCCGGCCTGGTAGCCCGGTTCCTCGAAGGCGAACGCCCGGGCGGCGGCCGGGTCCGGCAGCTCGACGATGTGCACGCTGCCGCTGGGGGTCTCGCCGTCGGCGGCGAACGTCGGGCCGCGGGCGATCAGCTCCGCCTCGTACCGGTCCATGAAGGACCAGTGCTCCTCCAGCCGTTTCCGGCGGAGGGCGGCCGAGCCGGGCCGGTCCCGGTGGTAGCAGAAGAACTCCATGACCACCGACCCTCTCCGAACCGCGGCGGTATCTCAACGGCGATTCCGGCGCCGAGGGGGGCGGGGCGGTGTCGGCTCAACCCCGTTCCGACCCGGCCCATGAAGTCCCGGGCGGTGGGCTGTCACATCCTCGCCGTGCCAGGGGTCGAGGAGGTGTGCGGCGACGGAGAACCCGTCCGCCGCTCGGCGCCGGGACCGTCCCGGTGCCGGAGGAGGAGGTCTCCGATGTCGATCGCCTACACCGTCGTCACCGTGCTCGGCGCCCTGCTGGCGGGCTTCTCGGCCGGCGCGGTGCTGCTGCGCGCCGGCTGGGTCGTCGAGCCGCTGGCCGACTACGGCGTCCCGCGCGCCTGGTGGCCGTGGCTGGGGGTGGCCAAGGCGGCCGGCGCGGTGGGGCTGCTGATCGGACTGGTCGTGCCGGCGATCGGCGTGGCGGCCGCGATCGGTCTGGTGCTCTACTTCGCGGGTGCGGTGATCACCGTGGTCCGGGCCCGCGCCTTCGCGCACATCCCGTTCCCGCTGATCTACCTGGCCCCGGCGGCGGGCTCGCTGGTCCTCGCCCTGACCGCGTGACCGCGTGAACGCGTGACCGGCATGACCGTACGGCGTCCCGCACACATACCCGCAGCACGGAAACACAGGGGGAAGAAGCGATGACCGGAACCGACCCGACGACCGCGAGATTCGAACAGCAGCGTGCGCGGCTCCGCTCGGTCGCCTACCGGATGCTCGGCTCGACCAGCGAGGCCGAGGACGCGGTGCAGGAGGCATGGCTGCGGCTGAACCGCACCGACTCCCGCGAGGTGGAGAACCTCGACGCCTGGCTGACCACCGTGGTCGCCCGGATCAGCCTCAACATGCTGCGTTCGCGGCGGGCCCGGCGGGAGGAGCCGGACGACGCCGTGCGGGTGCCCGACCCGGTCGTGGGCCCGGTGGACCCGGCCGCCGGGCCCGAACAGCAGGCCGAACTCGCCGACTCCGTCGGGCTGGCGCTGCTGGTGGTGCTCGACACCCTCTCCCCCGCCGAGCGACTGGCGTTCGTGCTGCACGACATGTTCGCGGTGCCGTTCGAGGAGATCGCGCCGATGGTCGAGCGGACCCCGGCGGCGGCCCGGCAGCTCGCCAGCCGGGCGCGGCGCCGGGTGCGGGGCCAGGCGCCCGTGCCCGACCCGGATCTCGCCCGGCAGCGCTCCGTGGTGGACGCCTTCTTCGCCGCGGCGCGCGACGGCGACTTCGACGGCCTGGTCGCCGTGCTGCACCCCGAGGTGGTGCTGCGCTCCGACGGCGGCGCCGCGCGGACCCGGCACACCACCGTACTCACCGGCGCCGAGACGGTCGCCTCGCAGGCGCTCACCTTCGGCAAGCTCTCCCCGTTCGTCCGCCCGGCACTGGTCAACGGCGCGGCCGGGGTGGTCGTCGCCGCGGGCGGACGGCCGATGTCGGTGATGGGCTTCACCGTGGTCGACGGGCTGGTCGTGGCCATCGACGTGGTGGCCGATCCGGAGCGGCTGACCGGACTGGACCCGGCCGTGCTGGACGGCTGAGGCCCCGGCCGGCCCGGACGGCCTTCACGACACACAGCCGGGCGGGGATGTCAGTGGGCCCCGCTACGGTGTGGCTCATGGCTGCCCGTACGAAATCCGCGAAGGACCGGCCGTCCTACCGCTGCACCGAGTGCGGCTGGACGACCGCCAAATGGCTCGGCCGCTGCCCCGAGTGCCAGGCCTGGGGCACGGTCGAGGAGTACGGGGCGCCCGCCGTCCGGACCACCGCCGCCGGGCGGGTGTCCAACGCCGCGCTGCCCATCGGCCAGGTGGACGGCCGGCAGGCCACCGCCCGCTCCACCGGGGTGGACGAGCTGGACCGGGTGCTCGGCGGCGGGCTGGTGCCGGGCGCGGTGGTGCTGCTGGCGGGCGAGCCCGGGGTGGGCAAGTCCACGCTGCTGCTGGACGTCGCGGCCAAGGCGGCGAGCGACGAGCACCGCACGCTCTATGTGACGGGCGAGGAGTCGGCCAGCCAGGTCCGGCTGCGGGCCGACCGGATCGGCGCCATCGACGACCACCTCTATCTGGCCGCCGAGACCGATCTCTCCGCCGTGCTGGGCCATCTCGACGCGGTGAAGCCCTCGCTGCTGGTCCTGGACTCCGTGCAGACGGTCGCATCACCGGAGATCGACGGCGCGCCCGGCGGTATGGCGCAGGTGCGGGAGGTGGCGGGCGCGCTGATCCGCGCCTCCAAGGAGCGCGGGATGTCCACCCTGCTCGTCGGCCATGTCACCAAGGACGGCGCCATCGCCGGGCCCCGGCTGCTGGAGCACCTGGTCGACGTGGTGCTGCACTTCGAGGGCGACCGGCACGCCCGGCTGCGCCTGGTGCGCGGGGTGAAGAACCGGTACGGGGCGACCGACGAGGTCGGCTGCTTCGAGCTGCACGACGAGGGGATCACCGGTCTCGCCGACCCGAGCGGGCTGTTCCTGACCCGGCGCGCGGAGGCGGTGCCGGGCACCTGCCTCACGGTCACCCTGGAGGGGCGGCGCCCGCTGGTCGCCGAGGTGCAGGCGCTCACGGTGGACTCGCAGATCCCCTCGCCCCGGCGGACCACCTCCGGTCTGGAGACCTCCCGGGTGTCGATGATGCTGGCGGTGCTGGAGCAGCGCGGCCGGATCAGCGCGCTCGGCAAGCGGGACATCTACAGCGCCACGGTGGGCGGGGTGAAGCTGTCGGAGCCGGCCGCCGACCTGGCGGTGGCGCTGGCGCTCGCCTCGGCGGCCAGTGACACCCCGCTGCCGAAGAACCTGGTCGCCATCGGCGAGGTGGGGCTGGCCGGGGAGGTGCGCCGGGTGACCGGGGTGCAGCGCCGGCTGGCCGAGGCACACCGGCTGGGCTTCACCCACGCCCTGGTGCCGAGCGACCCGGGCCGGGTGCCGGCCGGGATGAAGGTGGTCGAGGTGGCGGACATGGCCGACGCCCTGCGCGTACTCCCCCGCGGCCGCCGCCCCTCCGCCGGGCGGGAGGAGGGCGCCCGCCAGGAGGCCCCCACGGGCTGAGTCGCTACGGGCGGGGGGCCGCGCCCGATTCATCCGCAACGTCCGTTCGGTGGTGGATCGTCGGTGGGGCCGCGTCACCCGGGGCGGGGCTCGTGGGGTGGGCTGGGTCACGGGTCGGCCGGGGGGCTCCGGGGGTGCCGATCGGCGGGCCGCGGACGGGCGCGGGCGCTTGGGCCGCAGGTGGTGGGCGGGTTCGGAGGGCCGGCGGCGGGGAAGGCCGTCGGGCACACGACCGTGTGCGCGGGCGAGCCGGTCGGGCTCGGGGCGGACCCGGGCACGGGCGGGGTCGCTAGACTTTGCCCCGGTCTCGCCCATCCGTACGAGCCGGAGGAGTGCAGTGGCAGCCAACGACCGGGCATCAGCGCCCGGAAAGTCCGGCGGAGGCTCCGGCAACGAGGCGCTGATGCGCGCATCCCTGAGCGCGGTCGCGCCGGGTACGTCCCTGCGGGACGGCCTGGAGCGCATCCTGCGCGGCAACACCGGCGGTCTGCTCGTGCTCGGCATGGACAAGACCGTCGAGTCGATGTGCACCGGCGGCTTCGTCCTGGACGTGGAGTTCACCGCGACCCGGCTGCGCGAGCTGTGCAAGCTGGACGGCGCGCTCATCCTCGACAAGGACATCACCAAGATCCTGCGCGCCGGTGTGCAGCTGGTGCCGGACGCGTCCATCCCCACCGAGGAGACCGGCACCCGGCACCGCACCGCGGACCGGGTCTCCAAGCAGTGCGGCTTCCCGGTGGTCTCCGTCTCCCAGTCGATGCGGCTGATCGCGATCTACGTGAACGGTGAGCGCCGGGTCCTGGAGGAGTCGGCCGCGATCCTGTCCCGCGCCAACCAGGCGCTGGCCACCCTGGAGCGGTACAAGCTGCGCCTGGACGAGGTGGCCGGCACGCTCTCCGCGCTGGAGATCGAGGACCTGGTCACCGTCCGGGACGTCACCGCGGTCGCCCAGCGGCTGGAGATGGTGCGCCGGATCGCCACCGAGATCGCCGAGTACGTGGTGGAACTCGGCACCGACGGGCGGCTGCTCGCGCTCCAGCTGGACGAGCTGATCGCGGGCGTCGAGCCCGAGCGGGAGCTGGTGGTCCGGGACTACGTGCCCGAGCCGACCGCCAAGCGGTCCCGTACGGTCGCCGAGGCGCTCACCGAGCTGGACGCGCTCACCCACGCCGAGCTGCTGGAACTTCCCATCGTGGCGCGGGCGCTGGGCTACAGCGGTTCGCCCGAGACGCTGGACTCGGCGGTCTCGCCGCGCGGTTACCGGCTGCTGGCGAAGGTGCCCCGGCTGCCCGGCGCCATCATCGAGCGGCTGGTCGAGCACTTCGGCGGGCTGCAGAAGCTGCTCGCCGCGAGCGTGGACGACCTCCAGACGGTGGACGGCGTCGGCGAGGCCCGCGCCCGCAGCGTACGAGAGGGGCTGTCCCGGCTCGCGGAGTCCTCGATCCTGGAGCGGTACGTCTGAGACTCCGAGGGGCTCGGCGGCTTCGGCCGGTCAGCCCTTCGGCCGGTGTCAGTCCCTTGGCCGGTCAGTCCCTTGGCCGGTGTCAGTCCTTGGCCAGGGCGAAGGAGGCGGGGAGCACCTTGACCCCCGGTACGGCCGCCTCCACCAGGTAGGTGCCCGGCTTGGCCGCCGAACCGGGGCCCTCCTCGGCGCACTTGGGGGTGGAGCCGCGGCGGTCCCACTCCACGACCCGGGTGACGCTGCCGCCGGCCGGGACGCGCACCATCAGGGTGGCCGCGCCGCGCGGGCAGTGGTTGGAGGACCACACGTCATCGTCCTCGGCGCTGATGGTGAGCACCGCGTTCTTCGGCCCGAGGTCGGTCTTGCAGGTGGTGGCCGAGGTGTTGCGGGCCACCAGCCGGAAGGTGGGCTTCTCGTCCGGCGCGTAGCGGACCTTCTCGGTGGTCAGGGTCACCCGCAGCGCGCCCGCCGGGCAGCCGGGAAGCGGTGAGTCGGCCGGGACCTGCCCGCCCCCGGCGGCCGTACCGCCGGAACCGGCCCCCGCCTGCGTACCACCGCCGGAACCGGCCCCACCGTCCGCACCAGCCCCGCCCGAACTCCCCGACCCGGTACCGGAGCCGTCCGACCCGCCCTGACCGCCGTCCGCGCCGGAGCCCGCGCTGTCGCCGTTCTTGCCGGAGTCCCCGCCCGATCCACCGGGCTCCTCGCGGCCGCCCGGCGCCTCGCTGATCGCGGGACCCGAACCGGACGGGCCGGGCGTGATCGCGGAGGGCCGGGGGGAGGCGCCGTTGCGCGCGTCGTCGCCCTTGCCGCCGCTCCCGCCGCCGGAGGCGACGGCCCACACGACCAGCACGGCCACCAGCAGGCCCAGGCTCGCCGCGACGGCCCTCCGCCGCCAGTAGATGGAGGAGGGAAGCGGCCCGACCGGATTGCGCAGAGATCCCACGGACCGAACTGTACGAGAGATCGACGCCAACTCCCGCGCCACCCGCCGCCCATGCGCGAAGTTTTCCCGATGATCACATCCCGTCCGCACCGCCTCGCGAGGACCCGCGGACCGGCCTGCGACCGCACCCGGGACCGCGCGTGAGCCTTCCCTGACGGAGCGTCGATCAAGGACGGTGGACGCGGGCGCTCCGGGGCCGGCGGAGCCGACCTCGGGGCGGAGTGGGCGCGCGGCTGCGGGTACCGTCATGGGCCATGAGCCAGGACCTGTACCGCGACATCACCGACTTCGCCCACGGCACACCGGGCTGGGTGCGGCTGCTCGCCGAGGTGTGGACGGAGGCCGGGCTGCTGCTGTTCGGTGTGCTGTTCCTCATCGGCTGGTGGCAGCGCCGGGGTGCCGACTCCACGATGGTGGCGGTGGCCGTCCTCGCCCCGCTGGGCACCGCGTTCGGCTATGTGGTGAGCGAACTGCTCAAGTCGGTGATCACCGAGGAGCGGCCGTGCCGCGCGGTGGCGGGCGCCGCCCCGTCGCTGGTCAGCTGCCCCCCGTACGGTGACTGGTCCTTCCCCAGCAACCACTCGGCGATCGCCGGGGCGGCCGCGGCGGCGCTGGTGCTGGTCTGGCGCACCATCGTCTGGCTCACCGTGCCGATGGCGCTGCTGATGGCGTTCTCCCGGGTCTTCGTCGGGGTGCACTACCCGCATGACGTGGCGGCCGGCCTGGTGCTCGGCGCGCTGATGGCGGTGCTCTTCGTCCGGCTGCTGACCGGCCCCACCCGGGCCCTGGCCGACTCGATGCGCGGCAGTGGTTCCGCGCTGGCGAACTGGCTGGCCGGCCCCGGTCCGGCCGTCCCGGAGCCCCCCGTGCGACGCCGCCGTCGGCAGGCGATGCACCGCCGCGGCTGAGAACCGTGCCAGGATCGTGGGTGCCATGACTGCGATCCCTCCCCTCCCCGCGTCCACCCCGGAAGCCGCCGTCAACGACCCTTCCGCCGGCACCCGCCCCCGTACCGTCCCCGGCCCCGGCTCCCGCTCCGCCCCGGGCGAGGCCGGGGTGCCGGACGCCGCCGGTATCGAGACGGCCGGCGCCCGGGCCTCCGCTCTCCACACCCCGGTCCTCGCCTGGTTCGACCAGCACGCCCGCGATCTGCCGTGGCGCCGCCCGGAGGCCGGCGCCTGGGGGGTGATGGTCAGCGAGTTCATGCTCCAGCAGACCCCGGTCAGCCGGGTGCTGCCGGTGTACGAGCAGTGGCTGGCCCGCTGGCCGCGCCCCGCCGACCTGGCCGCCGAACCCTCCGGCGAGGCGGTCCGCGCCTGGGGCCGGCTCGGCTACCCGCGCCGCGCGCTGCGGCTGCACGGGGCGGCCGTCGCCATAACGGAGCGGCACGGCGGTGACGTACCCAGCGAGCACGCCCAGTTGCTCGCCCTGCCAGGGATCGGCGAGTACACGGCCGCGGCCGTCGCCTCCTTCGCGTACGGCCAGCGCCACGCGGTGCTGGACACCAACGTCCGCCGGGTGTTCGCCCGCACGGTGACCGGGGTGCAGTACCCGCCGAACGCCACCACCGCCGCCGAGCGCAAGCTCGCCCGCGCACTGCTGCCCGACGACGACACCACCGCCGCGCACTGGGCCGCCGCCTCCATGGAGCTGGGCGCGCTGGTCTGCACCGCCCGCAACGAGGACTGCTCCCGCTGCCCGGTCTCCGGCCACTGCGCCTGGCGGCTGGCCGGGAAGCCCGCCCACGAGGGCCCGGCGCGGCGCGGCCAGACCTACGCCGGCACCGACCGCCAGGTGCGCGGCCGGCTGCTCGCCGTACTGCGGGAGTCGGCCGGACCGGTCGGGCAGGCCTCGCTGGACGCGGTCTGGCACGAGCCGGTGCAGCGCGCCCGGGCGCTGGACGGGCTGGTGGCGGACGGACTGGTGGAGCCCCTGGAGGGCGGCCGCTACCGCCTGCCGGGCTGAGATCCCCGGGGCTCCGATGGCCGGTACCCCGGGCGCCGGCCACCGGAGCCGCGGCCTCCGCCTCTGTGACACCACCGCTGTTACACAACCGATGGACAGCCGTGCGTCCGCCGACGGGCTGTGCGGACAACCCCGTGACAACGCCTCCGTAGCGTCTCCCGACGTAAGACCGACGGGTCGACCCGTCGAGTTGACGCAAGACCAACGGGGATCACGGGGAACGGAGGCGGTTCGGGATGTCGCACGGCGAGGTGCTCGGATTCGAGGAGTACGTACGCGCCCGGCAGGACGCTCTGCTGAGGAGCGCCCGGCGGCTGGTGCCCGACCCGATCGACGCCCAGGATCTGCTGCAGACCGCGCTGGTGCGCACCTACGGCCGCTGGGACGGCATCGCGGACAAGGCGCTGGCCGACGCCTACCTCCGCCGCGTCATGATCAACACCCGTACGGAGTGGTGGCGGGCGCGCAAGCTGGAGGAGGTGCCCACCGAGCAGCTCCCCGAGGCGCCCGTGGACGACGCCACCGAGCAGCACGCCGACCGCGCCCTGCTGATGGACGTGCTGAAGGTGCTGGCGCCCAAGCAGCGCAGCGTGGTCGTGCTGCGGCACTGGGAGCAGATGAGCACCGAGGAGACGGCTGCCGCGCTGGGCATGTCGACCGGTACCGTGAAGTCCACGCTTCACCGCGCGCTGGCCCGGCTCCGCCAGGAGCTGGAGAACCGGGCCGCCGCCGGCGAGGAGCACGGCCACGGCGGCGCCGGCCGGGTCACCCCGCTGGGGCGTGCGGGCCGTGCGGAGCGTACGGCCGGAGGTGTCCACGAACGGGGGCGGGAGCGGTGCGCGGCCTGAGCGCCAGAGACCACAGGGGCGGCGAACGCGAACCCGGACGACCGGGGACGCGGCGCGGCCCCGGCGGGCTGCGGACGGCGGCCCCCACGACACTGGTCGTGGTGGCCGCCCTCGGTCTGGCCGCCGGCGGGTGCTCCGCGGGCGGCACCGGCACCCGTGACGAGGGCTCGGCGGCCCGCGCCGACGCCGCCCCGCCGAGCACCACGTTCCCGCAGTTCACCGGGGTCGGCGGGTTGGGCCGGCCCAAGGTGGACCCGGTCCGGCTGGTGCTGGACGACCCCAAGGTGAGCAAGCAGGTCAAGAGCGACCTGAAGCCGTGCGCCGAGGACGAGTACCCGGTGGACACCTCGTACGGGAACATCACCGGCAGCACCGTGCCCGATGTCGTGGTCAACGTGCTGACCTGCGGTGACGCGATCGGCGTCGGCACCTATGTGTACCGGGGGCGGGTGGAGGACGCCTCGGACGTCACCTACCGGAACGTCTTCGCACTGGAGGAGCCGGCGGTCTACTCCACGATCGACCGCGGCGACCTGGTGGTGACCAAGCAGGTGTACGCCGACGACGACCCGGTGACCTACCCCTCGGGTGAGGACGTGATCACCTACCGGTGGGCCGGTGCCAGGTTCTCGGAGCGGGACCGGGTGCACAACGACTACAACAACCCGGTCGGGGACCCCGGCCCGGTCGACGAGGAGACGGCGGAGCAGCGGGACGTCAGCTGAGCCGGAGACTCGTCGGGGCGGGACAGCGCTGAGCCGGGAGCCTCGCCCGGCCGTCGGTGGGTAACGTGGCGGAGCCGCCGGGACCGGGCGGCGACCGACGCGGGACCCTGAGGAAGGGCCTGGGCGGCGACCGGCACGGGCCCTGAGAGAGGCACCGGCGGCGACCGGCACGGGATCCTGGACCAGGGCCCGGGCGGCGACCGATGCCGAGCCCCCGGGCAGGGCCCGGGACAGAGACCGAGAACCGAACGGGGAGACCTCCGGGATGGCCGAGACCCATGTGCTGTTCGTCGAGGACGACGATGTCATCCGCGAGGCGACCCAGCTCGCGCTGGAGCGGGACGGCTTCGCGGTGACCGCGATGCCGGACGGGCTGTCCGGCCTGGAGTCCTTCCGCGCCCACCGGCCGGATATCGCGCTGCTGGATGTGATGCTGCCCGGAATGGACGGGGTCAGCCTCTGCCGGCGCATCCGCGACGAGTCGACCGTCCCGGTGATCATGCTCTCCGCCCGCGCCGACTCCATCGACGTGGTGCTGGGCCTGGAGGCCGGCGCCGACGACTACGTCACCAAGCCGTTCGACGGGGCGGTGCTGATGGCCCGCATCCGGGCGGTGCTGCGCCGCTTCGGCCACGCGGGCGGCGGGGCGGCGGCCGCCGAACGGGACGCCGAGGACGGCCAGGGCGGCATCCTGGTCTTCGGCGACCTGGAGGTGGACACCGACGGCATGGAGGTGCGTCGGGGCGGTGAGCCGGTGGCGCTGACCCCGACCGAGATGCGGCTGCTGCTGGAGTTCTCCTCGGCGCCGGGCACCGTGCTCTCCCGGGACAAGCTGCTGGAGCGGGTGTGGGACTACGGCTGGGGCGGCGACACCCGGGTGGTGGACGTCCATGTGCAGCGGCTGCGCACCAAGATCGGCCAGGACCGGATCGAGACGGTCCGCGGTTTCGGCTACAAACTCAAGGGATGAGCTCCAGGGATGAGCGCGAGGGATGACGGCGCGGCGCCGTGGTGAGGGCATGGTGAGACGGTTCGTCCCGCGTACCGGGGTCCGCTGGAAGATCTCGCTCGCCATCGCGGGGGTGGGCGCCCTGGTGGCGGCCGCGCTCAGCCTGGTCGTCCACAACGCCGCCCGGGTGTCCATGCTGGACAACGCCCGGGACGTGCAGATGGAGCGGCTGCTGTTCGCCCAGCGGATGTACGAGTCGGCCAAGCCGAAGGGCGACCCCAAGTTCGGCGCCAAGCTCAACGACCCGGCGCTGCCCGCCCAGTTGGACGACCTGATCGGGCAGCAGCGGAAGGCCACCTTTGTGGCCGAGCGGGACGGCGGGGCGCCGGACGTCTGGGCGGCCGTTCCGCTGGCCAACGGCGAGGTGCTGTCGCTGCACACCCGGTTCGCCGACCGTTCGGCGACGATCATGAACGATCTGGACCAGGCCCTGGTGGTGGGCTCGGTCTCCACCGTGTTCGGCGGCTGCGCGCTGGGGGTGCTGATCGGCGGCCAGCTCTCGCGGCGGCTGCGCAAGGCGGCCACCGCAGCCGGGAAGGTCGCCCAGGGCAACACCGAGGTACGGGTACGGGACGCCGTCGGCGGGGTCGTCCGGGACGAGACCGACGAGCTCGCCCGGGCGGTGGACGCGCTGACCGACGCGCTCAACGAGCGGATCGAGGCCGAGCGCCGGGTGACCGCGGACATCGCGCACGAGCTGCGCACCCCGGTGACCGGGCTGCTCACGGCGGCGGAGCTGCTGCCGCCGGGCCGACCGACCGAGCTGGTACGGGACCGGGCGCAGGCGATGCGCACCCTGGTGGAGGACGTTCTGGAGGTGGCCCGGCTGGACGGGGCCTCCGAGCGGGCCGAGCTCCAGGAGATCGCGCTGGGCGAGTTCGTGGCCCGCCGGGTGCGGACCCTCCACCCGGATGTGACGCTGCGGATGGTGCACGAGTCCTGGGTGAACACCGACCCGCGCCGACTGGAGCGGATCCTGGGCAATCTGCTGGCCAACGCCGCCAAGCACGGCCGGGGCCCGGTGGAGGTGACGGTCGAGGGCCGGGTGGTCCGGGTACGCGACCACGGCCCCGGGTTCCCGGCGGAGCTGCTGCGGGAGGGCCCGAGCCGGTTCCGCACCGGCTCCTCCGACCGGGCCGGACACGGCCACGGGCTGGGCCTCACCATCGCCGCGGGCCAGGCCCGGGTGCTGGGCGCCCGGCTCACCTTCCGCAACGCCGCCCCGACGACCGACCTGCCGACCGAGCCGGCGGAACTCCCGGGCACGGGGACCCTGACGCCGGGGACGGGGACGGGGACGGGGACGGGTGGCGGTACGAGGCCGGGGCCGGGATCCGGTACGGGGACGGGTGCCCGTGCGGCCTTGGGCGGCCTGGCGCCGGGCCCGGAGCGGGCAGCGGTGCCGGGAGGGGCTGCGCCTGTGGAGCCGGGGGCGGAGCAGGCGGTCCGTTCCGGCGGCGCCATCGCGGTGCTGTGGCTGCCCGAGCACGCCCCCACGGCCACCGGCAGCTTCCCGGTCCTGCGGCTGCCGGGGGCCCGGGAGGAGCGGTAGGGCCCGTGACCTGGGAGGCCTCCTTCTGGCCGGGCCGCCCGAGGCCGTACGGCCTCCCGACCGTGGCGGCGACTCTCGCTTCCCGCCCTGGCTGTTCAGCCCTCAGCTGTTCAGCCCCCTCAGCTGTTCAGCAGCTCCAGCTGGGCGAGCGCCCTGCAGCTGCGGTCCGTCCACCCGGTAGCCCTGCTCCGCGAACGCGTCGAAGCCCGCCTCGTACAGCGGCGGGGCCGCGATGTGCAGGAAGTCCAGGTCCCGGACGGGTGGATCGCCGTCCTGGCTGAGCTGGGTGGCCGGCGGCGTACGGGGATCACCCGCCCGCGTTCACCGGGACCACACCCTCCGCTCGGCAGCCGTACCCGACCCGGCCACCCGGCGGCTGGACGCTCCTCACCGACCGTACGAGACCGTCCGTACGACCGGTCCCGTACGACTCGTCCGTACGAGCCCGACCGCAGGAGTCCCGTCCCCGTCCGTCAGGAGTCCCGTTGATTCCATCAGGAGCCCCGTTGATTCCGTCAGGAGTCCCGTCGATGAGGCACCGCCCCACTCGGCTGACCGCTCTCGCCCTCCTCGGCTCGGCCCTCGCCGTCCTGGCGACCGCCGCGCCCCCGGTCACCGCCGCCGCCCCGGAGCACCCTGGCCGACGGCACCATCTGCCCGTCCTGCCCGGCGTCGTCCCGCGCGCCGAGACGCCCACGCTCCACGACGACGAGGCGGGCGGCAACGCGGACGCCGACGACCCGGCGATCTGGCGCAACCCGGCCGACCCGGACCGCAGTCTGGTCGTCGCCACCGCCAAGGAGGGCGGGCTGCGCGTCTACGACCTGGACGCCCGGGTGGTGCAGAGTGTCCCCGCGCCCCCGGCGCCCGGGCCCGGGGACGCCCCGGGGCGCTTCAACAACGTGGACCTGGTGCACGGACTGCGCCTGGGCACCGGAGGCAGGGGCGGACACCGTTCCCGCCCGGCCGACCTTGCCGTCACCACCGACCGGGGCCGCGACCGGCTGCGGGTGTACCGGATCACGGCGCCCGGCCGCTCCGGGGCGGCGGCCCCGCTCACCGATGTCACCGACCCGGCCGCGCCGCCCGTCTTCTCGGCCGGCGGCCAGGGCGAGATCAACGAGCAGCGCACCGCCTATGGGCTCGCCACCTGGACCGACGAGGCCAGCGGCCGTTCGTACGCCCTGGTCAGCCGCCGTGAGCGGACCCGGATCGCGCTGCTGGAGCTGCTGCCCACCGCACGCGGCACGGTCACCTACCGGACCGTGCGCACCCTGGACCTGCCGGCCTCCTTCCGGCTGCCGAACGGCCGCTCTTGGTCGCCGTGCGCCGAGCCGGGCGAGCAGCCGCAGGTCGAGGGCATGGTGGTGGATCCGGCGCACCGGGTGCTCTACGCGGGCCAGGAGGACATCGGCATCTGGCGGATCCGCGCCGATCTGACCGGCGCCCCGGTGCTGCTGGACAAGGTCCGGGAGTTCGGCGTGCCCGGCACCTACGACGAGGAGACCGAGGAGTGCGCGCCCGGCGCCGATCCCGGCTTCGGCGGAAAGCACCTCGCGGCGGACGTCGAGGGGCTGACCCTGCTCCCCGGGCGCGGTGGGGGCGGCCGGCTGCTGGCCTCCAGCCAGGGGGACGACACCTTCGCCGCGTACGACCGCCGAGCCGCGGCGCGTGTCCCCGGGGGTGGGGCGTACGCGGGCGGCTTCCGGGTCGTGGCGGGGCGCGGGGCGCTGGACGGCGCCGAGGAGTGCGACGGCGCGGCGGTGCTGAACGCCCCGCTGGGCCGGCGCTACCCGCACGGGCTGCTGGTGGTCCAGGACGGCCGGGCCGGGGACCCGGGGGACGGTGAACGGGCCTCGACCGGCTTCAAGTTCGTCGCCCTGGAGGACGTCCGGGGCGCCTTGGAGGGCTGACCGCACACCGAAGGGGGCCGGCCCGTGCACCACGGACCGGCCCCCTCCTCGTACGGCTATTGCTCAGATGGCCGCGTCCACAAGCGGCGGGTTCTTCGCCCCGTCCCCCGCGGGCGGGGTGGGCTGGGGTCCGGCGCCCTTCAGCGGGACCTCCTTGACGAAGAAGGCCGCCACGAAGCCGATCACCGCGATGGCCGAACCGAGCAGGAAGGCCCCGTGGATGCCGGAGGAGACCGCGAACTGGTAGGCCTCCCGGGCCTGCTCGGGCAGCTTGGCCAGGCTGGCCGCGTCCAGCTGGGCGGAGGCCAGGCTGCCACCGCCGCGGGACGCCATCTCGTCCTGCACCCGGCTGTTGAACAGCGCGCCCATGATGGCGACGCCGAAGGAGGAGCCGAGGGTGCGGAACAGGGTGGTGGAGGAGGAGGCGACGCCCATGTCCTTCATCTCCACGCTGTTCTGGGCGACCAGCATGGTGATCTGCATCAGGAAGCCCATACCGGCGCCGAGCACCGCCATGTAGAGACCCGAGGTGAGCCGGGAGGTGCCGGTGTCCATCTGCGCGAGCAGGAACAGCCCGACCACCATCAGCGCGCCGCCCGCGATCGGGAAGACCTTGTACTTGCCGCTGCTGGTGGTGACCCGGCCCGCGACCAGCGAGACGGCCATCATCGACAGCAGCATCGGCAGGAGCAGCAGCCCCGAGTTGGTCGCGGAGGCGCCCTGCACCGACTGCTGGTACAGCGGCAGGAACAGCACCGCGCCGAACATCACGAAGCCGGTGAGGAAGCCGATCACCGACATCAGGGTGAAGTTGCGGCTGCGGAAGATGTGCAGCGGGACGACCGGCTCGGCGGCCTTGGTCTCCACGTAGACGAACGCGGCGAGGGCGGCGACGCCGAGCGCGATCAGCCCGACGATGGTGGCGGAGCCCCAGGCGTACTCGGTGCCGCCCCAGGTGGTGACCAGCACAATCGCGGTGATGCCGACGGTCAGCAGTCCGGCGCCCAGGTAGTCGATCCGGGCCCGGCCGGTGCGCTCCTTGCGGGGCAGGTGGAGCACGGCGGTGACCATGGCGAGGGCCACCGCACCGAGCGGCAGGTTGATGTAGAACGACCAGCGCCAGCCCCAGTGGTCGGTGATGGTGCCGCCGACCAGCGGGCCGCCGATCATGGCCAGGGCCATCACGCCGGCCATCATGCCCTGGTACTTGCCGCGCTCCCGGGGCGGTATCAGGTCGCCGATGATCGCCATCACGCCGACCATCAGACCGCCGGCGCCCAGGCCCTGCACGGCGCGGAAGCCGATGAGCTGGCTCATGTCCTGGGCCATGCCGCTGAGCGCGGAGCCGATCAGGAAGATGACGATCGAGGTGAGGAAGGTGCCCTTGCGGCCGTAGAGGTCGCCGAGCTTGCCCCAGATCGGGGTGGAGGCCGCGGTGGCCAGGGTGTAGGCGGTGACCACCCAGGACAGGTGCTCCAGACCGCCCAGCTCACCGACGATCGTCGGCATGGCGGTGCCGATGATCATGTTGTCCAGCATGGCGAGCAGCATCGCGATCATGAGCGCGAGCAGGACGACCCGTACGCTCCGGGCGGGCTTGCCCTCGTCGGCCGCCGCTGCCGGGGCCGCCGCCCCGGAACTGCGATCTGGTGAAGCTGGCGTACTCATGAAACGTCTCCCGTTGCTTACTTGCCGCCCGGCTAGTTACTACACTGGAAGGTAGACTGGCTACTAGCCGGGCGTCAAGTAAGTTTGTTCGGACCAGTTCGTTCGGACCGATTCGCACCCGTGAGGCGACCATGAGCAGAGGCAACACCCGTCAGCGCATCCAGGACGTGGCCCTCGAACTCTTCGCCGAACAGGGCTATGAGAAGACATCGCTGCGTGAGATCGCCGAGCGGCTGGATGTCACCAAGGCGGCGCTCTACTACCACTTCAAGACCAAGGAGGACATCGTCATCAGCCTCTTCGCCGACCTGGGCAGGCCGGTGGACGAGCTGATCGCCTGGGCGGAGCAGCAGCCGCGCACCCTTCAGACCAAGCAGGAGATCCTGCGCCGCTACCACGTGGCCCTGATGGGGGCGCTCCCCCTCTTCCGCTTCATGCACGAGAACCAGGCGACGGTGCGCGAGCTGAGCATCGGCGAGACCTTCAAGGCGCGGATGACCACGCTGGCCGGGATGATCCAGGACCCGGACGCCTCCATGGTGGACCGGGTGCGCTGCGTCAGCGCCCTGTTCACCATGCACGCCGGGCTGTGGCTGATGCAGGCGGTCGAGGGCGAGGAGGCCGAGAAGCGCCAGGCCGTTCTCGACGTGGCCATCGACCTGGTGACCCAGGCGCACCACGCCGAGACGGGCTGAACGCGGCGAGGCGGGCCGAGCCCGCCGAACAGGCTGAACGCGGGGAGGCGGGCGCCCATGAAGGGCACCCGCCTCCCCGCGAATATCAGCGGCGAATATCAGCGGATCACAGCGCGCGTCAGCCTCGCTGCCACACCGGTGTCGTCAGATGCTGACGCCGACCGTGCGCAGGAAGGCGGCCGGGTTGAGGGCCGAGCCGTAGTTCGGGGTGGTACGGATCTCGAAGTGCAGGTGCGGGCCCGAGGAGTTACCGGTGTTGCCCGACTTGGCGATGGCCTCGTTGGCCTTGACCGTCTCGCCGATGCTCACGTTGACCTTGGACAGGTGGGCGTACTGCGAGTACTTGCCGTTGGCATGCTTGATCACGATGGCGTTGCCGTAGGCGGGGCCGTCACCGGCGCCGTTGGGGCCGGCCTTGACCACGGTGCCCGCGGCGGCGGCCTTGACGGTGGTACCGGTCGGGACGGCGAAGTCCTGGCCCGAGTGCTTGTGGGCCCACATGGCGCCGCCCTGGTTGTAGCTGGCGCTCAGGGTGTACTGGGCGACCGGCTTGACCCAGGAGGGGGCCTTCTTGGCAGCCGGCTTCTTCTTGGCGGCGGCCTTGGCGGCGACCGGCTTGGCAGGGGCGGCCTGACCGTCGGCGGCGAAGGCGGCACCGCCTCCGAACACCATCGACGCTCCCAGACCGGCGGCGGCGAGGGCGACGACGGTGTTGCGGGCGGGGTGCGAAACGCGCTTCGACATACGGGGAAGTCCTCCGGACAAGAGCGGACCCGGTGCGAGCGGTGCACCGGGCTGGTTGCTCATCCTTGGTAACCCGACCCCCCATCCCGCCTCAAACCCCCCATCTACGACATTCGGTCGTAGCGAAGGCGGTGTGACCGGGACTCTTGACGAGGAGCGGAACCCGAAGCCGTATGCCCGAAATGTCCTAACAAAGCAAGGTTTAGCGCGCCGTAGTACGCCTCCATCTGCGGCTTTCCCCCCAGCTCACCCGGATCTCGGGGTGGGCGGGTCCCAACAGGCCGCAGAGGACATCCCCGGCGGGCCCCTTGCGCCCCTCCCACAGCACTATTCCTCGTAGTACCGCCCAAACCGCCTGTGCGGCTTGTCACCACCCGCCCCCTGGAGCCTGTGGCCCCGGTCACCGCCGTACCCTCTCCAGGTGTGGCCCCGGTCACCGGCGAGGGCTCTTGGATACGCCCCTCCCGACGGCCCCGCTCCCCGATAGGCTCGGATCGGTTATCCACGCACCCGGGGGGACTGAGGCATGGAGCCCGCACTCATCGGCACCCGTCTGGCGTCCAGCGTGATGGGGCCGCTGGTCAAGAAGCTGTTCGCGCCGGACGCCCCCGGCGCGGGTCTCACCCATCACCGCCGTATCCGCCTCTCCTCCCTGGTCTCCTTCCGCGGCGAGCAGCGCACCCTCACCGAGAAGGACGTCCGCAAGCTCGCCGCCACCCTGGTCCGGGACGCCCTCGCCACCCCCGGCGAGCCCCCCTTCCCTCCCGCCGAGTCCGAGCCCGTCACCGAGGCCCTGACCCGCCGGCTGCTGGCCCTCGGCGACCTCGACATGGACGACGTCCAGGCGGTCCGCCTGGGCCACCAGCAGCTCGCCACCCGCCTCCGTACCGCCGCCGGCCCCGCGGACGGGTTCACTTCCGACGCCGCCCGCTTCCTCGACACCCTCACTGAGTGGGCCTGCCTGCACATCCTCCAGTTCTTCACCCAGCGCTCCACCTTCACGGCCCGCGCCCTGGTCGAGCAGGCCCGGGGCCAGGACGAGCTGATCGCCCGCACCGACCTGCTCCTCTCCCGCCTCCCCACCCCCCTCGCCGAGGACGCGGCCTTCGAGCGCCGCTACCACGAGTACATCGCCCGCAAGCACGGCCAGCTGACGATCTACGGCATCGACCTGCACAACTCCCCCGACCGCTGGCCGCTCGACGGGGCGTACCTCTCCCTGGAGGCCCTGGAGACGGCCTCCCCCGAGCCGCGCCCCGGTAAGCCCTGGATCCAGGCGCTGCCTTCCGGCCCCCTCCCCGCCGACCAGGCGCTCGCCCAGCACGGCCGGGTGCTGCTGCGCGGGGTGGCGGGCTCCGGCAAGAGCACCCTGGTCCAGTGGCTGGCGGTCTCCGCCTCCCCGGACGCCACCGACCCCCGGATGTCCTACCTCCGCGACCGTGTCCCGCTGGTCCTCCCTCTCCGCATCCTCAGCCGCCACGGTGAGCGCCTGCCCACCCCCGACCGCTTCCTCTCCGCCGCCGGCTGCCCGCTCACCCCGCCCGACGGCTGGGCGGACCGGGTGCTCTCCAGCGGCCGGGGCCTGGTCCTCATCGACGGCATCGACGAGGTGCCCGAGCCGGAGCGCGAACGGGCCCGCCGCTGGCTCCGCGATCTGCTCGCCGTCTACGAGGGCTCCAACCGCTGGCTGGTCACCTCCCGCCCTTCGGCGGTACGGGACGAGTGGCTGCGCCCCGAGGGCTTCACCGACCTCGCCCTCACCCCCATGGGCCGCGCCGAGACCACCGCCTTCGTCCACCGCTGGCACACCGCGGCGGGCGAGGACGCCGCCCCGCACGAGCAAGCCCTGCTCTCCGCCCTCCGCACCAAGCAGGACCTGGCCCGGCTCGCCACCAACCCCCTGATGTGCGGCCTGATCTGCGCCCTGCACCGCGACCGCAGGGGCTTCCTCCCGCGCGGCCGCAAGGCCCTCTACGACGCCGCCCTCGACATGCTGCTGGTCCGCCGCGACCGCGAGCGGGACATGGGCGCCCCGAGCGGAGTGGATCTGGCGGAGGCTCCCCAGATCCGCCTCCTCCAGCGCCTCGCCTACTGGCTGACGGTCAACGGCCGCCATGTCATGGACCGCACCCGCGCCCTCGCCCTCATCACCGAGGCCGCCCCCGCCATCCCGGACGTGGCCGCGATCGGCGCCCCCGAGGCGGTCTTCCGCCACCTCCTCCACCGCAGCGGTCTGCTCCGCGCCCCCACCGCCGACCGCGGAGCGCTGCCGGAGCCGGAGGCGCAGCGACTGACGCTTCGATCGGGTGAAACCGTCCTCGCGGCACTGGGCCGGTCCGCCCCTAAGGAGGCGGGCCGGGCCCTCACGAGGGACGGCCGGTAGGGCCAGCCCGCCTCGGTTACGCGGGGAACAACCGATTGCCCCTCGGCGGATCGGCCATATGCACTGCCGGTGGAGGCACTTGCCCGCACCAGACACGTGGGCGGGTGCAAGATCGCGGTTCGCTCCCGGGAGCGGCTCGCTGTGTTCGGGCCACACTACGGCCGGCCCTGGTGGGCCCGACGAGCTGCGCAACTCCGGAGACCTCACGTCCTCCGCGCCGGTCATGGACCGGGTGCTCCAGCTCGCTGAGGCGGGTGCGCGAGCTCACGGGGGTCGAGGTCGGTGGCCTGCATGACGAGCACCCTCATGCCCTGGAGCAATTGGTCTCCGCGAAGGTATCCGACGGGACCTGGCCTTCCCTCCGGAGCCCTGGTCGGAGGTGGACCTGATGGCCGCGCTCGAGGAGAGCGCGGGCACCGTTCGTGGTCAGGTTATGGGTCTTAGCTCGTCGTGGTGAGGGAGACGTTGTCGAGAGTGATTGCGGTTTTGATGGGGTTGCCGCCAATCTCGAAGTTCAGCGAGCCGGCCGTGGTGTCGACAGTCGAGGTGAAGGTGTAGCTGTAACGCTTCAAGCCGGTTCCGAGGTCCACAACCTGGTCCAGGGTGGAGGTGTACGGTTCCCCGCCGAGCTGGACGATGGCCCGCATCTGCGCGGCGGCCGATGCCTTGGCATCAAAGGTGAGGGTGTACGTGGCGCCCTTGCGGAGGAGGAAGTCGCTCTGTCCGGCGATGGCTTCCCACGAGGAGGCAGCGTCGGCTTCGACAGTAGCGAGCAGTGTCCCTTCGGCATGGGTGATGGAGGCGCGCTCGGTGACCCACCAGCCGTCGACGCTGGTGGTGAAGGTGCCGTTGCGGATCAGGTCAACGTAGTGGACCGGGCCAGGAGTGACTACAGGGGCGCCAAAGCCGCCGGTGCCGTTGCCGGGGTAGGCGTAGATGGCTCCGCTGGTGTGGATGGCGATCAGGTCGCCCTTCTTGTCGCCGTTGAAGTCAGCGCCAGAGACCAGGCGCATGTTCTGCCAGCCGTCGCCAGTCTTCTTTGCCCCGTGGAAGGTGCCGTCTCCCTTGCCGGCGTACATATAGAGGGCGCCACTGTTGTGGACGGCGTAGATGTCGCTCTTGGCGTCACCGTTGAAGTCTCCGGCGACGAGCAGACGCATGTTTGACCAGCCGGAACTGGACACGGCCCCTGAGGCGAAGTTCTTGCCGTTGCCCGCGTAGAAGAAGAGGTTGCCGTTGGCGTGGATGGCGATCAGGTCGCCCTTGTTGTCGCCGTTGAAGTCGGCGGCTGCAAGCAGACGTATCCCGCCCCAGCCGCTTCCGGCGACGGAAGAGCCGGTGACGCCGTTCTTTCCGTTACCCGGGTAGAGGTAGATGCTGCCGTTGCGGTTGGCGGCGAGGATGTCGGCCTTGCCATCACCGGTGAAGTCTGTCGCGGCCAGCAGACGCATGCCGGCCCACTTGCCCTCGCTGACCTTGACGCGCTTGCCGAACTTGCCCTTGCCGTCCCCGGGCTGGGCGTACAGGTAGTCGTCGGCCGCGTCGATCGTCAACAGGTCGGCCCTACCGTCACCATTGAAGTCGGCGGCGGTCATCAGCTGCGACCACGACCGCCCCACGGTCGTGGCGACCCAGTCGGCCACGTCGTCCGTACGCGTGGCAACGGCGTCGGTGCGGGTCTCGGTCTCGCCCAGACAGCCGCCCTGCCGCGACCGGGTGGCCACACCCACCAACTCAAGGCGCCCCTCGGCCTCCCGCAGCAGCGGGGCACCGGTGTCACCCTTGCACAAGGTGTCGTTTTCAGTGGCACCGGCCAAGGTGAGCTCGGTGTCGGAAAGGGAGCCGACCTTCATCGACGCGGTGTGGGCCCTGCTCGGTATCCATTCAGTCTTGGTGCGGCCGAATCCGACGGCCTGCAGGGTCTCGCCCTCGCCTGCGGGGGACGCGGCCAGTCCGAGGGGCGCCATACCGGCGGCGGGTGTCGCCAGGCGAGCCATGACGAGGTTGTGGTTGGGAGAAGGGACGAGCTCGACAACATCAGCAGTGTGTCCACCAGTTCCGGTCAGGGAACTTCGGCCGATGGTGGCGGTGGTCTTGAGAGCGGGCTTGCCCGGAGCGATCTGCGTCGGGTTGGCGGAGTCGGCAGCGAAGCAGACGGCGGCGGTCAGTACCCACTGGCCGTCGACCAGGGCACCGGAGCAGGAACGGGTGGTGTCGCCCTCGCCGATGTGGAGGCGGGCGGCGGATGCCTGGGTGCTGGCTGGGGAGCCAGGACCAGTGGCGGCCGTGGCTGGGGTGCCGGTCAGCACGGTGGAACTGGCGGCAGCCGCCAAGAGTACGGCGAACACGGCGGGACGAGTGCGTGTGCGAGACACGGTACGGATCTTCCTTAGCTGTGAGACGGGAGGCGACTACGGGGTGGACGTCAGCCAGTGATGCGCAGCTCGACGAGGACCGAGCGCTTCAGGCCGCCCGTCTCATCAGCCTCGCCGATCGCGGTGACCTGGTCCTTGCCGGCCTCGTAGGTCGTCTTCTTGCCGTCGGCTGTGACCGTGGCCCGTACCGCGCGGTCCTGAGTCCACAGCATGAAGGAGTCCGGGATCTCCATCGCCAGGTAGCCGGAGGCTCCGGTAGCGACGAAGCAGTATCCCCGCGCCTTGTCAACGCGGGATTCCACCCAGATATCCCGGGCTTCACTGCAGCCGGAAAGGCCGCCGACGACATCGCCCGGCTTGAGCATGATCCCGCCGTCACCCCGCTTCAGCACGATCTTGCGGTCCAGCAGGATCTTCTCCGCGCCGGGGTGGGTGAAGTCCTCCACCGCGTAGGGAATGTCGTCTACTGCGGCCGCCTGAGCGTTCCCAGGTGCCGCCGAGGCATTCGCCGCAGCCAAGCTAGTAACCGCCGCCCCCAGAGCAAGCAGACCAAGCCCCCCGGCCAGCCCAGCCTTCATCGATCGAGATATCAAGGTTTAAACCTTCACGTTCTGCACTATGGTCGTCCTTCGCCCACATGATGCGAAGTCAGAGCAAGCTACCAGTAAAGGAACTGTAAGGAGATCATGTAGGATCGATGCGCCGCCTCTATGACCGAAGGCGTGCCTGACCGCAACAACCAGTGCGTGACTTCCCGTCAAAAGGCGTCTCTCGCTCCTTCGGCCTGCATGCACGCTGACGTCTGCATCCAGGAGCAGCGCGAACCCCTTGCGGGTCACGCAGGGGGAATCATGAAACAACGATCTGACCGTAGATCACCCTTCGCGCCGAAAGGTGCAAATAACCACATACAAGTGGCTTCCTGGAGCCGCCGACTCGGGGCCATCGCTCTGGCGACGTCTGTCCTGGTGGTCGGAGCAAGTGTCAATCCTGCCGCGGCCGACGATGTCGCCGTCGAACAGGTGGACCAGTGGGACCGCAGCTACGTAGTCAAGGCGTGGCGGGAAGGCGGCCCCGGGGTCAAGGAGGCCGCGGAAGCCGCCTTGACCGGGACCGACGAGGACATCCTCACCTTCCTCAAGACCGAGGAAGGCTTGGCCCAGTACCACGATGAGCGGGTCGCCGCCGGCCGGATGGCCAGCGTCGGCGGCACAGGTGTGCGTGAAGCAGCCAGAAAGGCTCTGTCCGGCACCCAGGACGACCTCGAGGAATTCCTGATCAACGGCTGGCAGCAGCCGCAAGAGCAGGACAACCGAGTCCGTGTCGGACAGATCATGAGCACCGGCGGCAACGGTGTTAAGGACGCGGCTAAGGCTGCCCTTCAGGGCTCCCCCGCAGACGTGCAGAAGTTCCTGGACGAGGGCCAGTACCAAGAACGCGTTACCGACCAGCGGGTCGAGGTCGGGCAGATCATGAGCGTGGGCGGGCCAGCCACCAAGGCCGCCGCCAAGCTCGCTCTGAAGGGCACCCCGCAGGATGTAGCCGAGTTCCTCGCCACGGGGCAGATGACCGCCCGCGCCCGCGACGGGGAGCAGGCCACCATCACGCAGTTGGCCAAGCAAGCGGAACAGGCCGGCCGTCTGGCCAAGGAAGAGACCGACAGGGCCGTCGAATCCGCCCAGCAGGCAAGGGTGGCCTCCGAGCTGGCCAAGAAGGCTGCGGAAGTCGCTGCGGCGGAGACCAAGGCAGCAGGCAGGGACTCCGTCCGCGCCGCCAACGCGGCCGCCCGTGCCGCCGAGGCTGCCCGTGGCGCTGCGGCGGAAGCCCGTAACGCCATCGGCTCGGCCCGTGCTGCCAACTCCGCCGCCCGCATAGCCGCCGGTGCTGCAGCCGCAGCCGCGTCCGCGGCGACGAAGGCCGCTAATGCCGCCTCGCGCGCTCTCGGCGCCGCCGCCGACGCCGCCACGGACGCAAGCAAGGCGGATGCCGCGCGCAAGCTGGCCGCCGAGGCTCGCAAGGCCGCCGATCTCGCCACCCAGTCAGCCGCCGCCGCTGAGCAGGCCGGGAAGGCCTCCGAGGCAGCCGACGGCGCCGCTGTTGCCGCCCGCAGCGCGGCTGGCAATGCCAACGCCGCAGCTGATGCCGCGGCCGAAGCCGGTACATGGGCCAGTCAGGCCGGTGCCAACGCCGACGAGGCCAAGGAAGCGGCGGCCCGCGCTCGCCGGCACGCCAACGAGGCCGACCGTGCCGCCACTGCCTCCAGCAACCTGGCCCGTAAATCAGCCGCCGCAGCCTATGCCGCACGGGACAATGCCCGCTCCGCCGCGCAGCACGCCCGCAACGCCGCAGATGCTGCAGATGAGGCCGCAGCCCATGCCGGCGACGCCAGCAAGGCCGCAGCAGAGTCCGCGAAACACGCCACCGCAGCAAAGAACGCCGCTGACACCGCCGAAAAGGCCGTAGCTACTGCCCAGCACGTCTTCGCATTGGCCCGTGACGCCGAGGCCGAGGAACTCGCCGACCGTACCGCCGCCGGCCTGGATGAGGCCGAGGCACGCAGGAAGAACCGCGAGGCGCTCAACGCCAAGATCGCCGAAGCCCTCCAGCAGACTTACTCGCTGGATGGAGAGGCCAAGCAGCTCGCGGCCGAGGCCGCCAAGCCCGGCGCCGACCCCAAGGACCTCGTCGCCAAGGGCCGCGCCTTGGCCGTCAAGGCGATGAAGAACGGCGACCACGGACCCTGGACTCAGGAAGCCGCGGCGGCCGCCCTCGCCGACGAAGACACGGCCATTCTGGTCTACCTGCGCACCGGGCGCGGCGAAGCGGCGGCACGTGACACGCGTTTTCAGGTGGAACAGCTTGCCTCCGACAGCCCCTACCAAGTCGTACGCGACGCGGCCGTCCAGGCACTCAAGGGCAGCGACAAAGACGTCGACAACTTCCTGCGTCAGGGCCAGCACCAGGTCGCGGTCACGGAGTACCGGATCAAGGTCGCCCAAGTGCACAGCACTGGCGGGCCCGGAGTGAAGGAAGCCTCCAAGGCGCTGCTCCAGGAGAACGACCCTAAGAAGCTCGCGACCTTCCTGTTGGCGGATCAGTACACCGCGCGCAACACCGACGAACGCGTCCGCGCCGGCCAGCTCCTTTCCAGCGGCGGCCCGGAAGCCAAGGCTGCCGCCCGCATCGCCTTGACCGGCCCGGCCGACGAACTGCACGAATTCATCGAGTACGGGCAGTACCAGGCCGACAGCAAGGACCAGCTGACCACCGCTCACATCGCCCAGACATCCCAGCTCATCGCCCAAGCCGCCCGCACCGCCGCCAACGCCCGCACCGACTCATGGCGGGCCGCCGCTGCTGCCGCCGACGCTGCCAGAGCAGACACCGAGGCCAAGAACGCCGCAGCGCAGGCCAAGAAGTCAGAAGCGCAGGCGGCCATATACGCTGCCGATGCCGACAAGTCCGCCGATACCGCCGAGACCTCAGCAGCCCAGGCAGCCAAGTCCGCCGCCACCGCCCGCAAGGCAGCGGCCGACGCCAACCGCGACGCCAACAACGCCGAAGCCTCCGCCTTCAGGGCCCAGTTCTCAGCCAACTACGCCCGAGATTCCGCAGCCAAGGCCCGCAAAGCCGCAGCCGAGGCCCGCGCAAGCGCCGAGCGGGCCGGTAAGAGCTCGGAGGCTGCGGCAGCCGACGAGAAGGCCGCCTGGACCAAGACCGAGCAGCTGCTGAAGGCAGAGCTCGAAGCGGCCAAGCGCAAGGCCGAAGCGGAACTCGCGCAGCAGCAGAAGGAAGAGGACGACCGCCGGAGCCACACGTGCTATCAACCCTTTACCGAAAGGGGTGATTACGCCTTCCTCCAGTGCGTCAAGAGGAATGGTGACAAGGCGATCATCGAGCTGCCCCAGGTCCCGGGCTTCCTGAAGGACCTGGCGCTGGAACTTTCGGGCATCAACGGCATCCTCGACTGCCTCGATGACCCGCAGTTCTCGAAGTGCACACTTGCGCTCGCCGAAGTGATCCCCGCGGGGAAACTCCTCAAATTCCGCAAGCTTGAAGAGCTCGGCAAACTTGCGGAGAAGGTCCGCCTCCGCAAGCCGAACTGCCCCGCCTGCTTCCTCCCCGGCACCAAGGTGCTCATGGCGGGAGGTAGCACTAAGAACATCGAGGAAATCCAGCCAGGTGACCGGGTCGTCGCCACCGACCCCACCACCGGCGCAACCATTTCCCGACCAGTCGCCCGGCAGATCATCACCAAGGATGACAAATGGTTCAGTGAACTTACGGTCAGCACCCCCAGCGGACCTGAGAGGCTGAACCCGACCTACGAGCACCTCTTCTGGTCACCGTCTGAGAACACCTGGGTCAAGGCCGCGGATCTCCGCGAGGGCATGACGCTCCGCACCCCAGATGGTGCTGAGCATGTCACTGTCGAGAAGAACCGGCCGTATTCCCTTAGTGCGACGACGTACAACCTGTCGGTCTTCGGGGTCCATACGTACTACGTACTGGCCGGCTCCACACCGGTCCTCGTGCACAATTGTTTCGAGTTCGACCCGAAGGCCATAGGCCACGGTCTCCCCGACTGGAAAAAGGGTGATCCGACCTTGGGGCGCTTCATTGACGGCGAGGGCATCTCTCACGAATTGGTGAGTGGTCGGCCGGCAGAAGACCTGAGGCTGATCGATCTTGTCAATAAGAGACTCCAGGAGAAGGGCCTCAGGGGGAAGAGCGGCAATGCCGACCATGTGGAGGTGAAATTTGCCGCCCTCATGTGGGAGCAGGGGATCGACAGTGCCGAGATCGTCATCAATTATCCGACGGGGCCGTGCATGCTGCCACTGGGCTGTAACGACGTTCTCAATGCGGTGCTAGGAAATAAGACGCTCAAGGTACACTGGCCGGATGGAAAGGGCGGCTACCAGTCGCACACCTATGGCAATGGGCGCCCGAAGAGAAAGAGCTAGACGTGGCGATGCGCGGGATCAAAGCAATATACCAGCCCGACCACTTCGAGAATCCGCGAATTCTCACCACCCCCGAAGACGTCGATGACATGTTCGACGTCCTTCTGGCAGAGGACATCCATGCGGTCCAATTTTTCTCGCTGGACCGTCCGGACACGCCTGAAGGATGGCCCGATCACGAACTCATCGCGGGTGTACGTAAGGATCGGGAGGCTGGAGTTCTTTCTTCGATGGATGCTAGCTGCGAGCCGATCGGTCACGTCGTATCCATCGGCAATCCCGAACTCGGCCGAGGGCCCGTGTACTACACGTGTGTCGACTCGGTCCGCGACTTCCCACTTTTCTCAGAAATCCCCATCGAGAAGGTACGCCAAGCCGTGAAGGAGTTCGTGACTTCTTGCGGGAAGCGGCCCACGTGTGTTGAGTGGGATGACCCTGGTGTCTACGAAGAATATTAGGATCCGGTCTCTCTGGTCGAGTAAAAGGAAATTCCCATAGCGGTGAGGGGGTAGAGGCGCGCGCCTCTACCCCCTCACCGCGGTTCGGCACTGGGGCGGCGCAGTGGGCCGCTGAACCACTGAGCTTCTTCAGCGTTGCAGTTCCAGTGTGAGGACGGCCTTGGCGATTGACGTCATGCGGTTGGGGCTGCAGCGGGACCTGCGGAAGATCCGCCAGGACTTCAGGCGGGCGACACCGCGTTCGACAGGTGCCCGTGTGGCGGCCAAGGCACGGTTGCGGGTCTTGTCGGCGGAGTCCAGTTCCTGCAGGGGCTTGCGTTTGATGCCCGTGGTCAGCCACGGACCGGCGCCCTGATAGGCGAGATCGGCCACGATGGGAACGCCCTGGCGCTCGCAGATCCGGATGATTCGGTGGGTGCGGGCGGCGGTCAGGTCGTGAGTGCGGCCCGGCAGGGCGGGCGAGAGCCACAGCAGCCGGCCACCGGGATCGGTGACGACCTGCACGTTCACGCCGTGGCGCCGGCGCTTGTGGGAGTAGTCGGCCCGGCCGTCGCCGACCCGGTCGCACTCGGCGAGAGTGCCGTCGAGCAGGACGAAGTCGGGTTCGTGCTCGCGCAGCGTCTTGAGCAGGCCCGGTGCACGGGCGGCGAGCAGGTCGACGACCGCGCTGGTGTAGGCGTGGGCGGTGGACTCGCTGATCCCCGGCGGCGATCTTCGCCAGAGTGGTGTGCTCGCGCAGGTACACCAGTGCCACCATCGCGCGCTGAGACGGACGGAGCTTGCAGCGTCGGTCGCCCTCACGGATGACGCTCAGCATGGTGACCCACTCCACGAGTGCATGCGGCAGGTCGATTGCGGCAGGATGGACGACCAACGAGGCCCCTGAGCAACGTGATTGAGATGTCGGACATCTCGATCGACAGCCCGGGGGCCTCGCTCGTTGCGCTTCACGGACTGTCACCCGATCGGTGGCCACATCGAAGAAGCTCACTGAAGTACACCCGACCCCGTTGACGGCGAGGAGCATCTCCCCTTGCCCATGCGTGTCTAGAGACGCGTCTACGGCTGGGGCGTATGATGTTCCCTCGTGCGGTGACGAGCCACGCCTCGACGGTGGTGGACGTGTCCCCCGCTCGCCGCTCTGCCCCACTTGGAGCACCTCACCGCGCTGGGCCTTGAACTGCGCGGCCGAGAAATCCTCCCTCCGCACGTCCGAGTAGACGTATGACGTACCCCGCCGGGCGGCCCCGCCCCCGACCGCCCACCCGGCAGCCCCCTCCGCTCGGTCGTCGTCCAGGACCTCCGCTACAGCGCCCGCGAACTCGCCGACGACGTACGGGAGTCCCGCCGACCCCGCCCCCGCGCGATCCGCCGCCAGGTGGACTTCCGCTCCCTGCCCCGGCACACCCATGACCCCTCCGTCGCCCGGTGGTCGGCCCAGGAGGAACGCCGCGCCCGGCAGCGGCTGTGGAGCCGACTGGGCGCTTCCCTCCACCTGGTCAACTCCCCCACCGGACTGGCCCGCTACGCCGCCGAGACCGTGGACATCCCCCCGACCCGGCACCGGCGCGGCTCACTCTGGCTCGCCTAGTAGTGCTTCGTGTCAGCCACCGTCCGCGCCGAGAAGCTCATGCGTCGCACTTCTCACGGTTGGCGACGATCTGGTTCATATGCCTCTGCGCCTACCGTGCACCTGCGCGAGAACATCGCCGGCGCCGGACTCATCCTCTCCGACGAGGGCATGGCCGAACTGGACGGCATCGGCCACTGAACCCTGGTGCCTGGTGGCCGACGGCAGAGAAGTCGCCGACTCCTGGCCCGATTTCACGGAGTGAGGGCTCACTCATTGAAGGAGTGAGTCCTCACTCCGTACTCTTGCCGTCATGACGGCACCCAAGGAGAACCAGACCACCCGCCGCCGCGCCCCCGGAATGTCGCCGGAGCAGCGCCGCGAAATGATCATCCGGACCGCTATCCCGCTGATCACCGAGTACGGCTCCGCCGTGACAACCGCGAAGATCGCTCGCGCCGCGGGCATCGGCGAGGGCACGATCTTCCGCGTCTTCGCCGACAAGGACGAGCTGCTGCAAGCCTGCATCGCGGAGGCGCTATCCCCCGAGCACGCGATCCGCGAGCTGGACGCCATCGACGTGTCCCAGCCGCTGCCCGACCGGCTCGCCGAGGCGGCCGAGGCGATGCAGGCCCACATGGACCGGCTCGGCGCGCTCATCGGCTCACTGGGACACGGCGGCGGCAAACACCCCGGCACGGTGCGCGGCGCAGGCCGCGACGAGTCGACCGCCCGTATCCGCGCGGCCCTCGCGGAGTTGCTGGAGCCCGAAGAGGCCACCCTGCGGCGGCCGCCGGAGCAGATCGCGGCCCTCTTCATCGGGCTGCTCTTCACCCAACCCCGCACCGGCGGCGAGCCCGACCTGACCCCGCGGGAACTGGTGGACGTCTTCCTGCACGGGGCGCTCTCCGGGAGCGCCAAGTAAGCACGCGGAGACGGCGCGTGGGAGTGCGGCCCCGGGCGTCCTGACCACCGCCCCGGCTCCCGTCCTGGTGTGGCTGGTCGCGGACCTCTGCTGGCTAGATTGGCTCGGTCACCTACGTCATCACGCTCGTACGGGTACAGCCGGGACTGACCCTCCAGGAGACGCTTGACCGCCTCAACGCCGGCTTCGACTACGACGCCGACCTGACACCGCTCCGGCTCATCGACACACAACGGAGTGAGTGGGAGCGGATCCTGGCCCGGGCCTCACGGGACATCGGTCATGTCGAGTCCGAGGAGTACCCGTACAGCCTCACTCGTCCGGCACCTCGTCGGCGACGCCGATCGGATCCCACTCGTTGAGCAGACGCCGCAAGTCGTTCTCGGTGGCGGAGGCTCCAGGTCGCATCCCTCCAGGGTGCCACCTCGGGATCCGCCGTCATCGCCCACCCCTTGCGCTGGTCCCGACGCGGCCGCCCAGGCCCCCGGAGGCGATTCGGCGTCGGGCAGTATGGGTCGCATGCACTTCGATCAGCTGCCTCGCCAGGTGAAAGCCATCGACTCGGCCTCGCTGGTCAGGTTGGAAGAGCGGGCAGGCACCCTCCGTCTGAGCCAGCGGCTGGACCCGGCATGGGTGCGAGCGAACGCGGCGCCCGACGGAACCCACTACCTGTGGCCCGCCCTGTGGCACAGTCTGTCCCATCGCCCCGCGCTTCCCCGTCAGTTGCGGTGCTATCTGCTGATCGCGCTGCGCACCGGTGACCACGTACAGAGCCTGCTTGACGTACTTCCCGACGACTTCGGCCCGCTGCCGAGGCTGACGTCGCGCGAAGAAGGCATGCGGGTCAGTGAGCTGCATGGCCGTTCCCCTTCGGTCCGGGAATGGCTCCTCCTCCACGAGGACGAGGGATCAGGGTCGGCGGTGACCGAGTCAACGCTCCGACTCCTGAACCCCCCTCCCCCCGATTAGGACAATGGATCACATGCACTCCACTGACCTGGACTTCTACACCCACGCAGCCACCCACGGCGACATACTGGGCGCCGGGATCTCCGCGCCGCCCGCCCGCTGGGAGGCGTCGCTGGGGCCCGGCTGGCTACCTGGACGACACCACACCACCCGGACTCATGCGCCGGGACTACGGCCTGGTGGAGCTCTCCTTCGCGGAGGGCGGCGAGGGCGCATGGTCCTGCTTCGGCATCAGCGTGCAGGTGCACCGCCTCAGGACCGGTGACGCCTCCGCGGTGCCGGAGCCGCTTCGGGAGGCATACGGGCCCTTCGCGCCCAAGCTCACGTTCGACCGGCTCAGTGCCGCCCTCACCGCCCGCGGACTCTCGATCGAGCTCGAAGACGGGACGGGCGAGGACGTCCACCGGTACCGGGTACCGCAGTCGGGAGCGAGGATCTTCGTCGTCGCCGACCCCGATCCCTACGGATACGGCGAGCCCGACCCGGACGAGCCCGCCCGGAGCGCGCGAGGAGACGTCCTCTCCATCTCCCTGTCCCCGTCCTGGTGGTCGGCGGTGGGGGCTGACCAGGACACTCCCGTGGAGCCGGGTCCCGGTTGCGACTCACCGCACCTGAAAACCCGGTAGGAGGTAGTACCGAACGCGGGCCGGAGGTCCCTCCCCAGTCGGCTCAGGCTCGCCCAGTGCGAGAGCGGACAGGGTGGTGAGCACCTTCACCATGGGCTGCCGTGAGGACCGCGACAGGCCGCTGCCCAGGACCCGGAGGTTCTCCGGGTGGGACGGCTGCTGGGGATCGGTGAGGAAGTACACACCGCGGTCCAGGTGCACTCCCCTCCGGGTCATCTGCGTCCACGCGAAGATCTCGTAGTCGGGCAGCGCCTCGTACGGAATCCTCCGCAAAGTCTTCGCGTCTCCCCGGACCAGCAGGTGGGCGAGGACAAGGCAGACACATAAGTCGCCCTGAAGATACCGGATTTGCCCCAGATGCCGAGCAGCCCGTGCGGATGGCGCTGGTCGAACGCCTCCAGGTACTCCGCGTACTTGGCATGCGGCTGGATCTGCGGGCCGAGGATCAACTCGCACTCCCGGGCACTCGCTTCCAGCAGCCGACGCAGCCTATCGGTGGACACCGCCCGGGCCGAGGCACTCGCCTCGGGATGGGTGGCCAGCGTGAAGCAGTCCGACCAGAACTCCGAGAGATGGTGGATGCCCACGGCGTACGCGTCGTTGGAGCCGTCGTCCTTGCCCGCCACGACGATCATCCCGGCGACGGTGTCACCCTGCCCCGGTCCGCCGGCGACGATCACCGGACCCCCGCTGTAGCCGGGCTGGGCGCGCAGTGCGGACTCCGTGGCCCGGTCGATCTGGAGCGCCCCGCGCCCCACCCGCCCGCGCAGCGTTCCCGACGCCCATGCGCCGTTCTCGCGCCGGGGCGGATTCCCCGGGAACCCGTACAGTTCGACGCCCTGCTCGCGTACCTCGCCGCGGAAGAGCCTGGCCCGGTCGCTTCCCTCCGGCGGTTCGTCCAGCAGGTTCAGCGCCGCGACGTCGCCGCCGATCAGCCCGTCCGCGAGCGGCGGCGCCCAGGAGAGGACGCAGGCCCGCAGCGGCCGGTCAGCCGGGCCGTCCAGCAACGAGAAGCGGACGGTCACCAGGTCGCCGTCGGCGGGGCGTTCCTGGGACCGGGCGGGTCGGCCCAGGGCCGTGTTGACCACATGCGCGCAGGTCAGGATCTGCCGCTTGCCGAGCAGGAAGCCCACCCCGGCCGGTACGGAGCCGATGCCGCGATCGATACGGACCGTGAACTGCTCCCTCCTACTGGTTGCCACGGTCGCGGTCCCAGGACAGGCGCACCACGAAGTTGGCCTCCACCGTCCCCTTGGCGAAGATGACGCCACTCTCACCGCCGACCTTGATGCCGAACTCGACCTCCACGGCGTCCGGTGACACGGCCGCCAGAGAGTCCCGGATATCGTTCAGCGCCGGGCGGAGGGTGGACAGCGCCGACCGCAGGGTCTCGGCCGTCCGTACGGTCACCCCGGTCGATGTCTCCGAGGCGAGTTGGAGTTCCTCGGAGAGGGCTTCTTGCTCCGCTTCGAAGACGACAATCCGGCCGTCCTCGCTCGGCATCTCGACGAAAACGCGCGTCACCGAATCCCCCCTCGGACCCCTGATCGAGTGAGCCCACGGTAAGCGCGGCCTGACATCCCTGTCAGTTGATCGTGGAAGTTCCCAGGCCTGTCACGCAGGGAGAAGCCCCTACCATCCCCTGCCATGGCAACCGTGATCGTGACCGTCGGACTGGCGTTCCTCGGCTACCTCGTGACGTACCTCAACGGGCTGCGCCTCGCCCAGCGGCAGGCCCGGCTCACCCGCGTCAACCAGCAGCTCAGCGACTTCTACGGGCCGCTGTTCGCCCTGATGGAGGCCAACAGCCGGACGTACGACACCTTCTCGGAGAAGTACGCCCGCCCCGACGGCCGCGACCCCTTCCGCCACGACTCCCCGCCCACCGAACAGGAGTTGGCGCAGTGGCGCACCTGGGCCGCGACCGTCTTCATCCCCAACATCCGGGCCATGCGGGACGTGGTCGTCACCAAGGCCGACCTCCTGATCGAGGAGGAGATGCCCGAGGCCCTGCTCCAGCTCTGCGCGCATGTCTCCGGCTACGAGGTCACCGCCGCCCGTTGGGCCGAGGACGACTACGAGGAGCACCTGTCCCTCATACACTTCCCCGGCCGCGAGCTGCGCGAGTACATCCGCGACCGCTTCGCCCGCCTCAAGAGCGAGCAGGCCAACCTCCTCGGCCACGGCCGCCGCGGCTGAGGTAGGTCAGGGCATCGGCTCCGTCAAATGTGCTGTACACATGTCCGATGAGCGCTTCTCAGTTACCGCCTCGTCGCGTCACCGAGCAGGAGTTTCCCCCCTGGGCACGCATGATCGCCGACACCTACGGTGTGGATCGATCGGAGGAGGAACTGGCCGATCAGCGAGCCGCGACGGATCTCGGTCGCACCCTGGCCGTATTCGACGAGGGCGAGCCGGTCGCCGGGGTCTCCGTCTACAGCCGGACGCTGACCGTGCCCGGTGGCAGCCTGGCCGTGGCGGGGATCGCCTCGGTGGGCGTGGCCCCGACGCACCGCCGCCGCGGCCTTCTGACCTCGATGATGCGCGCCCAGCTGACCGACCTGAACGAGCAGCGACGCGAGGCGATCGCCGCGCTGCGCCCCACCGAGGCCGGCATCTACGGACGGTACGGCTACGGCCTCGCGACCCTCGGCAACCGGATGCGCTGCGACCGGCGCGCCATGCGGTTTCGCTCGGACACCGACTTCGGTGAGGGGACCGTCCGGCTCCAGCACGCCGCCCAGGCCCGCCCGGTCCTGGAGAGGATCTACGACCAGGTACGCACCACCACGGTCGGCTGGCCCGACCGGCAGACGGCCCACTGGGCGGTGCGCCTCGCCGACTATCCGCATCGGCGCGGTACGGCGACCTCGCTCCGGTTCGCCGTGCACCAGGAGCCCGACGGACGTGCCACCGGCTACGTGGTCTACCGGCACAGCTCCGCGCCGGACGGGCTCGGCGGCAGTGCCGCGGTGGTGGAGGTGGTGGAGCTGGCGGCGTGCTCGCGCCCGTCGTATACGGCGCTGTGGCGCTTCCTCGCCGGGATCGATCTGGTGACCTGGCTCGACTACGAGGGCGCCGTGGACGAGCCCCTGCCGCACCTGCTGGTCGAGCCACGGGCGGTTCAGGCCGCACCGGTGGACCGTCTGTGGCTGCGGCTGGCCGACGTGGACAGGGCCTTGATGGGCCGAGGCTACGGCCTTCCCCTGGACCTGGTCCTGGACGTGCGGGACGACTTCTGCCCGTGGAACAGCGGGCGCCACCGGCTCCAGGCGGAAGCAGGCAGCGCCCTCTGCGAGCCGACGACCGCACCGGCCGACCTGCGGCTGACGGCGGCGGAACTCGGCGCCGCCTTCCTCGGCGGCACCTCGCTGACCACCCTCGCGGCCGCCGGCCTGGTCGAGGAACTACGAAGTGGCGCGCTCGCCTGCGCCTCGGCGGCCTTTCGCGGCGAACGCGAACCCTGGTACCCCGGCGGCTGGGCCTTCCCGCTCTACTGAACAGTCCTGCGGTGCTGTCGTTCCTCATGAGCATCGAACGCCGGCCGGGACGGGCGCCTCCCGAAGCGACGACCAAGCGCTGTCCGGTGAAAGGCCCCGATACGCTTCGTCCACAGACCTGTGGGGGGGGGAACCGCATGGCCTCGGGCGACACCGCGCCACGGCATGCCCGCGCCCGCGCTCGGCCTGACCGGCCATGCGCGTGGTCGGCTCCGCCTCACCCGTACACCGTTCGGAGCGATCTTGCAGCACTTCTCCCAGCGTCGGCGTGGGCTGATACGCCTGGCCACCGCGGTGACGGCCGTCGCCCTCGCCACCACCACCGCGGGCACCGCCGCCGCCGACACCCCAGGGGCGCCCCGCGCGGCGGAGCCCACGGCCCGGGCCGCCGCCAAGGCCGGGCAGCCCAAGCCGACTCCCGCCGCGCCGCACCACTTCCTGTCCGGCATCCTCCCATCGGGCCAGATGTACGTGTATCTGCCGGACGGCAAGGGCGGCCTGGACACCCGCTCCGGTGCCTATGTCTGGCCGCACCTGAGGTACGCGGTGTCGATCGACCCCGACCAGACCGGCTCCCAGGACGGCGCCTACCACGTCATGGACGACGGCACGCTGAACCTGTGGCGCCATGGGAAACTCAAGAAGGTCGCCACAGGCTGGCGCCCGTACGACAGCGTCTTCTCGCCCGGCACCCTGGGCGGTGCCAAGCACCCCGATCTGCTCGGCCGCGACAAGCAGGGCGTGCTGTGGCGGTTCCAGACCAAGGCGAACGGCACCTTGGCCCCGCGCGCCCGGATCGGCTCCGGCTGGGGCCAGTTCACCCAGATCGCCGGCCTCGGCGACCTCAGCGGCGACCGCAAGCCCGACATCGTCGCCCGCGACAAGCAGGGCGTGCTGTGGCTGTACAAGGGCACCGGCGACCTGCGGAAGCCGTTCACCAACCGGGCCAGGATCGGTGGCGGCTGGAACCAGTTCAACAAGCTGGTAGCCACCGGTGACGTAGACCTCGACGGCCGCAGCGACCTGCTCGCCCGCGACCTCAAGGGCGGTCTCTGGCTGTACAAGGGCACCGGCAAAGCGGCCGCCCCCTTCAAGGCCAAGGTCAAGGTCGGCACCGGCTTCAACCAGTACCGCGACCTGTTCTGAGCCCTTGGGGTGACCTCGCGCGGACGCCCCGAGCCGCCGCATGGCCGCTCGGGGCGCGCCGCACGGATGCGGCGGTACGAGCACCGGCTACCGCCGCTCGAACCCGCCGCGTGCGACGCCCTGCACGAACGCACTGAACCCGGCCGGGGCGAACGCCAGGGCCGGGCCCTGCGGGTTCTTACTGTCCCGCAGGGCCACGGCGTCGGCGAACCGGGCAACCTCCACGCACTGGCCGGTGCCGCCGGAGTAGCTGCTCTTGCGCCAATCGGTGGACAACCTGTCGTCGCGCACCGGCTCGCCTCCTCACCCGTCGGGGGGGACACCTTCTTGTTGAGTGCTGCGGTGTTGCCCTACCGGTCGAGTCCGCCGTCAGCAACGCCCCGTACGAACGCCGCGAAGCCCTGTGGCGCGAACGCCAGCGCCGGGCCCTGCGGGTCCTTACTGTCCCGCAGCGCTACGACACTGGTGAGCTGGGCCACCTCTACGCACTGCCCGGTGCCCCCCGAGTAGCTGCTCTTGCGCCATCCAGCATGGGTGAAGTCGATGTGTGCCGTTGCCATTGCCTGCTGTCGTCCTTTCACTTGCTCTGCTGTGCTACGGAAGCGATGAGCGCCGCCGACTCATCAGGGCTGAGAGCCAGAGCGCGTAGATGGTCGAAGATCTGCCCACACCGGCGGATGTCCTCATCTGCCTCCAGAAAGAGATCACCGTTCATGGTCTCCGTGTAGACCAGAGCAGGATCCTCGGCGTCCGGGAAGTCCATCAGGACGAAACCACCCGGCATCCCGGGGTGAGCCCCGGCGCCAAACGGGATGACTTGCAGCGTCACATGAGGTTCACCCGCGAGCTTGGCCAGGTGGTTCAACTGCACCGTCATGGTGTCGGTTCCGCCGACCGTTCTACGCAAGACCGCCTCGTCGAGGATGGCCCACAGCTCCAGCGGCTGGTCCTTCTCGAACACCGCCCGCCGTTCCATGCGTGCCCGGACACGGCGGTCAACCTCTTCGGAGGAGGCAGTGGGCAGGATGCCGCGAATCACGGCGTGGGCGTAGCCCTCTGTCTGAAGCAGTCCAGGAACGCATGACGATTCGTAGTTGCGCACGCTCCGGGCCTCGGACTCGAAGCTGATGTAGCCGACCAACTCGTCAGGCAGATCGGCGTGGTACGGGCGCAGCCAGCCCTGCTCCTCGGCATGACTCGCCAGGACCAAGATCGCTTCGCGCTGTGACTCCTCGACGCCGTACTCCTTGAGCAGGGTCAGCAGCGTGCGCCTCTGCGGGCGTCCCTTTGCGTACTCCAGACGGTACAGCGTCGCCTGGTTGATGGCCGTGCTGGCCGCGATGTCTTCCCGGGTCAGACCGGCCTCGCTGCGCAGACGGCGCATCTCGCGCGCGAGCCTCCGAAGCCGAGCGGTCGGCAACTGCCGCTTGGTGGGCACTGGTTCGTCCCTTCGTTTGCACGGCTCGCAGAGACGAGTCTCCGCGACTTCACCTGTCGCGAGCAAGCCCGCAATAATGCAATGCTTGCATATGCATGACTTGCATTCTCTTGAGGTTGGGAGCACTCTACTGCTGCGCAAGCATGGCGCGCTCAGCGACCACTTGGGTGCGGAGCGTTGAACAGGCACGCCTACGGGTGGTCATCCAAGGAGAACGACCGTGAAACCGTTGATCTTCGGGTATATGCGAGTGCCGAAGGACATGCCCGACGAGGAAGCCCGGCGCAGGGAAGGCGAGATGGATGCCTACGCCCAAGCCGAGGGCCTCACCCTGGCGACGATCTTCCACGAGTTCGAGGCCGTCCAGCGCTCGGCGTTCGCGGAACTGCTGCTGGCGCTCCAGCGGACGGAGGCCCGCCACGTCGTCGTCCCGTCCCTCCGCGACCTCGCACTGACGGACCGGCTCCAGGACGCGTTAGTCCTCCAGATCGAGTGCGAAGCCAACGCCCAGGTCGTCTCCCTGGACGAGCTGTGAACGGGCCCGGGCTGCCGTTCTACTACGGCGAACCGCTGCTCGTACGGGACCAGTTGGACCTGGTGGCCACCCGCACCGCTGCCGGCTGCGCCCGGGCGTTCACCGAACTGGCGCTGGCCAAGTGGGGAGCCGGGCCCGTACACGACGACGCGCTGCTGGTCGTCTCGGAACTGGTGACCAACGCCGTGACGGCGACGAGCGCCCTGGCCGAGCCGGAAGGGCTGAGCCTGGTCACCGTGCGGCTGCTGGGGCTACGTGCCAGCGTGGTCATCGAGGTGTGGGACCTCTCCACCGCGCGGCCGGCCGCGAAGGAGCCGGACGAGGAGAGCGAGGGCGGGCGCGGGCTGCTGCTCGTCGGCGGTCTCGCCAGCCGCTGGGGCTCGTACGGGGCGGGCGGCGGCAAGGCGGTCTGGGCGGAACTCCCTTTCGTACAAACGCACTCCACCAATCGCACCACACAGCCAAGGCCGTGGCGACGTCCCGCCACCCCCTACGACCTGGACCTGCTCCACCGCGTACTGGCCGGATTGCAGGCCACCCTCTAGACGAATAAGTCCGATGTGTCAGTGATCGAATGTGACCAGCGACCGCATGACCGGGGAGCCGATCTTGTGGTTTCGCCAGATCGCGGCGGCCATCGCGAGGACTCTCTGAGCGACGCGGACGGCGACGCCCTCGAAGCTGCGTCCGCCGTGCTGTTCGAGGTTCAGCTGCCCTTTGAGGGTGTCGTTCACAGACTCGATCAGTTGCCGCACCGACTTGAAAAGAGGCTCGCCCTTGCGCTTCTTTTCCCGCTTGAACGACGGCCGCAGCAGTTCGATGCCGCGCATGGCCAGGTCGTTCTCGAACTCCTTGGAGGCGAAGCCCTTGTCGGCGATCAGCAGCAGGCCGGGCCGACTGTCTATCAGGCCCTCCTCGACATCGAGCATGGCCTGGAGCACCTCGCGCTCGTCCAGCTTCGGATTCGCCAGCGCCCACAGGATCGGCATCCCGGTTGGCGTGCAGACCAGGTACAGACGCAGGCCCCAGAAGAACCGGGAGTGGGAGGCGCAGTAGCCGTATCCGGCCCAGCCAGCCATCTCCGAACGCTTCACCGTCGGCCGCGAACGCCCGCACTCCACGGGGGTGGAGTCCACGATCCAGTGGTTGTCGAACCAGAAGTCCGTGTCCGCCGCCAGCATCCGTATCACCCTTTTGACCATCGGCAATGCGGCCCGCAGTCGCTTGTTGTACCCGGACTGCTGCGGTAGATACGGGAACATCGAAGCCAGGTGTGCCTGTGCATAGCGGAGCCAGCGTGCCTCGGAGCTGAAGCCGAGCAGAGCCTGTGCGACCGCCAGACAGATGAGTTCAGAGTCCGTCAGCCGTGGCGGCCTGCCC
>NZ_JBEYXH010000046.1:0-55757 GCF_040644755.1 Streptomyces sp. NPDC046887
GTTCGGGCCGGCGGGGGCGTTCTCGGCGCGGTTCCCGCAGGTGGGGTGCGGGGGTGAGATGGCCGGGGGTGGTGGCTGGGCCACCCACCTCCCCCCACCCCCAAGGACTGAGGACATGCGGTTCTCACGCCTCACCCTCATCGTCGTCTGCACCGCCTTAATCGCGGCCGCCACCGTCTCCTGGCGGCTGTGGCCGCCAGGCGGCGACCGGACCGACCCGATCGTGGTCGGCACCACGGGCGCGGTCACCTCCCTCGACCCGGCCGGCGCCTATGACACCGGCTCCTGGGCGCTGTTCGAGAACGTGTACCAGAAGCTGCTGACCCTGGCCCCCGGGTCCACCAGCCCCGCCCCGGACGCCGCCGAGAGCTGCCGGTTCACCGGGCCGGGCATGCGGACGTACACCTGCCGGCTCCGCCGCGACCTGGTCTTCCCCGACGGCCGCCCGGTCACCAGTGCCGACGTCAAGTTCTCCATCGACCGGGTCCGCGCCATCGCCTCGCCGGTCGGGCCGGCCGCGGTGCTGGACACCCTGCGGGAGGTCCAGGCTCGGGACGGGGAGGTCGTCTTCCACCTCCGCACCCCCGACGCCACCTTCCCGCTCCGGCTGGCCACCGGGGCCGGCTCCATCGTGGACCGCGCCCACTACCCGGCGACCTCGCTGCGCCAGGGGAACACGGTGGACGGCACGGGGCCGTACCGCATCCGCTCGTACGAGCCGGGCAAGCGGATCGTCCTGACCCCCAACGACCGCTACCGGGGCGCCGTCCCGCGCCGGGGCTCCCCGGTGGAGATCCGGTACTACGACGACCCCGGCGAGCTGGCCCGGGCCTGGGACCGCCGCCGGATCGACGTGGTCAACCGCGGGCTGCCGCCGAAGATGCTCACCTCCTTCCTGGACGGCACCTCCGACGCGCAGGTGGACGAGGCGAGCAGCGGGGAGTCCCGGATGCTGGTGTTCAACCTGCGGGACCGCTCCCCCGCCGCGGACCGCGCGGTACGCCGGGCCGTGGCCGCGCTGGTCGACCGGCCCCGGATCGCCGCCGGGCCCTATCTCTCCACCGTCGACCCGCTCCTCTCCGTGGTGCCGCGTGGCTACGTCGGCCATGTGAACGCCTTCCAGGACGAGTACCCGCGCCCCTCGCCCGAGCGGGCCGCGCGGCTGCTCCGCGAGGCCGGGATCACCCCGCCGGTCCGGCTGACCTACGGCCACCGGGCCGGCCCGACCTTCGCCAAGGAGGCCGCGGAGCTGCGCCGGCAACTGGAGGCGGGCGGGCTGTTCCGGGTCACGGTGGCCTCCGCCGACTGGCCCGACTTCCAGCGGGGCTTCCTGGCCGGCCGCTACGACCTGTACGGCTTCAGCTGGACGCCCGACTTCCCCGACCCGGACAACTTCGTCCAGCCGCTGGTCGGCACCCGCAACGCGCTCGCCAGCCGCTACTCCAACCCCCGCATCGACACCCTGGTCTCGGCCACCCGAGGCCACGAGGAACGGGTGCGGGCCGTGGGCGACTTCCACACCCTCCAACGCGAGGTGGCCCGCGAGGTCCCCGTCCTGCCGCTCTGGCAGCGCAAGGAGTACGTACTGAGCACCCCGGACGTCACCGGCGCCCAGTACCTGGTGGACGGCGGCGGCGCCTGGCGCCTCTGGGAGCTGCGCTGGCTGTGAGGCCAGGTGACCACCGCCGGGCCCCTGGGGATGGCGCGGGGCCCCGGCCCGGACACCTGTGGCCTCACCGCCCCGCCCCGGGGCCCAACTCCTCCCGCACAGAGGCGCGCCAGCGAGCGGTGAAGGCCTCCGGGGTGGTGCCGAGCACCGTGCGCAGGGCCGTCGGGCCGCCGGACGTACCCGCGCGGCGGTACAGGGCGCGCAGCCGGTCCTCGCCCCACTCCTCGGCCACCAGCGCGCAGGCGAGGTGGGCGCCTTCGTAGGCGCGGGCCAGGGCGGGCGGGTCGCCGCCGAAGGCGAAGTCGTCGTCCTGGGGCAGGGTGTGCGGGGGGCCGGTACGGGTGAGTTCGGGAGCGATCTCGCGCGGGGCGAGCTTCCTGCCCCGCCAGGCCGCCCAGTCGGCGAAGCCCTCCGAGAGCCAGAGCGGGGTGCGCTCGGTGGTGGCGCGGCGGGTGGCCACATGGGTGGTCTCATGGGCGATCACCACCTCCCGGCCCAGCGCGCTCAGCCCGGCGTACTCCTCGGGGTTGACGACCACCCGGTCCGCGGGCGCCCCGGGGCCGGTGCGCCCGGTGGTCACCGCGGCGGTGCCCGCGTACGCGCTGGCCGACTGGCCCAGCAGGGCGCCCATGGCCGCCTGCGAGGGCGGCAGCAGGACCAGGACGCGGCGGGCCCAGGGGTCCGGCCAGGCGGCGGACGCGGCGGTGACGGCCCGGTCGGCGGCCCGGGCGACCTCCGCCAGCCGCTCCGGGAGCTGCCCCACCCCGAGGACGAGGGCGCGCGCACCGCGCCGCGCGCGTACCGGGCCCTGGTCCCAGGGCTGCGCGGCGGCGCCCGGCGCGGGGCGGTCGGCGTCCACCCGCCAGCCGTCGGCGGCGCGGTGAAGGTCCAGCGTGCGGGCGGCGGTGACCGGGGCGGTGTCGTATCCGGCGAGGCGGTACGTCAGTTCGGCGCTCGCGGTCGCCCGGTCGCCGTCCAGCCGGACGCCGGTGGGCCGCAGCGTCCAGGAGGCGAGCTCCGCCCCGCCCAGCGCGGAGGCGGGCCGCCCGGCGACGGCGGCGCGGACGGCGGCGGCCTCGTCCCGGGGCGCATGCCGCGCGCAGCCGCCGGCGAGCAGTCCGGCGGCCCCGAGAACGGCGGCCCGCCGGGAGATGGCCATCCCCCGATCGTACGGGGCGGCCCGCCGTACGCCTCAGACGCGGGTGACGGCGGAGACCGGCATCATGCCGACCGGGTCGTAGCGGACCGGGGCGCCCGGGTAGGGGGCGTGCACCACCTGGCCGTTGCCCATGTACATGGCGACATGGCTGGCGTCGTCGCGGTAGGTGACCAGGTCCCCGGGGCGGGCCTCGGCGAGCGGGACATGGCGGCCGGCGCCCCGCTGGGCCTGCGAGGTGCGCGGGATGCCGACACCGGCCTGGGCGTACGACCACTGCATCAGCCCCGAGCAGTCGAAGCCGTCGGGGCCGTTGGCGCCCCAGACGTACGGCCGGCCGACCGCCCCCCGGGCCGCGGCCACCGCGGCGGCGGCCCGCCCGGAGACCCCGCCGGCGACCGGCGGCAGGTCTTCGCGCCCACCGGAGCGGGAGGCCCGGTCAGCCCCGTCGATATCCTGCCGCTCCTTCGCGGTCAGCGCGTTGAGCACGGTACGGGCCTCGGCGAGCTTCCGCTCCACGGTGCGCTTGTGCGCGGCGACCGCGGCCCGGCTGCGCTCCAGATCGGCCAGCGTACGGGTGGCCTCGGCGCGCTGCTGGTCCAGCCGGCGCTGCTCGCGCCCCAGACCGGCCAGGACGCCGGCCTGCTGCTCGCCCATCCGGTCCAGGGCCGCGGCCCGGTCCAGGTAGCCGTCCGGGTCGGAGGTGAGCAGCAGCCGCAGAGCCGGATCCATCCCGCCGGAGCGGTACTGGGCGCCGGCCACGCTGCCGAGGACGCCCCGCATCCGGTTGATCCGCTCCTGGCCGCGGGCCACCTCGTCCTGGAGGGCGCCGACCCGCTCGCGCAGGTGGTCGCTGCGCTCGGCCGCCGCGTTGAACCCCTCGGTGGCCTTCTCGGCCTCCGCGTAGAGCCGGTCGACCCGCGCCTTGGGCCCGTCCGCGGGGGCGGTGGGCGCGGCGCCCGCCGGGGCGGCGGCGAGGGCGGCGGCGGTGGCCGCCGCGGCGGACAGGACGGTGGTTCTCGCGCTGCGGGTGAGCCCCGGCTGCGAGGACCGGCGATGGGACGCCACGGACCGCGCTCCCTTCACTGGACGGCTGGACGCGCACGCGCACGGATCCGTCCGGCGGGGCGGTCGGCCGCCCGGGTCGCCACTCGGTGCACGCGGTGCGCGGCAGACAGTAGCCAAGTGCGGGGGGTGCGGCCAGCGGCCGAAGGGGCCGGGAACGGCTCCGCCCCGCCGGAGACCACAGGTCACCGACGGGGCGGGGTGTCAGCTTGAGGGGCGGCGAACCACCCGATCGGGCGGGTGTGCCGGGCGCGCCGGGCGGTCTGCCGAACCGTCAGGCAAGCGTCAGATGCGGACGCCGAACTGGAAGTCGCCGAGCCACTCCATGGACTCGTAGCGCACCTGGGTGCCGGGCTTGGGGGCGTGCAGCACCTGGCCGTTGCCGGCGTAGAGGCCCACATGGGCCAGGTTGTTGAAGAACACCAGGTCGCCGGGCTGGAGTTGGCTGCGGCCGATCTTGGTGCCGTCGTTGTGCTGGGTGAAGGTGGTGCGGGTGATGCTCACCCCGGCCTGGCCGTAGGCCCACTGGGTCAGCCCGGAGCAGTCGTAGGCGTTGGGGCCTTCCTCGCCCGACTGGTAGGGCTTGCCGACCTGGGTGGCGGCGGCGGACAGCGCGGCAGCGGCCACACCCGAGCCCTTGACCGGGGGTGCCTCCGGCTTGCCGGCCTCGTCCTGCTTGCCGAGCTGGGCGCGCTCGCCGGCCTCGCGGCTGGCGCGCTGCTCCTCCTGCTGGATCTTGGCCCGCTCCTCGGCGGTGAGGGTGTTGAGGAGCTTCTGCGCCTCGGCCAGCTTGCCCTGGTAGGCCTTCTTCTTGGCGCCGATGGTCTTGCGGACGTCCTCCAGGTCGGCCAGCTTCCGGGTGGCCTCGGCGCGCTCCTGGGCGAGGACGCGCTGCTTCTCCTGGACCTCGGCGAGAGCCTCGGCCTGCTTGGCGCCGACCGCGTCCGCGGTGGAGGCCCGGTCGAGGTAGCTGTCCGGGTCGGAGGAGAGCAGCAGCTGGAGCGCCGGGTCCATGCCGCCGGAGCGGTACTGGGCGGTGGCGACCGAACCGAGGCCGTCACGCAGCTCGTTGAGCTCCTGCTGGCTGCGGGCCACCTTGTCCTGGAGGGCGTCGGCCTCCTTCTGGAGCTTGCCGCGCTGCTCGTCGGCGAGGTTGTACTGCTCGGTGGCGGCCTCGGCCTCGTGGTGCAGCTTGTCGACCTTGGCCTTGACCTCGTCCTTGGTCGGCTTCGGGGCGGCCTGAGCGGCCTGGGAAGTCAGGGCGACGGCAGCGGCGGCGGCCGCGGTGATCACGGTCACGCGGGCTCGACTCGGCTGCTTGGGACGGCGGTGGGACCCCACGGAGGCGAGCTCCTTCTTCCTCTTCCGGCCGCCTGCCGGGCCGACGGATCGGCACCCGGCCCCGTACCCGGCGCCCGGCTTCCCCCGCGAAGCGACCCCGGACCGTACGGAACTGGCGGTCCCTCCGCTGCCACTCCGGATGAGTGATCACCTGCGCAGAGGTTTGAGGCCAGACCCTAGTGACCATCTTGTGATCAGTTCAAATCCTGATGCGAAAAATCTCGCTCACGAAGCACTTTCTTTACATCTGTCACACGGACAGTCATGGCGAGTTGACCCACCGTTCAAACCCCGACGCCTCAATTCGGGCAAGTGGGCCAGGCGTTACGCAAGCCGCGAAAGCCGCTTCAGCAGCATCGCGGACGCCACCGGGCGGGCCCCGGACCGGGCCACCCCGTCGGCCACCTCCCGGTCGGTGGAGGCCACCACCACCGGCCGCCCCGGCGGTTCGGCCCGCACCAGCTGGCGGATCAGCTCGTCCGCGGTCACCCCCGGCTTGGAGAACAGCACCCGCACCCCGCGCGGCGGCGCCAGCAGCACCGGGGCGGCCAGCTCGGCCCCGTCGAAGACACAGGTGACCTCCGCCCCGGTCCGCGCCGCCAGCGCCGACAGACCGCCCAGCAGCCGCAGCCGCTGCTTCTCCAACGGCATCGTCGGATAACCGGTCTTGGTCACGTTGTAGCCGTCCACCACCAGATGCGCCTGCGGCAGCGCCAGCAACTGGTCGAGCAGCGCCGGATCGGTCTCCGACAGCGCCCGGGCCGCCACGTCCTTGGGCGACATCCGCCCCGGCCGCACCGCGTCCACGGTGTCCGCCGGGTGCGTACCGGCCGGCGGCAGCGCCAACTCCCGGCGCAGCCCCTGCGCCGACTCCAGCACGGTGTCCAGCAGCAGCCGCAGCCGCATGTCCTCCACCGAGCGACCCTCGCGGGCCGCCTTGCGCCCCGCCTCCACGGCCGACTCCGCCTCGCCCAGCCGGGCCTTCAGCCGGCGGTTCTCGCTCTCCGCGGCGGACAGCTGGTGGGCCGCCTCACCGCGGGCCGTCTCCCACTCCGCCTGGGCGCGGCGCAGCGCCGCCTCGCCCCGCTTGACGTCGCTGAGCGCGCTGCGCAGTTTGCGCTGAAGCGATTCGGCGTCCTTGCGGGCCGTCTCCAGCTCCGCCCGCAGCCGCTCGTTCTCACCCTTGCCGCGCTCCTTGGCCTCCGCCAGCTCGGCCCGTAGCCGCTCCAGCTCCCGCCGCCCGGCCTCGTCGGCCCGCTCGGCGTCCACCCGCTGGGCCTCCTCACCGGCGGCGGCGACCAGTTTCACCCAGTCCGCGGGGCGCAGGATGTACGCGGCCGCCGCGACGTCCACCGGGTCGGCCGCGGCCGGGACGGCGCCGGACTCCACCGCGCCGGCCAGCTCCGGCTGCCCCGATCTCAGCTTCTCGCCGATCCGCTGCCGGAACACCGTGTCCGACTCCAGCGCGGCCGCCATGGCGTTGCCGGCGAACTTCAGCCGGCGGCTCGGGGTGAACCGGGCGTACTGCCGCAGCTGCGCGGGCAGCTCGGCCACGGTCAGTCCGCCGAAGGCCTCCGCGACCAGCGCGACCACCCGGCGCCGCACCGCCTCGGGCAGCGGGCGGTCGAGCGCCTCGCCCGCACCGCCGGCCACCTCGGCGCCGTCACCGGGCTGCTCCACGATCCGTCACCTCTACCCGTCGTCCTCGCGCCCTGCCGGGCCCTGCGCCACCCCCCGTAGCCATACTCCGTACACCGCCCGCGATCCCCCGCGGGCCCCGCGCCCCTCGCCGCTACGAGACGGCGTCCGGCCGGTCCACCAGTTCGATCTGGTCCACCGCGTTGCACCAGCGGCAGCGGACCGACTCGATGGTCTCACTGACCACCTCGCGCTCCTCCACCTTCGGCTCCCCGGCCAGATCCAGATGGACGTACTCGACGACCTTGGACGAGCGGGTCACATCGAAGCGCGTGAGATTGCCGCACAGCGTGCAGCGCCAGCGGGTCGTCGCGGTCGGCAGGGGAACCGTCGTCATCGTGCCGTCTCTTCCCTCGTACGTACGGATGCGGGAGCCGCGGTGCGCCGTCGGACTGCGGTGTCTGGTGCCCGTAACCCTACGGCCTAGCGGGTACCCCCGTGGTGCGGCGAGGCACCCTGTCCCGCTGTTGCCGTTTACGTCATGATCTGTCCATGGTCGATCGCCGCGGACCGGTTGTGACGTACGGGCTGATCGTCGCCTGCGTCCTGGTCTTCCTGCTCAGCCCGGTCTCCGGACTGAACCCCACCCATGGCAGCGGTGACGCGCTGCTCTCCGCCCAGAGCGCCTACTTCCGCCGCTGGGGCGTGGTCCCCGCCGAGCTGCTCAGCGGCTCCCCCCGCGCCCTCCTCACCCCCCTCACCGCGCTCTTCGTCAGCGGCAGCTGGCTGCATCTGCTGGGCAACATGCTGTTCCTCTACGTCTTCGGCGCGATGGCCGAGGAACGGCTGGGCCGTGTCGAGTACGCCCTCTTCTACACCGGCTGCGGCTACCTGGCCCTGCTCGCCTACGCCCTCGCCCACGCCGACTCCACCCAGACCCTGGTGGGCGCGTCCGGCGCGATCTCCGGGGTCCTCGGCGCGTTCCTGCTCCTCTTCCCCCGCGCCCGGGTGACCAGCCTCTTCCCCTTCCTCTTCTTCCTCCCCCTGCGCTTCCCGGCCTGGGCGGTGCTGGTCTTCTGGTTCGTCCTCCAGTGGCTCGCCGCCCGCCAGGCCACCACCGGCCCGGGCGTCGCGTACCTGGCCCATGTGGTGGGCTTCTGCCTGGGCTTCCTCTACGCCTGGGTCCGCCATGGCCGTCCGGCTAGAGTGAGACGGCAAGCAGCGGCCCCCGAGGAAGGACAGCCGTGATCACCGCGATCGTGCTCATCAAGACCAGCGTGGACCGCATCCCCGAGATCGCCGAGTCGATCGCCTCCCTGGACAGCGTCAGCGAGGTGTTCTCCGTGACCGGCACCTACGACCTGATCGCCATGGTCCGGGTCGCCCGCCACGACGACCTGGCGGACGTCATCCCGGGCCGCATCAGCAAGATCCCGGGCGTCGAGGCGACGGACACCCATGTGGCGTTCCGGACGTACTCGCAGCACGACCTTGAGGCGGCGTTCGCGATCGGCCTGGACGGGGCCTAGAGCGGAGTGGGCGGCTGGCGCCGCCGGTGTCCGGGCCTGCCCGCTCCCGGTGGCTTCGCTGCCGCGGGTGGGTCTGTGCTCGGTTGCGGTCCGGTGGCCTGCCCGCTGCCCGGCGGTCTCGCTGACGCGGGTGGGTCTGTTCTGATTGCGGTCCGGTGGCCTTTCGCAGGTCCGGCGGTCGGGTCTGCGGTCCGGTGGGTGGGGGCGTGGGCACTCCGGGCTCACGTGCTCGCCGCTCGCGCTCACCGTTCGACGCTCAAACGACCGCCACATTACGCTCGGCGGCTCCGCGCGCGACCCTGCGTACCCCCACCCGACCGGCGGCGCACTGACCGATTCGCCGTGGCTGATGACCACCATCCCGGGCCAAGGGCCCGGATCGGTCGCCCGCCACCGCCCGGCGGTTGATACGGCCCACCGGGCCCCTGCCCCATACCGCCGCCTGGTGCTGAGACCCGCCCGGTGGGGGTGACTGCCTCTTTCACGGTGGCCCACCATCCCCGGGCCGAGGGCTCGCACCGGTGGGACGCTAGTGCCCGGCGGGTGGGACGGCCCCCCGGCCCGTACCGCCGGATGCGGCCCTTTCGGGCCTGGGGCCCGTACCGCCGCCCGGCTGTTTCCCGGCCGTCAGGCCGGGGTCGTGCCACCGGGGGTGCAGTCGCCCTCCGAACGTTGGGTGGGGTACGCAGGGTTGCGCGCGCTGGGGGCACCCCCTGGACGAAGTCCTTGGGGGAGAGGCCACCGGGCCGCGGGGTTACCGGCCAGCCACCACCCCGGAGGGGACACAGCGGCCGTCTTCGGTGTGGTAGTTCCAGCGGGCCCCGTTGCGGACGAGCTCCTTGACGGCGCGGACGAAGCGGTCGATGTGCTCGTCGGGAGTGCCCGCGCCGAAGCTGACGCGGATGGCGTTGAGGGATCGCTCGCCGGGGGCCGCCTCGGGGGCGCCGCATTCGCCGACGACCTGGGGGTCGCTGCCGAGGAGGGTGCGGACCAGGGGGTGGGCGCAGAACAGGCCGTCGCGGACGCCGATGCCGTACTCCGCGGAGAGCGCCGCCGCGAAGTGGGAGCTGTTCCAGCCCTCGACGACGAACGAGAGGACCCCGACCCGGGGGGCGTCGTCGCCGAAGAGGGAGAGGACGCGCACCTCGGGGACGTCGGCCAGGCCGGAGCGGACCGCCTCGATCAACTGCTGCTCGCGGGCGACGAGGTGGTCGAACCCGGCCTCGGTGAGGGCCTTGCAGGCGGAGGCGATGGAGTAGACGCCGATGACGTTGGGCGAACCGGCCTCGTGGCGGGCCGCGGTGGTGTGCCACTGGACGTCCACGCCGCCGTCGGCGCGGCGGGTGACGGTGCGGGAGGCGCCGCCGCCCGCAAGGTAGGGCTCGGCGTCGCGCAGCCAGTCGGCGCGGCCGGCGAGGACGCCGGAGCCGAAGGGGGCGTAGAGCTTGTGGCCCGAGAAGGCCACCCAGTCGACGTCCAGGTCGCGGACGGACACCGGGTGATGCGGGGCGAGTTGGGCCGCGTCCAGGACGATCCGGGCGCCATGGGCGTGGGCCGCGGCGGCGAGTTCGCGGACCGGCCACAGCTCGCCGGTGACGTTGGAGGCGCCGGTGACGCAGACCAGGGCGGGGCCGTAAGGGTCGCGGGAGGCGAGGGCGCGTTCGAGGATCTCGACGGCCTGCGCGGGGGTGCGGGGCGCGTCGAGGTAGGTGACGCGGTGGGCGCTCCAGGGGAGCAGCGAGGCGTGGTGCTCGGTCTCGAAGACGAAGACCTGGCAGTCGGCGGGCAGCACCGCGGCGAGCAGGTTGAGCGAGTCGGTGGTGGAGCGGGTGAAGACGACCTGGTCGTCCACTCGGCAGTCGAGGAACTCGGCGACGGTGGTGCGGCTGTTCTCGAACAGGTCGGTGGAGAGCTGGGAGAGGTAGCCGGCGCCGCGGTGGACGCTGCCGTAGTAGGGGGCGTACGCGGCGACGTCGTCCCAGACGCGCTGGAGGGCGGGGGCGCTGGCGGCGTAGTCGAGCGCGGCGTAGACCACTTCGCCGCCGGTGACGAGCGGGACGGTGACGTCGCGGCCGAGCACCGGCAGCGGGGCGGCGCAGGCGGGGTCGGCGTCGGCGGAGGGGGCGGAGACGGCGGCAGGCGTGGCGGTGGCGTCGACGGACATGGCGAAACTCCCGTTGCAGGCAGGCGAGTTCACACGCACGGGGCCGAAGGAAGAAGGGGCCCGGCGGTGCGTGGAGAAGGAAGGGGGTGCGAAGAGGGGGCTGTCGCCCTATCGCATTCGCTTGCTCACGAGGCTGCTCCCTTGAGGACCAGGACCCCAGGGTTACGCAGGGGTCCGCGCTTGCCACTGACGTTGTCGTCAGCGGCCTGGTCTTCACCCGGGGCACCCCGCCACGGACGGAGGGTTGCCGGACAGCGGGCCGGGGCCGTGTTCGCTGTCACTCATGACCTTGCAGAGCATCCTGCCATACGTCTCGGAATGCGCAAGGCGCGGTCCGGGATGTGGACCGCGCCGTGCATCACATGGGGAGTGTGGCTGGGGGCTATGACTGGGTGGCGGTGACCCAGCGATCGAGGGCGGTGCGGGCGGCGCCGGAGTCGATGGCCTCGGCGGCGCGGGCCATGCCGGCGCGGATCTGGTCGTTCAGGGGGGCGGGGGCGGGGTCGAGGGCGACCAGCGCGGCCGCGGCGTTGAGCAGGACCGCGTCGCGGACCGGGCCGCGTTCGCCGGCCAGGAGGCGGCGGGCGACCTCGGCGTTGTAGGAGGCGTCGGCGCCGCGCAGGGCCTCGACGGGGACGAGGTCGATGCCGACGTCGCGGGGGTCGAAGGGCTGCTCGGTGACCCCGCCGCCCTGGACCACCCAGACCCGGGAGGTCGCCGTGGTGGTGAGCTCGTCCAGGCCGTCGTCGCCGCGGAAGACCAGCGCGGAGGAGCCGCGTTCGGCGAGGACCCCGGCGAGGATGGGCGCCATCCGGGCGTCGGCGACCCCGGTGGCCTGGGCGCGGACCCGGGCCGGGTTGGTGAGCGGGCCGAGGAAGTTGAACGTGGTGCGGATGCCCAACTCCTTGCGAGCGGCGGCGACATGGCGCAGCGCGGGGTGGAACCTGACCGCGAAGCAGAAGGTGATGCCGGCCTCCTCGGCGACCTCGGCGACCCGGCTGGGGCTCAGTTCGAGGTTGACGCCGAGCTTCTCCAGGACGTCGGAGGCGCCGGAGGCGGAGGACGCGGCGCGGTTGCCGTGCTTGACGACCTTGGCTCCGGTGCCGGCGACCACGATCGCCGACATGGTGGAGATGTTGACGGTCTTGGCGCCGTCGCCGCCGGTGCCGACGATGTCCACGCAGCGGCCGGGGACCTCGATGACCCGGGCGTGCTCGTACATGGTGCGGACCAGGCCGGAGATCTCCTCGACGGTCTCGCCCTTGGCCCGCAGGGCGACCGCGAAGCCGGCGATCTGGGCGTCGGTGGCCTCGCCGCGCATGATGCGGTCCATGGCCCAGGCGGTGTCGTCGGCGCTCTGGTGGCGGCCCTCCAGCAGTCCGTTGAGGACCTGGGGCCAGGAGCGGCCCGCCGCGGTCGGTCCTCCAGCGGGGTACACAGCGCTCATGGTCGCTCCTGGGCTTGGTGTCGGGGCTCGATGGCAACCCTATCCAGTCCCGGGGACGGCGAAGAGCCCCGTCCGTGGACCGGACGGGGCTCTTCTCCGTGGCGGGTCACCGGCTCGCGCGGCCGGTGGGGTCAGCGGGTCAGTGGTGGCCTCCGTGACCGCTGCTGATCTCCCGGTACTCCTCGGCGGTGGCCTTGGAGACCTGGTTGCCCTCGCCGTAGTAGCCCTTGCTGAGCTTGGCGCGGAGCTTCTCGCCGCGGGTGAGCTTGCGCTCGACGCCGTTCTCGTCGACCGCGGGGCCGATCTCGACCGGCTCGTACTGCTCGTGCGCGGTGAGGGAGTAACGCTGCGACTGGCTGAGCGGCTCGTGGATCTCCACGAACTCGCCGTGCGGCAGGCGCTTGATGATGCCGGACTCGCGTCCGTGTAGCACCTTGTCGCGGTCGCGGCGCTGGAGGCCCATGCAGATCCGCTTGGTGACGATGAACGCGATGACCGGTCCGACGAAGTAGAAGATCCGGACGAACCAGGTGATCGAGTTGATCGACAGATGCAGGTGGGTGGCGAAGATGTCGTTGCCACCGCCGATCAGCATGACCATGTACGAGGTCACCCAGGCGACGCCGAGCGCGGTGCGGGTCGGGGCGTTGCGCGGGCGGTCCAGGATGTGGTGCTCGCGCTTGTCGCCGGTGATCCACGACTCGATGAACGGGTAGACCGCGATCGCGGCGAGGACCAGGCCGAAGACGACCAGCGGGATGAACACACCGAGGACCAGGGTGTGGCCCCACAGGTTGATCTCCCAGCCCGGCATCACCCGGACCAGGCCTTCGGCGAAGCCCATGTACCAGTCGGGCTGGGCGCCGGTGGACACCTGGTCCGGCCGGTACGGGCCGAGCGCCCAGATCGGGTTGATCGTGAACAGTGCCGCGATCACCGCGATGACGCCGAAGACCAGGAAGAAGAAGCCTCCGGCCTTGGCCATGTAGACCGGCAGCAGCGGCATGCCGACCACGTTCTTGTTGGTCCGGCCGGGGCCGGGGAACTGCGTGTGCTTGTGGTAGAAGACCAGGATGAGGTGGGCCACCACGAGGCCGAGCATGATGCCCGGCAGCAGCAGGATGTGGATCGAGTAGAACCGGGCGATGATGTCGTGGCCCGGGAACTCCCCGCCGAACAGGAACATCGAGATGTACGTGCCGACGATCGGCACGGACAGGATGGCGCCCTGGGTGAAGCGGACACCGGTGCCGGAGAGCAGGTCGTCCGGGAGCGAGTAGCCGGTGAACCCGGTGAACATGCCGAGGGCGAACAGCAGGAAGCCGAACAGCCAGTTGATCTCACGCGGCTTGCGGAACGCGCCGGTGAAGAAGACGCGCATCATGTGCACGAACATGCCGGCGATGAAGATCAGCGCCGCCCAGTGGTGGATCTGCCGGATGAGCAGGCCGCCGCGGACGTCGAAGCTGATGTCAAGGGTCGACGCGTACGCCTCGGTCATCCGGATGCCCTGCATCGGGACGTACGAGCCGTGGTAGTGGACCTCGTTCATGCTCGGGTGGAAGAACAGCGTCAGGTACACACCCGTGAGGATGATGATGATGAAGCTGTAGAGGCAGATCTCGCCCAGCATGAAGGACCAGTGGTCCGGGAAGATCTTGCGCATGTTGGCCTTGGCCAGGGAGTAGATCCCGAGCCGGCCGTCCGCCCAGTCGGCCACCCGCTCACCGGCGGGCGCCTTGCGCTTGGCGTCGGTCGTGGTGCTCATCCGCGCTCCCAGAATGCAGGGCCGACGGGCTCGGCGAAGTCGCCGAGCGCTTGGAGGTTGCCCTCGCCGTTCACACCGATCCGCAGCTGCGGCAGCGGATGGCCGGCCGGACCGAAGATGACGCGCGCGCCGTCGGAGAGGTCGAAGGTGGACTGGTGGCACGGGCAGAGGACGTGGTGCGTCTGCTGCTCGTACAGCGAGATCGGGCAGCCCACGTGGGTGCAGATCTTCGAGAAGGCGACGATGCCCTCGTGCGACCACTCCAGCTCGCGGCGGTCCTTGATGTCCTGCGGCTGGATCCGCACGATCATCAGGGCGTCCTTGGCGATCTTGTTGTTGAAGTTCTCGTCGTCCTCCTCCAGGCCCTCGGGCTTGGCGAAGGTCAGCGAGCCCACCACGACGTCCTCGGGACGCAGCGGCTCGTTGGTGTTCATGTTGATGAGCTGGAGGCCCTTCTTCCACGAGGTGTGGAAGAGCTTCTTCTCGGGCAGCGGGCCCAGCTCGCGCAGCAGCACCACGCCGGAGAGCGGCACCATGGCCAGCGCGCCGAGCATGGTGTTGCGGATCAGCGGGCGGCGGCCGATCGCGGACTCCCGGGCGCCGTCGGCGAAGTCGGCCATGACCTTGGCCTTGACCTCGGGGGTCGCCTCGATCGCGTGCCGGTCGTCGGCGACCTCCTCGTCCGACATCAGGGTGCGGGCCCAGTGGACCGCGCCGGCGCCGATGCAGAACAGCGCCACGCCCAGGGTCAGACCCAGGGACAGGTTCGTCGCGCTGACGTGGCCGATCGGCCACACGTAGACGATCTTGTCGACCGGGAAGACGACGAAGGAGGCGATGAAGCCGATCGTCGCCAGCATCGACAGGGTGAACAGCAGGGCGACCGTGCGCTCGGAGCGCTTGGCGGCCCGCTCGTCCACATCCTGGATGCGGGGCTTGTGGGGCGGCAGCCCCGGGTCGGCGAACGGGTTCTCGGCTACCGCCGTGCCGTGCGCGCTGCCCTGCTCGTGCGGCAGGTTCTTGTCTGAAATCTCGTGGCTACTCATGACTTCTTGGCCTTAGCGGTGTGGGCCGCGACCCAGATGGCGACAGCGATGAGGGCACCCAGACCGAAGATCCATCCGAAGAGGCCCTCGCTCACCGGACCGAGTCCGCCGAGCGCGAAGCCGCCGGGGGTCGGCGTCTCGTCACCGTTCACGGACTTGACGTACGCGATGATGTCCTTCTTCTCCTTCTCCGGCATCGTGGTGTCGGGGAAGGACGGCATGTTCTGCGGGCCGGTCTGCATGGCCTCGTAGATCTGCTTGGGAGTGGAGTCCTCCAGGCTCGGCGCGTACTTGCCCTTGGTCAGGGCGCCGCCCTCACCGGTGAAGTTGTGGCACTGGGCGCAGTTGGTGCGCCACAGGTCGCCGCCGCGCGCGATGTCCGCGCCCTCGGGGTTGTACTGCTTCTCGGTCGGGGTGACCGGGCCGGGGCCGAGGGAGGCCACGTACGCGGCGAGCTGGTCGATCTGCGCCTGGTCGTAGATGACCGGCTTCTTCGGCACCTGGGCGCCGGGCTGCTGCGCGGGCATGCGCCCGGTCGCGACCTGGAAGTCGACGGCGGCGGAGCCCACGCCGACCAGGGACGGGCCGTCAGTGGTGCCCTGACCGCCGGTTCCGTGGCAGCTCGCGCAGCCGACGGAGTAGAGCTTCTTGCCCTCCTCGATGGCGAGGGACTGGGCGGATTCGTCTGCCTGGGCCTTGCTCGCGGGCGCGAACGCGGCGTACAGCCCCCCGGTGGCCGCCAGCGCGAGGAGTAGGACGACGACAGCCGCCAGCGGATGGCGTCGTCGTGCGGAGAGCTTTTTCACGGATTACCCCGGTGTCAGGATCTTCTGCGTCGGTGCTTGCTGGATGTCGGGTGCCGGAGCCGACTACTTGATCATGTAGATCGTGGCGAAGAGGCCGATCCAGACGACATCGACGAAGTGCCAGTAGTAGGACACGACGATGGCGGCGGTTGCCTGCTCGTGGGTGAATCTCCGGGCCGCGTACGTCCGGCCGAGGACCAGCAGGAACGCGATGAGGCCACCGGTCACATGCAGTCCGTGGAAGCCGGTCGTCAGGTAGAACGCCGAGCCGTAGGGGTCGGAGGAGAGGGAGAGCCCGTGCTCCTTGACCAGCTCGGTGTACTCGAAGACCTGGCCTCCGATGAAGATCGCACCCATGACGAACGTGATGATGAACCACGCCCGGAGCTTCTTCACGTCACCGCGCTCGGCGGCGAACACGCCGAGCTGGCAGGTGAGTGAGGAGAGCACCAGGATCGTGGTGTTCGTCGCCGAGAACGGGAAGTTCAGGTAGCTGGCCTTCTCGGACCAGAACTCGGCGCCCGTCACCGATCGCAGGGTGAAGTACATCGCGAAGAGGGCCGCGAAGAACATCAGCTCGGAGCTCAACCAGATGATGGTTCCGACGCTGGTGAGGTTCGGCCGGTTGACCGACGGGTGCGCGTGCCCGGTTTCTACTGTCGTTGCTGTCGCCACGACCGACATTATGTCGGTCGCTTATCCCGCCCTCACTCCGGGGGGTGCCGTTCGGAGTGTTGATGGGCTCTGTCCAGCCCGAACGGCCCATCCCGGGGCCCGGACAAGGCCCCTCGAAGGGGTGATCGGACCGGTGCCCGGGGAGCGGTGGACGGAGTAGCATCCGGCGCATCGGATCCGCCCGCACCGCCGACGTCCTCGGAGGAACCATGCAGTCGAGTGCCACCGTGCTGGTCTACAGCGACGATGCGAACACCCGCTCCCAGGTGCGGCTCGCGGCCGGGCGCAGGCCCGCCGCGGACATCCCCCCGGTGGAGTACGTGGAGTGCGCCACGCTGCCCGCCGTGCTGGCCCACCTGGAGGCCGGCGGGATCGACGTCTGCGTGCTGGACGGCGAGGCGGTGCCCGCGGGCGGCATGGGCGTGGCCCGGCAGATCAAGGACGAGATCTTCCGCTGCCCGCCGGTGCTGCTGCTGATCGGCCGCCCGCAGGACGCCTGGCTGGCCACCTGGAGCCGCGCGGAGGCCGCGGTGACCCTGCCGGTGGACCCGGTGGAGCTGGCGGACGCCCTGGCGGCGCTGATCCGCTCCCGGTTGTCGGTGGAGGCCTGATGCCGGTGTCCCCTGTCCGGCGGTCGCGGACAGGGGACACCGGCGCGCTGCCGGGGAGCTAGACCCCCGGGCTGAGCCTGAGGGGGGCGGTGTTGGGGGCGCCGGCCTTGGCGGAGCTGCCGGTCTGCCACTTGTCCCAGGACAGGTTCCAGTCGCCGTAGCCGTTGCCGAAGTGGTTCATCTCGTCGCCGCCGCTGTTGACGACCTTGACGATGTCGCCCTCCTTGACGGTCTCGTAGAACCAGGACGCGTTGGCGGTGGACATGCCCACGCAGCCGTGGCTGACGTTGGCCGAGCCGTGCGAGCCGGCCGACCAGGGGGCGGCGTGCACGTACTCGCCGCTCCAGGTGACCCGGGTGGCGTAGTACACCGGCAGGTCGTAGCCCTCGCTGCTGCCGGCCGCGATGCCGACGGTGGTGCCGCGCATACGGACGAAGTACTCCTTGCCGAGCACCACCTTGACGCCGTTGCGGGTGTCGAAGCCGGGCTTGCCGGTGGTCACCGGAATGGTGTTGATCACTTCTCCGTTGCGGAACACCGTCATCTCGTGCGCGGACGCGTCGGTGACGGCCTCGATCCGGTCGCCGATGTCCAGCTTGAGGACGCCGGGGTCGGCCCCGTAGAGGTCCTTGCCGATCCGCACCCCGGCGAGGGTGCCGGAGACGGTGACCTTGGCACCGGTCGGCCAGTACTCCTTGGGCCGGAAGTGCAGCTTCTCGTCGTCCACCCAGTACCAGGCGCCCTCCACGGCGGGGGTGGAGCGCACCTTCAGGGAGCGCTCGACGGCGGCCCGGCCCTCCTTGGAGGAGACCGGCTCGCTCAACTCCGCGGTGATGGGCTGCCCGACGCCGTAGGTGCCCTCCTCCGGACCGAACGCGACCCGCAGGACCTTCTTGGCGGCGGCCGTCTGGAAGGTCTGCGTACGGGCGCCCGGGGCGCCCTTGGCGTCCTCGGTGGCGACCCGCACGGTGTAGCGGGCACCGGCGACCAGCGGGGCGGTGGAGCGCCAGCGGGTGCCGTCGGCGGACAGCTCGCCGGCCAGGAAGTGGCCGGCCGCGTCGACGGCGGTGACGTCGGTGATCCGGCTGTCCTTCTCCCGGGCGGTCACCTCCAGCGGCTTGTCCAGCGGGGCCTTGGCGGCGCCCGAGGTGTTGAACGCCACCTGGGCGGCCGCGTCGGCGGGGCGGCCGGCGAGGGGGTGGCCGTCCGGCTGACCGCACGCGGTCGCGGCCGCGCCGGTGACGGCGACCAGCAGGGTGCAGCTGATGGCGGTGCGCAGACGGGGTGTGTCGTTCATACGCTCAACGTACGAACGGGCGTTGGCAGCGGCACCCGGTGTGAGCCGAAAGGGTGACCCACCTGGGTGATACCGGGCCGGAGAACGCCGCACCGGCGGCCTCCCTGAGGGAGACCGCCGGTGCGGGTGGTGCGGGGTGGGCGCGGAACCTACTGGTTCTGGTTCTCGCCCCGGTAGTACTCGAACACCCAGCCGAAGAGCCCGACGAGGATCAGCGGGAGGGAGAAGTACAGCAGCCACCAGCCGATGGCCACGCCGAGGAAGGCGAACCCGCCGCCGATGGCGAGCGAGAGCGGCTGCCAGCTGTGCGGGGAGAAGAAGCCGACCTCGCCGGCCTCGTCCGCGACGTCCGCCTCCTTGTCGTCCTGCGCCATGGCGTCGACCCGCTTGGCCGTGAAGGCCAGGTAGAAGCCGATCATCACGGTGAGGCCGAAGGAGAGGAACAGGGCGGTGGTGCCGACCGGCTCCTTGGACCACAGGCCGTACAGGATGGCCATGGCGAGCACGAAGGCGCTCAGCCAGAGGAACATCTTGCCCTGGATCTTCACTTGCCCGCCTCCTTGGCGCCGCCGAAGAGGGCGGTGTCCTTCTGCTCGTCGTTTTCGAGCTGGCCGACGGCCGCGATCTCAGGGTGGTGCAGGTCGAACGCCGGGGATTCGGACCGGATGCGCGGCAGCGTGAGGAAGTTGTGCCGCGGCGGCGGGCAGGAGGTCGCCCACTCCAGCGAACGCCCGTAGCCCCAGGGGTCGTCCACCTCGATCTTCTTGCCGTACTTGGCCGTCTTCCAGACGTTGTAGAAGAACGGCAGGATCGACAGGCCGAGCAGGAACGAACTGATCGTGGAGACCGTGTTCAGCGCGGTGAAGCCGTCCGCGGCCAGGTAGTCCGCGTACCGGCGGGGCATGCCCTCGGCGCCCAGCCAGTGCTGCACCAGGAAGGTGCCGTGGAAGCCGATGAACAGCGTCCAGAAGGTGATCTTGCCGAGGCGCTCGTCCAGCATCTTGCCGGTGAACTTCGGCCACCAGAAGTGGAAGCCGGCGAACATCGCGAACACCACGGTGCCGAAGACCACGTAGTGGAAGTGCGCCACCACGAAGTACGAGTCGGAGACGTGGAAGTCCATCGGCGGCGAGGCCAGGATGACACCGGTCAGACCACCGAAGGTGAAGGTGACCAGGAAGCCGATCGTCCACAGCATCGGTGTCTCGAAGGACAGCGAGCCCTTCCACATGGTGCCGATCCAGTTGAAGAACTTCACACCGGTCGGTACCGCGATCAGGAAGGTCATGAAGGAGAAGAACGGCAGCAGCACACCGCCGGTGACGTACATGTGGTGCGCCCACACCGTCACCGAGAGGCCGGCGATCGCGATGGTGGCCGCGATCAGACCGAAGTAGCCGAACATCGGCTTGCGGCTGAAGACCGGGATGATCTCCGAGACGATGCCGAAGAACGGTAGCGCGATGATGTACACCTCTGGATGGCCGAAGAACCAGAAGAGGTGTTGCCAGAGCAACGCGCCGCCGTTGGCGGCGTCGAAGATATGGGCACCGAACTTGCGGTCCGCCTCCAGGGCGAACAGCGCGGCCGCCAGCACCGGGAAGGCGAGCAGGACCAGCACACCGGTCAGCAGCACGTTCCAGGTGAAGATCGGCATCCGGAACATCGTCATGCCGGGGGCGCGCATGCAGATGATCGTGGTGATGAAGTTGACCGAGCCGAGGATGGTGCCGAAGCCGGAGAAGGCCAGACCCATGATCCACATGTCGGCGCCGACGCCCGGCGAGCGGACCGCGTCCGACAGCGGGGAGTAGGCGAACCAGCCGAAGTCGGCCGCACCCTGCGGAGTGAGGAAGCCGGCCACCGCGATCAGCGAGCCGAACAGGTAGAGCCAGTAGGCGAACATGTTCAGCCGCGGGAACGCCACATCGGGCGCGCCGATCTGCAGCGGCATGATCCAGTTGGCGAATCCGGCGAACAGCGGCGTCGCGAACATCAGCAGCATGATCGTGCCGTGCATCGTGAACGCCTGGTTGAACTGCTCGTTCGACATGATCTGCGTACCCGGCCGGGCCAGCTCGGCGCGCATGAAGAGCGCCAGCAGACCGCCGATGCAGAAGAAGGCGAACGAGGTGACCAGGTAGAGCGTGCCGATGGTCTTGTGGTCGGTGGTGGTGAGCCACTTGATGACCACGTTGCCCGGCTGCCGGGTCCGCAGCGGAACCTCGTTCTCGTACGGCTCACCCGCGCCGCCGGGCTTGGTGGCGGCACCCTGGGGTTCGTTGAGGATGCTCACAGTTGGTTCGTCTCCGTGTTCCGGGCCGGGTCCGTCTGCGCGATGCCCGACGGGATGAAGCCGGTCTGCCCCTTCTCGGCCAGCTCCTTCAGGTGCTGCTGGTAGCGCTCCGGGGAGACCACCTTCACGTTGAACAGCATCCGGGAGTGGTCGACGCCGCAGAGCTCGGCGCACTTGCCGCGGAAGGTGCCCTCCTGGGTGGGCGTCACCTCGAACACGTTGGTGTGGCCGGGGATGACGTCCTGCTTGAAGAGGAAGGGCAGCACCCAGAAGGAGTGGATGACGTCACGGGAGGTCAGGACGAGCCGGACCTTCTCCCCCTTCGGCAGCCACAGGGTCGGGCCCGGGTTGCCGTTCTGCGGGTTCCGCGTGCCGGGGATGCCGTAGTCGTAGACGCCCTCGGCGCCCGCCGGGAAGGCCTTCTGGTACCGGTCCGGGATGGCGGACAGGTTCTCGTTGCCCTTGGCGGACGTCTGGGCGTTGCCGTCGACGTCCTCGATGTAGTTGAAGCCCCAGCTCCACTGGTAGCCGACCACGTTGACCGTGTGGGCCGGCTTGTCCGAGAGAGTCAGCAGCTTCGACTCGTCCCGGGCGGTGAAGTAGAAGAGCACCGAGACGATGATGAGGGGGGTCACCGTGTACAGCGCCTCGATGGGCATGTTGTAACGGGTCTGCGGAGGAACCTCGACCTTGGTGCGGCTGCGCCGGTGGAAGACGATGCTCCACAGGATCAAACCCCAGACCAGCACGCCCGTGACGAGCGCAGCCGCCCACGAGCCCTGCCAGAGGGAGAGGATGATCGGAGCCTCTTCCGTCACCGGGGTCGGCATACCGAGGCGGGGGAAGTCCTCCCAGTTGTACGAGCAACCGGTCGCGGTAGCCAGGATCAGGCCCGCAGTCAGCGCCTGCGGCAGCTTCCGCCGCAACGGGCGCCGCGACATGGGGGTACCGCCCCCGCCCTTCAGGCGGTGGGGGAGGTCGGAGCCGTTGGGACTCACGTAGCGCCTTCCCGAGAGTCTCGCCCGCGCGACCGGCCGCGGCCGTCACGCTGGTCGGTCGCCGGGCCCTGACGCGGGCAGGGGTTTGGATGTTTATGCGGACCAAACCCTACTGGACGCTATTTGGGGTCGCGCGGGGAGGGTGCCCAACGCGCGGGGGGAGCCTTCTTTTGGGGGTGAGGGGCCCGTCGGCTCCCGTCAAAATAGGGGTGTGACCTACTTCGACGCCGCATCCTCCGCTCCCCTGCACCCCGTGGCCCGGCAGGCGCTGGTCGCTGGGTTGGATGAGGGGTGGGCCGATCCGGGGCGGCTGTACCGGGAGGGGCGGCGGGCGCGGCTGCTGCTGGACGCGGCGCGGGAGGCGGCGGCGGAGGCGGTGGGGTGCCGTCCGGACGAGCTGACGTTCACTCCTTCGGGGACGGCCGCGGTGCACACCGGAGTTGCCGGGGCGCTGGCCGGGCGGCGGCGGGCGGGGCGGCGGCTGGTGGTCTCGGCGGTGGAGCACTCCTCCGTACTGCACGCCGCCGCGGCGCACGAGGCGACCGGCGGGGCGGTCGTGGAGGTGGGCGTGAACCGGGCGGGGCGGGTGTCCCCGCAGGCGTACGCGGAGGCGCTGGGCGAGGAGGGCGAGGGCACCGCGCTGGCCTGCCTCCAGTCGGCCAACCACGAGGTGGGCACCGAGCAGCCGGTGGCGGAGGTGGCCGGGGTGTGCCGGGCGGCGGGGGTGCCGCTGCTGGTGGACGCGGCGCAGTCGCTGGCCTGGGGGCCGGTCGCGGGTGACTGGTCGCTGCTGACCGGCAGCGCCCACAAGTGGGGCGGGCCGGCCGGGGTGGGGCTGCTGGTGGTGCGCAAGGGCACCCGGTTCGCGGCCCAGGGGGCGGCGGACGAGCGGGAGTCGGGGCGGTCGGCCGGGTTCGAGAACATCCCGGCGGTGGTGGCCGCGGCGGCCTCGCTGCGGGCGGTACGGGCGGAGGCGGCGGCCGAGGCGGCGCGGCTGCGGGGGCTGGTGGACCTCATCCGGGCCCGGGTGCCCGGGCTGGTGGCGGACGCGGAGGTGGTGGGCGACCCGGTGCGGCGCCTGCCGCATCTGGTGACGTTCTCCTGTCTGTATGTGGACGGGGAGACACTGCTGCATGAGCTGGACCGGGCCGGTTTCTCCGTTTCGTCCGGATCCTCCTGTACGAGCTCCACGCTGACGCCCAGCCATGTGCTGCGCGCGATGGGGGTGCTGTCGGAGGGGAACGTCCGGGTGTCGCTGCCGCCGGGCACCGAGGAGGCGGAGGTGGCGCGGTTCCTTCAGGTGCTGCCGGGCGCGGTGGCCGGGGTGCGCGAGCGCTTCGGCGCCCCGGTGGCGGAGGCGGCCGTCCAGGGGGACGCCCCCGAGGAGGGCGGGGAGCTGGTGGTGGACGCGCTGGGGCGGCGGTGCCCGATCCCGGTGATCGAGCTGGCGAAGGTCTTCGGCGAGGTGCCGGTGGGCGGCCTGGTGACGGTGCTGTCCGACGACGAGGCGGCCCGGCTGGACATCCCGGCCTGGTGCCAGATGCGCGGGCAGGAGTACGTGGGCGAGCGCCCGGCGGAGCGCGGTACGGCTTACACGGTCCGCCGGACGTCCTAGCTACCTCTAGCTACGCGGGCGGGCTCAGCCCAGGTGGGAGCGGACCTCGGCGGCGGCCTCGTCGCCGTACGCCTTGGTGAAGCGGTCCATGAACTGGGTGCGCCGCAGGGTGTACTCCTGGGTGCCCAGGGTCTCGATGACCAGGGTGGCGAGCATGCAGCCGATCTGCGCCGAGCGCTCCAGGCTGACGCCCCAGGTCAGTCCGGACATGAAGCCGGCCCGGAAGGCGTCGCCGACACCGGTGGGGTCGACCTTGGCCTCCTCGTCCGGGGTGCCGACCTCGATGGGCTCCTCGCCCACCCGGTCGATGCGGACACCCCGGGCGCCGAGGGTGGTGACCCGGTGGCCGACGCGGCCGAGGATCTCCTCGTCGCTCCAGCCGGTCTTGGACTCGATGAGCCCCTTCTCGTACTCGTTGGAGAAGAGGTAGGTGGCCCCGTCCAGCAGGGTGCGGATCTCGTCGCCGTCCATGCGGGCGATCTGCTGGGAGAAGTCGGCGGCGAACGGGATGCCCCGACCGCGGCACTCCTCGGTGTGGCGGAGCATCGCCTCGGGGTCGTCGGCGCCGATGGAGACCAGGTCCAGCCCGCCGACCCGGTCGGCGACGTGCTTGAGCTCGATCTGGCGGGCCTCGCTCATGGCGCCGGTGTAGAAGGAGCCGATCTGGTTGTGGTCGGCGTCGGTGGTGCAGACGAAGCGAGCGGTGTGCAGCACCTCGGAGATCCGGACCGAGTCGGTGTCCACTCCGTGCCGGTCGAGCCAGGCACGGTACTCGTCGAAGTCGGCGCCCGCCGCGCCGACCAGGATCGGGTGGGCGCCGAGCTGGCCCATGCCGAAGCAGATGTTCGCCGCCACCCCTCCCCTGCGGACGTCGAGGTTGTCGACCAGGAAGGAGAGGGAGACCGTGTGCAGCTGGTCGGCGACCAGCTGGTCGGCGAAACGGCCGGGGAAGGTCATGAGGTGGTCGGTGGCGATGGAGCCGGTGACTGCGATTCGCACGGCTGTGCTCCTGCGGCTTCAGGGGAAGTCGGTCGCTTGAGGCTATCGGGTCCCCGGACCGGCCAACGCTGGAAACTACCCGATAGTAGGCCTTTTTCGGTCGCCTTTCCGCTGCGTACGGTGCCGTTATGGCGACAAACGACGTGGTGCGTGAGCAGCGGGAGTCCGAGTACGACCTGGTGGAGCTGAGGGGGCAGAGCGCGCGGATGGCGCCGCACTGGGCGCCCCCGGTACGGACGGCGCCCGCCCCGGTGCCGCCGTCGCGGATCCACGGGGTGGTCGTCTCCCCCGCCTCCGCCCGGCTGGTGGACTCCCTCGGCGGATACGGGGTCTGAGGGCTGATACGCGTACGGGGGTAGGCGTAGGGCTTCCGGCGCCGGTGCCCGTGCGGGAGGTCTCGGCCCGACTGGTGCGGGCCGGTCGCGCGGGCGCCGGCCCCTTCCGCGTACCCCTTCCGGCGTAATCGCGGCGCCGGTGGGGAACCGCTCGCCCGCCGCCTCCGTCCCAGGGGTGTCCCGGGGCGACGGCGTCCCGGCGGTCGAAGGAGCGAGCGGTGAGTGGTGGCACGGAGCGGACAGGGCCGACCGGAACCGCGCCTCGCCGAGGGCGTTCCCCGCTCGCCGTCGCCTCGGTGGCGGCGGCGGTGCTGCTCGTCGGCGGTGGCGGCGCGTATCTGGCGACCGCGGCCCCGGATGACGGCAAGGAGCGGCACGGGGCGGCTCCGGCGGGGGACGTACCGCCTCCGCCGCTGGTGCTGGACGGCCATGGCGGATCGGATGGGGAGGACACCGCCGCGGGTATCGCGCCGGGTGAGCCCGACCCGTCCGGGGTGGAGTACGTGGCCAAGGGCGTGCTGCCGAAGGGCCCGGGGCGGGCGCCGGTGTACCGGGCGACGGACGAGGTGGACGCCGGGCAGGTCACCCGGCTGGCGCGGGCGCTGGGGCTGAAGGGCGAGCCCCGGGCGGTCGGCGCGGTGTGGAAGGTGGGTCCGGACAAGGGCCGCCCGGGGGCCGCGCTGGAGGTGGAGCGGCAGGCGCCCGGCACCTGGTCGTTCGGTGACTTCGGCGGCGCGGTGGACGGGACGACCGGGGACAACTGCCTGAAGGGCAAGATCTGCGACCCGAGCGGCGGTGGTACGCCCGAGGGGAGCTCCGTACCGGGCAGCGGCAAGGGCACCGGGGGCGACCCGGTGGACGAGGCGGCCGCGCGCACGGCGGCCGCCCCGGTGCTGGAGGCGGCCGGGCAGGGCGGTGCGGCGCTGGACGCGTCCCAGGTCACCGGCTCGGTGCGGTCGGTCAACGCCGACCCGGTGGTGGGCGGACTGCCCACCTACGGCTGGGCGACCGGCGTCCAGGTAGGCCCGGACGGCCGGGTCACCGGGGCGAGCGGGCGGCTGGCGGCCCCGGAGCGGGACGCGGTGTACCCGGTGATCGGCGCGGACCAGGCACTGAAGCTGCTGAACCGGCCCGCCCAGGGCGCCCCGCCGTCCATCGGCGGCTGCGCCACCCCGGTGCCGGCCGGGAAGGACGGCGGCAAGGACGGCGGCCCGGCGGTGGAGAAGGACCCGCTGAAGGGGGACGTGGCCTGTGATCCGGCGAAGCCCGCGCTGACGCAGAAGGTGACGGTGGAGCGGGCGGTCTTCGGGCTGGCCGCGGCCGCCTCCTCGGGCCGGCCGGTGCTGGTGCCGTCCTGGCTGTTCGAGGTGCGGGCCGGGTACGAGGGCCGGCCGTTCACCATCACCTATCCGGCGGTGGACCCGAAGCACCTGGCACCCGCGGAGTCGGCGACCCCGGACCCGTCCGCTTCTCCGGACCCGGGCGCGAGGGAGCCCGGATCGAACGAGCCCGCGCCGCAGGAGCCGGGTTCCTCGCCGCGGGTGGAGTCCTTCACGGCGGACGGGAAGACGCTGACCGCCCGGTTCTGGGGCGGGGTGTGCTCCACCTTCACGCTGCGCGCCGAGGAGACGGCGGAGCGGGTGGCGCTGACGGTGGTGGAGAAGCCGAGCAGCCCGGGCCGCGCCTGTATCGCGATCGCCGAGGAGCAGACGGTGGAGGTCACGCTCAAGCAGCCGCTGGGCGACCGGCGGGTGGTGGACGCTCGCAGCGGTGAGCGGGTGGAGCGGCGCTGAGCCGCGCCTGACGGTGGCATGACTCACGGCATGGCTCGTGGCATGACGAAGGCGGCGGCCTTCCGGATACGGGATCCGGGGCCGCCGCCTTCGTCGTTCCGTCGCGGCGGGTGGTGCCGCGGGCGGGTCAGCTGAAGGAGTCGCCGCAGGCGCAGGAGCCGGTGGCGTTCGGGTTGTCGATGGTGAAGCCCTGCTTCTCGATGGTGTCGACGAAGTCGATGGAGGCGCCGCCCAGGTAGGGGGCGCTCATCCGGTCGGTGACCACGCGGACGCCGTTGAAGTCCTTGACGACGTCACCGTCGAGCGAGCGCTCGTCGAAGAAGAGCTGGTACCGCAGGCCCGAGCAGCCACCGGGCTGCACGGCGACGCGCAGCGCCAGGTCGTCGCGGCCTTCCTGGTCGAGCAGGGCCTTGACCTTGGCCGCGGCGGCGTCCGACAGGAGGATGCCGTCGCTGACAGTGGTCTTCTCGTCCGATACGGACATCTGCTTCTCTCCCGGGGTGTACGGAGACTGCTTGCCGACGGGTACAACCGGCGGAGCCATGGATTCATTCCGAGCGGATTCGTTCCGGGGCGGATTCGCTCCGGGCGGATTCGTCCCAAGCCGGGCCGGGCCGGACTTCGGCTCGTCCTTTCATGCTCGCACACCCGGCCGGGGAGGGGCACCGGCCGGGAGCAAGGGGGTGCGTCACATCGACACAATGGCCATCGTCAAAGTGACGTGAATCAGCTACCATGGATAGCGTCAATTAGACGAAAAGACTGTGGAAGAAAGGGTAGGTGCGTGACGTGACCACCGCCCAGCCCCTGGATGTCCAGCCGACGCCGCTCGCTCTGCTGCTGCTCGGCCGGGAGGCCGACCCCAAGAGCGAGCGGGGTGTGGAGTGCCCCGGCGACCTGCCCTCGCCCTCCGACCCGGACCTGGTCGAGCGCGCCCGCGCGGCCAAGGAGAAGCTGGGCGAGAAGGTGTTCGTGCTCGGCCACCACTACCAGCGCGACGAGGTCATCCAGTTCGCGGACGTGACCGGCGACTCCTTCAAGCTCGCCCGGGACGCGGCGGCGCGGCCGGAGGCCGAGTACATCGTGTTCTGCGGTGTGCACTTCATGGCCGAGTCCGCCGACATCCTCACCTCCGACGACCAGCGGGTGGTGCTGCCGGACCTGGCGGCGGGCTGCTCGATGGCCGACATGGCCACCGCCGAGCAGGTCGCCGAGTGCTGGGACGTGCTGGCCGAGGCCGGTGTGGCGGAGGCGACCGTGCCGGTCGCGTATATGAACTCCTCCGCCGACATCAAGGCCTTCACCGGCAAGCACGGCGGCACCATCTGCACCTCCTCCAACGCCAAGCGGGCCCTGGACTGGGCCTTCGAGCAGGGGGAGAAGGTGCTCTTCCTGCCCGACCAGCACCTCGGGCGGAACACCGCGGTCCGCGACATGGGGATGTCGCTGGAGGACTGCGTGGTCTACAACCCGCACAAGCCGGGCGGCGGGGTCACCCCGGAGCAGCTGCGCGCCGCCAGGATGATCCTGTGGCGCGGGCACTGCTCGGTGCACGGCCGGTTCTCGCTGGAGTCGGTCGAGGACGTGCGGGCGCGGATCCCGGGTGTCAACGTCCTGGTGCACCCCGAGTGCCGGCACGAGGTGGTGGCGGCCGCGGACTACGTGGGGTCCACGGAGTACATCATCAAGGCGCTGGAGGCGGCCCCGGCCGGTTCCACGTGGGCGATCGGCACCGAGCTGAACCTGGTCCGGCGTCTGGCGAACCGTTTCGCCGCCGAGGACAAGAAGATCGTCTTCCTCGACAAGACGGTCTGCTTCTGCTCGACCATGAACCGGATCGACCTGCCCCATCTGGTGTGGACCCTGGAGTCGCTGGCCGAGGGCAAGCTGGTCAACCGCATCGAGGTGGACCGGGAGACGGAGAGCTTCGCCAAGCTGGCGCTGGAGCGGATGCTCGCCCTGCCGTAGCGGCACAGCGATGACGAGAGGGGCGCCCCGCCGGCTGCGGGGCGCCCCTCTCGCCGTACCGCCCCGGATCCGGGAACCGGGCACGTCCCGGACCCGGGAGTCGGGTGGCCCGGGACCGTGTCCCCGAGCCGGGGTCGGTCAGGCGCGGGCCGGGGTCGGGTCGCGGTCGGTGGAGGGGTCGGCGGAGGGGTCGGGGCCGTCCTGGCCGGCCTTGGCCGCGCGCTTGGCCTGGCGCTTGGCGCGCCGGCGCTCCTTGCGGAGCTCCACCATCGCGTAGAGCGTCGGCACCAGCAGCAGGGTGAGCAGGGTGGAGGTGATCAGTCCGCCGATCACCACCACCGCCAGCGGCTGGGCGATGAAGCCGCCCTGGCCGGTGACCCCGAGTGCCATCGGGAGCAGGGCGAAGATGGTGGCCAGGGCCGTCATCAGGATCGGGCGGAGCCGGTGCCGGCCGCCCTCGACCACCGCCTCCACCACGCCCAGGCCCTGGGCCCGGTACTGGTTGATCAGGTCGATCAGCACGATGGCGTTGGTGACCACGATGCCGATCAGCATCAGCAGGCCTATCAGCGCCGGAACGCCCATCGGGGTGCCGGTGGCCAGCAGCAGGCCGATGGCGCCGGTCGCCGCGAACGGGATGGCGACCAGCAGGATCAGCGGCTGCACCAGTGAGCGGAACGCGGCCACCAGCAGCAGGAAGACCAGCGCGATGGCCGCCAGCATGGCGAGCCCGAGGCTGCTGAACGCCTCCTGCTGGTCCTCCGAGACGCCGCCGATGGAGGCGGTGGCGCCCTCCGGCAGGTCCAGCGCGTTGATCGCCTTCTGGAGCTCGGCGCTGACCGCGCCGGTGTTGTCGCCGACCGGCTTGGCGGTGATCGTGGCGGCTCGCGCCCCGTCGATCCGGGTGGTGGAGACCGGCCCGTCGACCAGCTCCACCTTCGCCACGTCGCCGAGCGTCACCGGTCCGAGCGGCAGCTTCCGCAGCTCGGCGGTGGTGGCGGCCGAGGTCGCGGAGGTGAGCACGACCTCGCGCTCGACGCCGTCCAGCAGCGCGGTGCCGGCCGGGGTGCCGCGTACCGCCTGGGTGACGGCCGCGCCGATCGCCGCCTGGGTCAGACCGGCCTCGGCGGCCCGGTCGTCGGCGGTGACCGAGATCCTCGGCACCGACTGGGACAGGTCGCTCTGCACACCGGTGACGTCGTCCAGCTCCGCCACCCTCTCCCGTACCCGGTCCGCGGCCTTCTCCAGGGTGCCGGCGTCGGAGGCCTTCACCACCACGCTGAGGTCCTGGCCACCGAAGCCCTCGCCGGCCGCGATCGTGGTGTCGCCGACGCCGTCCAGCTTCGCCAGTTCCGCGTCGATGGCGTCCTTGGCCCGGTCGTAGGAGGCGGAGTCGGCCAGCCTGACCTGGTAGGTGGCCTGGTTGGCGCCGGTGCCGCCGCCGAAGGCCGCCAGGAAGTCGGAGGAGCCGACGGTCACCTGGTAGTCCTTCACCTCGTCCAGCGAGCCGAGCACCTTCTCGACCTTGCGGGCCGCCTGGTCGGCCGCCTCCAGACTCGTGCCGGCCGGCAGCTCCTGACGCATCGACAGCACGTCCTGGTCGCCCGGGTCGAAGAAGTTGGTCTTCAGCAGCGGCATCATCCCGAAGGTCGCGAAGAGCACCGCCACCGCGATCGCCACACTGGTGAGCCGGCGGCGGGTGGCGAACCGGAGCACCGGGACGTAGGCGCGCTGGAGCCGGCTGCGCCGCTCCTTCTCCTCCGCCGCCTCACGGGCGGCGTCCGGGTCGCCGGGCGTGCCCTTGGGGGCGCGCAGGAACCAGAACGACAGCACCGGGACCACCGTCAGCGACACCAGCAGCGAGGCCAGCAGCGCCGCGGTGACGGTGAGGCTGAAGGAGCCGAACATCTCCCCGACGATCCCGCCGACCAGCCCGATCGGCAGGAAGACGGCGACGGTGGTGAGGGTGGAGGAGGTGACCGCGCCGGCCACCTCCCGTACCGCGGTGAGGATCGCCGAGGAGCGCTCCTCGCCGTAGCCGAGGTGCCGCTTGATGTTCTCCAGCACCACGATGGAGTCGTCCACCACCCGGCCGACGGCGATGGTCAGCGCGCCCAGGGTGAGCATGTTCAGCGACAGGTCCCGGGTCCACAGCACGATCAGCGCCAGGACGACGGAGAGCGGGATGGAGACCGCGGTCACCAGGGTGGAGCGGAGCGAGGCCAGGAACACCAGGATGACGATCACGGCGAAGACGAGCCCGAGCGCGCCCTCGGTGGTCAGCCCGGAGATGGCCTGGGAGACCGCCGGGCCCTGGTCGGAGACGACCGTCAGGGTGGCGCCGGAGCCGAGGTCGGCCCGGAGTCCGGGCAGCTTGTCTTGGACGGCCTCGGAGATGTCGACGGCGCTGCCGTCCTTGTCCATGGTGACCGTCACGGACAGGCTGGGCTCCCCGTTGGTACGGGTGACGGAGACCCGGCGGGACTCCTGCTGCGCCACCTCGGCGACGTCCCCGAGGCGGACCGCCTCGGCCTGGGGGGCCTTGCCCCCGGACGCCTTCGGGGCCGCGATCCGCAGCTCCTCGATCTGGCGCAGCGAGGTGTAGGCGCCGCCGACCCGCACGGTGCGGCTCTTGCCGTCCTCTTCGAGCGCGCCCGCGGGCACGGTGGTGCCGCCCGCCTGGAGCGCCTCACCGAGCGCCCGGGCGTCCAGCCCGGCCTTGGCGAGGGCACGGTCGTCGGGGGTGACGGAGACCTGGAGGTCCTGGACGCCGTCCACCGCGACCTTGCCGACGCCCTCGATGTCCTCCAGCGCCGGGACGACGGTGCGGCGCAGCCGTTCGGCGAGCGCCTGCGGGTCCTGCTCGGCGGTGGCGGCGAGCACCACGGTCGGCAGGTCGTCGGTGGAGCCGGCCACCACCTCCGGGTCCACGGTGGCGGGCAGCCGGGCGCCGGCCCGGTTGACCGCCTGCTGGACGTCCGCCACCAGCTGCCGGGTGGACTGCTCGCCGTAGTCGAAGGTGGCCATGACCACGGCGCTGCCCTCGCCGGCCGTGGCGGTGACGCCGGTGATGCCGTCCACCGAGGCCAGCGCGTCCTCGATCGGCTCGACGACCTGCTGCTCCACCACGTCCGGTGAGGCACCCTGATAGGGGGCGAGCACCGAGACCACGGGTAAGTCGATGGAGGGCAGCAGCTGCTGCTTGAGCTGGGGGATCGTGATCGCCCCGAAGACGATCACGAGGAGGGACACCAGACCCGTGAGGGCCCGTTGCCGGAGGCTGAGTTGGGACAGCCAGGACATGGGTCTCGACTTCCTTCGGTGGCTGTGGTGACGGCCGCGGCTGCGGATCTCGATGCGCCGGTGGTGGCTTCGGTCTCCTACGATCGGCCATCGCAAGGGCCGGGCCGTCGGCCCCAGGTCCGAATTCCTTACGCTGTATATACAGCGGATGGAGTAGTGCGCGCCCCGCTCGCGCTCCTCCGGGCGGCGCGAGAGGCGGCGCGGGCGCCGCGGGCGGCGGGGCGGGGGTTCAGTCGCCGCGCGGGCGGACCAGACCGGACTCGTACGCGGTGACCACCAGCTGCGCCCGGTCGCGGGCGCCCAGCTTGGCCATGGCCCGGTTGACGTGTGTCTTCACGGTGAGCGGGCTGACCTTCAGCCGGTCGGCGATCTCGTCGTTGGTCAGTCCACCGGCCACCAGCACCAGCACCTCCCGCTCCCGCGCGGTGAGCACGGCGAGCCGCTCGGCGTACGCGGACGCCCCCTCGCCGTCGGGGCTCTGCGCCAGGAAGCGGGCGATCAGCCCCTTGGTGGCGGCCGGCGAGAGCAGCGCCTCTCCCCCGGCGGCGATCCGGATGGCGCCCAGCAGCTCCTCCGGCTCCGCGCCCTTGCCGAGGAACCCGGACGCCCCGGCGCGCAGCGCCCGCACCACGTACTCGTCCACCTCGAAGGTGGTCAGCACCACCACCCGCACCCCGGCCAGCTCCGGGTCCTCGCCGATCAGCCGGGTGGCGGCGAGCCCGTCGGTGCCGGGCATCCGGATGTCCATCAGCACCACGTCGGCCCGGGTGGCGCGGGCCAGCGCCACGGCCTCGGCGCCGTCGGCGGCCTCCCCGACGACCTCCATGTCCGGTTCCGAGTCGATCAGCACCCGCAGCGCACTGCGCAGCAGCGCCTGGTCGTCGGCGAGCAGCACCCGGATCGTCACACGGCCTCCCCTGGTCCCGGGACGGTTCCCCCGGGCACGGCCCGGTCGGCGCCCGCTCGGCGCGGAGTCGGCGGCGCGGGGTCGGCCGGTGGAGCGGACAGGGGCAGTATCGCCTGCACCCGGAAGCCGCCCCCGTAGCGGGGTCCGGAGGTCAGCTCGCCGCCAAGCGCGGTGACCCGCTCCCGCATGCCCAGCAGCCCATGCCCGCCGCCGGTGCCGGTGTCGGTGCCGGGCTCGTCGTCTACGGCGTCGGTACGGGCGGAGGCGCGGCCGCCGTCGTCCAGGACGGTGACCTCGACCGAGCCGCCGAACCGCAGCACGCTCACCTCGGCGCGGACGCCCGGCCCGGCGTGCTTGCGGACGTTGGTCAGCGCCTCCTGGATGATCCGGTACGCGGCGAGGTCCACGGCCGAGGGCAGCGGGCCCTCGTCGGGGCGGGCCAGCTGGACCGGCAGCCCGGCATGGCGGAAGCCCGCCAGCAGCTCGTCCAGCAGGGCGAGTCCGGGCGCCGGTTCGGTGGGCGCCTCCGGGTCGCCGGACTGGCGGAGCAGCCCGACGGTGGTCCGCAGCTCGTCCAGCGCCGAGCGGCTGGCGGTGCGGACGTGCGCCAGCGCCTCCTTGGCCTGGTCCGGGCGCCGGTCCATGACATGGGCGGCGACCCCGGCCTGCACATTGACCAGGGCGATCAGATGGGCCACCACATCGTGCAGGTCGCGGGCGATCCGCAGCCGCTCCTCGGCGACCCGGCGGCGGGCCTCCTCCTCCCGGGTGCGCTCGGCCCGCTCGGCCCGCTCGCGGATGGCGTCCACGAACGCCCGGCGGCTGCGGACCGCGTCCCCGGCGGCCGCCGCCATCCCGGTCCAGGCGAAGACCGCCAAGTTCTCCTGGGCGTACCAGGGGTCGGGCCCGCAGATCATGGCGGTGCCGGTGAGCACCGCCATGGTGGCCAGGCCGACCCGCCAGGTGGTGGGCCGGTCGGTGCGGGCGGCGACGGTGAAGAGGGCGACGACCGCGCCCATGGCGACCGGGGCGGCGGGGTCGCCGCCGGCGAACTCCAGGCCCGTCACCGCGCCGGTGCACCCCAGCGCGACGAGCGGGGCCCGACGCCGTACCAGCAGCGCGGCCGCGCCGACCGCCATCAGCAGCACACTGGGCAGATCCGGCGCGCGGTCGCCGAAGAGGGTCCCGTTCGGCCGGTGCGGATCGGCGTAGGAGCCGGCCACCATGCTGACCAGCACCGCGAGCGCGATCGCGGAGTCCAGCGCGAAGGGGTGCTCGCGCAGCCACCGCCGGTGGCGAGCCCCGGGGGGCGGCCGGTCGGCCGGGCGGGAGGGAGAGGTGGTGAGGGGGGCGGAACCGTCGGCGGGCGCGGGGGCGGGGCCGGGTGAGGCCAGGGGGGCGGGTGAGCGGGTTCGGCCGGTGTGTTCGTTCTCCCCCGGCACGGCGTCCCCCTTCGGTCTCACGGGCCCTGCTGTCCCACGGCCCTCTCGGATCTCACCGGCCGCATGCGCGCGGCACCCGAGCCGGGCCGGTGGGCGGCCTGCGGGTCGGGTGCCGTGGCGGGTCGGAGTGCGGTGCGGGCCGGGCCCGGGGCGCGGCGGCTACTGCTTGTCGAACCTGGGGGGCCGGTGGTCCTGCTGCGTCCCGTGGGACGGGGCCTGGTCCTGGGCGGCGGCGCCCTGGCCGCCCTCGATGGCCTGCTGCCGGTCGGTGCCGCCGGCCAGCTCGGCCTTCATCCGCTGGAGCTCCAGCTCCACGTCCGTACCGCCGGAGAGCCGGTCCAGCTCGGCCTGGATGTCGTCCTTGGCCAGCCCGGAGTGGTCGTCCAGGGCTCCGGAGGCCAGCAGCTCGTCGATGGCCCCGGCCCGCGCCTGGAGCTGGGCCGTCTTGTCCTCGGCGCGCTGGATGGCGACGCCCACGTCGCTCATCTCGTCGGAGATGCCGGAGAAGGACTCGGCGATCCGGGTCTGCGCCTGGGCGGCGGTGTAGGTGGCCTTGATCGTCTCCTTCTTGGTGCGGAAGGCGTCGACCTTGGCCTGGAGCCGCTGCGCGGCCAGCGTCAGCTTCTCCTCCTCGCCCGCCAGGGTCTGGTGCTGCGTCTCCAGGTCGCTGACCTGCTGCTGGAGCGCGGCCCGCCGGGACAGCGCCTCGCGGGCCAGGTCCTCGCGGCCCAGCGCCAGCGCCTTGCGGCCCTGGTCCTCCAGCTTCGCGGACTGGGTCTGCAGCTGGTTGAGCTGGAGCTCCAGCCGCTTGCGGGAGGTGGCCACGTCGGCGACCCCCCGGCGTACCTTCTGCAGCAGCTCCAGCTGCTTCTGGTACGAGTAGTCGAGCGTCTCGCGCGGGTCCTCGGCCCGGTCAAGAGCCTTGTTGGCCTTCGCGCGGAAGATCATCCCCATACGCTTCATGACACCGCTCATGGGCTGCGCGCGCCCCCTTTTCTGACGGACTCGACACCGGCACTCCAACAGAACCCACAGTACGGGGCCCACATCCATTACCGCACCGTCCGGACCCGGATGCGCTCATCCCCAAGGACGACTGCGCCCCCCGCCGCTCCGGCGCAGGGAGGAGCGCCGCCCCCGACCCGCGGGGGCAGGCGAGGGGGGCGTTGCGCGATCGTTCTCGGGTGGAACTGGGGTACCCGCGGCCGACCCCGTACCCTTGGGCTTTGTGTTCCGTAGCCGTTCGAAGGACGAGAAGGTCTCCGCCGTGAAGGTGCCGGCGGACCTTTCCACGCAGCCCCGCGACCCGCAGGCCCCCAAGGGCCGCCCCACTCCCAAGCGGAGTGAGGCCCAGACCCAGCGCCGCCGTGCGCAGACGAGCGCGCCGCTCGACCGCAAGGAGGCCGCGCGCCGCCAGCGGGATGCCCGCCGGCAGGACATGGCCCGCCAGCGCCAGGCGCTCGCCAGCGGTGACGAGCGGTACCTGCCGGTCCGGGACAAGGGCCCGGTGCGCAAGTTCGTCCGCGACTTCGTGGACTCGCGCTTCTGCGTCGCGGAGTTCTTCCTGCCGATGGCGGTGATCATCCTCATCCTGTCGACGCTCCCCTCGCCGCAGCTGAAGAACATCTCGCTGCTGCTCTGGCTCGGCGTCATCGCCATGATCGTGGTCGACTCGATCGGCATCTGGCTCCGGCTGAAGAAGCAGCTGGCCGCCCGCTTCCCGAACGAGCCGAAGCGCGGCGCCGTCGCGTACGGCCTGATGCGCACCCTGCAGATGCGCCGGCTGCGGCTGCCGAAGCCGCAGGTCAAACGCGGAGAGCGGCCCTGAGCACCCAGGTCTCGGGCTTCGCGGGCGCGTCCGCCGGCCGGCTGGACGGCCTCGGCGGGCTGCGCGCGACCGTGCGCCAGGAGCTGGTGGCCCGCCAGCTCGACGAGCAGATCACCTCCCGGTACCCGGTGGGGCAGCGGCTGCGGATCCTGGACGCCGGGATGGGCCAGGGCACCCAGGCGCTGCGACTGGCCCGGGCGGGCCACACGGTCACCGGCCTGGAGGCCGACGAGGCGCTGCTGCGGGCCGCCCGTGAGGCGCTGGCCGGGGAACCAGCCGGCATCCGCGAGCGGGTGCGGCTGCTCCAGGGCGACGGCAGCGAGACCGGTGTGCACTTCCTGCCGGGCAGCTTCGACGTGGTGCTCTGCCACGGGGTGCTGATGTACGCCGAGGAGCCGGACGCCATCCTGGCCGGGCTGGCCCGGATGCTGGCGCCCGGCGGGCTGCTGTCGCTGCTGGTGCGCAACGGCGACGCGCTGGCGATGCGCCCGGGCACCGGCGGGGACTGGCGCGGGGCCCTCTCCGCGTACGAGTCGGCGACCGATGTGGACCGCTTCGGGCAGCGGGTGCGCGCCGACCGGCTGGCCGAGCTGACGGCGACCCTGGCCGGCATCGCCGCGCCGCTCCAGGCCTGGTACGGGGTGCGGGTCTTCACCGACAACGTGCCCAGCGAGGTCGGGCTGCCCCCGGCCGACGAGCTGGAGCTGCTGCTCGCCGCCGAGGAGCAGGCCGGGCGCACCGAGCCGTACCGCCGGGTGGCCGCGCTGCTCCATGTCTGCGGGGTGCGCGGCTAGCGCGCTGGTTCACCGGGCGTCCGGCCGCGCGGGCGCCGAGCGCGCGTGTCCTGAGCCGAGCTGGGCGTCGCCTTGGCCGAATCCGGCCGCGCGGGCGCCGAGCGCGCCCGGACCCCGGCCGCGCGGGCGGCGGGCCTTAGGCTGCCCGGCATCCCGGGCGCCGGGCGTTCCCGGGCTTCGGCCCCACGCGGGCGGCGGGCCCTCAGGCGCCGCAGGCATCCCGGGCGCCGGGCGCGCCCGGACTGCGACCACTCGGGCGCCGAGGGATCGAGGCCGCCGGCCACTCGGGCGCCGGGTGGGAGCCCATGGCCGCCGGCCGTGCAGGCACCGGTCCGCAGGCCAACGGCCCCTCGGGCGCCCGAGGGGCCGACCGCAGCCACTTGGGCGCCGCTCCGTGGGCCGTCGGCCGTCCGGCCGCGCGGGCGCGGGGCGGCAGGCCGCGGGCCACTCGGGCGCCGGGGGCCGGGGCCGCCCGAGCCGGGCGACTGCCCTTCGGCCCCTCGGGCGCCGGGTGGCGGGCTGTCGTCGGCCCACCGGCGGCCCGGCGGGTGCCTGTGCTCCCCGGGCTCAGGTGGGGGGCGGGGTTTCGCGTCCTCTTCTGATGTGACCATCCCCGATGTGACGATCACTGACTCCGCCGCCGATCCGGGCAAGCCTCCCGCCCCCGTCAAACTGCCCGCGCGCGAGACCTGGCGGGTGCTGTACCGGCACTTCCGGCCGCATCGCTGGGCGGTCGCCCTGGGCACCCTGTTCGCGCTGGTCGGCGCGGTGACCGCGCTGCTCCAGCCGCTCGCGGCGAAGGAGCTGGTGGAGCGGCTGGGCGACGACCGGTCGATCACCGGGATCCTGCTGGTGCTGACCGCCCTGGTGGTGCTCGGCACGGCGATCGAGTCGGTGGGCTCGTACATCCTGGAGCGGACCGCCGAGTCGGTGGTGCTGGCCGCCCGGCAGGGCCTGGTCGGGCGGCTGCTGCGGCTTCGGCTGCCGGAGGTGGAGCGGACCACTCCGGGCGATCTGATGTCCCGGATCACCTCCGACACCACCCTGCTGCGTTCGGTGACCACCGATTCGGTGGTGGCCGCGGTGACCGGTGGGCTGGCCTGTGTCACCACCCTGGTGATGATGGCCGTGCTGGACGCGGTGCTGCTGGGCGTGGTGCTCGGGGTGATCGTGCTGATCGGCGGGGCGATGGCACTGGTGCTGCCGCGGATCTCCGAGGCCACCCGGCGCTCCCAGGAGGCCGTGGCGGAGATATCGAACCGGCTGGAGCGGGTCTTCGGGGCGTTCCGCACGGTGAAGGCGTCCGGCGCGGAGGCGCGGGAGACCGCGGCGGTGGGCGAGGCGGCCGAGGAGGCCTGGCGCCAGGGGCTGCGGTCGGCGCGCTGGCAGGCGGTGGCCGGCTCCTCGGTGGGCCTGGCGGTGCAGGTGTCGTTCCTGGCGGTGCTGGGGATCGGCGGGGCGCGGGTGGCGTCCGGGGCCATCACGGTGGCCGACCTGGTGGCCTTCCTGCTGTATCTGTTCTATCTGACCGACCCGGTGTCCAAGCTGGTGTCGGCCGCCACCGAGTACCAGATGGGCGCGGCGGCGGTGGCCCGGATCGAGGAGGCCCGGCGGCTGGCCGCAGAGGATCTGGAGGGGGCGAGTGCCTCGGGACCGGCGGAGGGCGAGGGGCCGGCCTCGGTGGTCTTCGAGGATGTGGTGTTCCGCTACCGGGACGGGCTGCCGGACGTCCACCGCGGGGTGTCCTTCGAGGTGGCGGGCCCCGGGATGACGGCCTTCGTCGGGCCCTCGGGCGCCGGCAAGACCACGGTGTTCGGGCTGATCGAGCGGTTCCACGAGGTGACCGGCGGCCGGGTGCTGGTGGACGGCCGGGACGTACGGGACTGGGCGCCGACCGCGCTGCGGGCGGCCATCGGCTATGTGGAGCAGGACGCCCCCGTACTGGCCGGGACGCTCCGGGAGAACCTGCTCTTCGCGGCGCCGGAGGCGAGCGAGGACGAGGTCCGCGAGGTGCTGGTCCGGGCCCGGCTGAAGGAGCTGGTGGAGCGGCTGCCGGAGGGGCTGGACACCCCGGTCGGGCACCGCGGCTCGCAGCTGTCCGGCGGTGAGCGGCAGAGAGTGGCGATCGCCCGGGCGCTGCTGCGCAGGCCCCGGCTGCTGCTCCTGGACGAGGCGACCTCGCAGCTGGACGCGGTCAACGAGCTGGCGCTGCGGGACGTGGTGGCGGAGGTGGCGCGGGAGACGACCGTGCTGGTGGTGGCGCACCGGCTGTCCACGGTGACCCTGGCGGACCGGATCGTGGTGATGGACGCGGGCCGGGTACGGGCGGTGGGCACCCATGCGGAGCTGGTGGCCGCCGATCCGCTGTACGGGGAGCTGGCCGCCACCCAGTTCCTGGCGGCGGGAGCGGGCGGGGCGCCGCAGGCCGGGCCCGCGGTGCGCGCCGCCACCTGATCGGGTGCGCAGCGGGCGCCGCCCGGGCGGACGGAACGGGATACTCCGGACATGACTGCCCTACGTACGCTGGTGACCGTGTCCGCCGGGGTCTGCGCGGCGGTGCTGGTGGGCGGCTGCTCGCTGGTCGCTCCCCCGGCACCCCGGCCGCAGGCGCCCGGCCCCGGGGACCGGGTGGTGGCGACGGCCCGGGCGGCGGCGCCCGCCGCCCCGCGCCGGGCGGCCCAGTTGGAGGAGGACTACCGGACCGTCATCCGCGAGGTGCTGCCCTCGGTGGTGCAGATCGACGCCCGGGAGGGGCTGGGCTCCGGGGTGGTCTTCGACGCCAAGGGCAACATCGTCACCAACGCGCATGTGGTCGGCGACGAGAAGTCCTTCCGGGTCACCGTGGCCACCGGAGAGGAGCCGCTGCCCGCACGGCTGGTCTCCAGCTACCCGGAACAGGACCTGGCCGTCATCCGGCTGGAGCGGCCCCCGGCGGGGCTGAAGCCGGCCCGGTTCGGTGACTCCTCGAAGGTGGAGGTCGGGCAGATCGTGCTGGCCATGGGCTCCCCGCTGGGGCTGGCCGGCAGTGTCACCCAGGGCATCGTCTCGGCGACCGACCGCACGGTGAGCGAGAGCCAGTCGGGCGGCGGCACCGGGGCGACCCTCGGCAACATGGTGCAGACCTCGGCCGCGATCAACCCGGGCAACAGCGGCGGCGCGCTGGTGAACCTGAGCGGCGAGATCGTCGGCATCCCGACCCTGGCGGCGGCCGACCCGAGCGTGGGCAGCGCCGCGCCCGGTATCGGCTTCGCCATCCCGGTGTCCATGGTCAAGAACATCGCCGGGCAGATCGTGCGCGACGGCCGGGTCACCGACTCGGGGCGGGCCGCGCTCAACGTCACCGGCCGCACGGTGCTGGACGAGGAGTACCAGCCGGCCGGCGTCGCCGTGGTGGAGGCCGCCCGGGGCGGGGCGGCGGCGGACGCCGGGATGCGCGCGGGCGACATCATCACCAAGGTCGACTCCAAGCCGATCACCACCATGACCTCGCTCCTGGAAGCGCTGGCCGGGAAGCAGCCGGGCGACCGGGTGACGATCGCCTACACCCGGGGCGGCCGGGCGGCCACGGCACGGGTGACGCTCGGGGAGATGTAGGTCGCGGGGGGAGCGCCCCTGCCGGTACGGCGAGGGCAGGGGGCCGCCGCCGGGGGCTCGCCACTGCTCGCCGCTCCCGGAACGGCGGTCAGGGCCTCCAGGGTGCCGAGCGGAATGCCGAGCACGGCGGCGAACCCCCGCAGCAGCTCAGAGTCCAGCTCCCTGACGCCGCGTCCGACCGCGCCGATCGTCGCGGGCGACAGATAGACGCCCGACAGGAGGTACATCACCTTGGCTCCCGACGACCACCCCAGGTTCCGCAGGGCGAGCATCCGTACGAGGAGGGAGCCGCAGCCGGGCGGATAGTCCTCCCAGGGCCGTTCCCGCACCGGCGCCGTCGGGGGCAGGGCGGGCCGGGACAGCGCGACCTCGCGCAACCGCCGCCTCCCGGACGAGGTCAGCGAGAGTGCGCCGCGCACCAGCCGGGGCAGCTCGCGGCCGGCTTCCTCGTCGAACTGCCATCCGTCGTCCGGAACGGAAAGCCCCGCCACGAGGTGGATCTCCTGGCTCCGCATGCCGACCCGCTGGGCGAGACGTGCCAGGAGCACGTCGGGGCCGGGGTGTCTCGGGTTGTCGTCCATCGTCTCCGCCGTATCGATGGGAACGCGCTGGTCTGGTGCTCGTTCTCCCCGGGCCGGCATGCCGCATCCCCTGAGCCGCTGGGCCGTTGTACCAGGACGGCACCGGGGACAGGCCCGGGGCGTGCGGGAAGGGAAGAAGAACCGGTGGAGATCATCGCGCGCGAGCCGGAGGAGCGGCCGCCGGGGCGGCAGTGGGCGGTGCGGCTGGACAGTGCCGGGCGCGGCACCGCGGCCGTCGTGGTCGTCTGCGGCCATCCGTCCTGCCCACCGCAGCGTCTGCCGTCGGCCGCCGAGGGGCGCCGGGCCGCCGCCGAGCATCTGGCCGCCCATCTGCGCTCCGGCGGCGTACCGCGCCCCCGGGCCGCCTGTGTGTGCAGGTCCGAGGAGTGCCGTACACACACCGGCGCCGGTCCTCGCCCACGGGTCGGGGAGGGCGCCTGGCGCTGCGGTGGCCCGGTCGTGCTCGCCGTGCTGACCGACCGGGCCGGGCGGCTGTGGCGGGCCATCGAGTGCTGCGCCCGGTGCGCGGCCGCCACCCCGGGCGCCCGGGTGGCCGCCACCGCGCCGAACACCCCCGCGACGCGGGAGCGCCCCACCGGCGCGGGCGACGAGGAGCGGCCAGGCACCGGCGCTCCGGCGTTCGGGCCGCGGTTCTCGCATCCGCAGGGGGCAGGGGCGGGGGCGGGCCCGGCCGTCGCGCTGCCGTCGCCGCGCCGGGCCGGGCGGTCCGAGCGCCCCCGGCCGGGCGGCAGGATCGGCCAGCGCACCGTGCCGGACGATCTGCACCCGGCCGAGCTGCGCGAGGAGCTGATCGACCTCGGCCGGCGGTACCGCGAGTACCAGCAGCGCACCGAGCCCGACCTCGCCCTCCTGGCCGAACTGCACCGCCGCAAGGCCGCCGCCTTCGCCCACTGGGCCGAGGTCACCCACGACGCCGGGCTGCGGCTGGAGGCCGAACGGGCCGAGCAGGCCGCGGCCACCACCCTCCACCAGCACCGGCACCGCACCGGCCAGGTCGACGGCGAGGAGTCGGGTGTGCAGCGCCTGCTGAGCGCCCCGGGGCAGTGGCGGTACGCACGGGACGTCCTCGGCCATGTCGCCGAGCACCCTCCACTGCCGGGCGCCGAGGCGCGGCTGGTCGCGCTGGTGCTGACCCTGCGCACCGCGCTGACCGGCGTCGGCAACCTCGTCGGCCAGGATCTCACCGCGCTGCCGCTGACCGACCCCGAGCGGCTGGTCGAGGAGCTGACCGGCTCCGGCTGGCTGACCCTGCCCGGCAGCGCCGCCGAACTGCTCGCCTCCCGCCCGGAGACCCCCACCAAAATCACCGTCCCCTCCCTGATGCCGACGGAGGACGACCCCGGCCCGTTCACCTTCGGCCGCAAGACCCGTCCCAAGCTCAGCGGCTGGGCCCAGCGGGTCATCGGCGACAAGAAGCTGCGCAAGGCGAAGACGGCGGCCGAGGTGCGGCTGCTGGCGCTCACCCTGGCCACCTGGGCCGAGGCCGACGGCCGGCTCGGGCCCGAGGGCGGGGGCCTGGACATCGGCCGGCTCGCCGACCGCTGCGCCACCGCCCCGGAGGGGCTGCCGGAGCTGGTGGAGCGGCTGACCGCCGCCGACTGGCTGGCGGAGGCCTCGGTGGCCGACGGCCGCCTCTGCGGACGGCTCAGCGAACGGGTCCTGCCCCTCGGCTGCCCGCCGTACTGAGACAGCTCCTGACACGGCAAGGGCCCGCCCGGTGACGGCGTACGTCCGTCCGCACCACCGGGCGGGCCCTCCGCGCGCCTCCTGGCTACTCCTCCGCGGCGGCCGTCTCGCCGTCCGGGTGGAGGCTCATCGCGTAGATCTTCGTACCGTCCTCGTAGAGCTCGACCTGATCGGCGCCGCCCTCCTGGAGCGCCTTCCAGTACTCACCGATCCAGGATTCCGCGTCGCCCTGGGTGGTGAACTCCTCGGGCTCGACCGCCGGCTGGACCTCCGCCCCGCCCGACCCTTCGAACCGCCACGTCCATGCCATGTGGACCTCCAGATGATCGGTTTCCTGCCCGCAGCGTAGCCGGGCGCGCACCCGCCGCGGGGACACGGGAGGATCATCCCTGTGGATGTGACTCTGCTCGGCACCGGAGCCCCCGAGGGACTGCCCCGCCCCGACTGCCCGTGCGCCGCCTGCGCGGCCGCCCGCGGTCCTGCGGTCCGCGCCGCCACCGCGCTGCTGGTGGACGGCGCGCTGCTGCTGGACCTGACACCCGGGACGGTGCAGGCGGCGGCCCGGGCGGGGCGGTCGCTGGGCGGGGTGCGGCAGGTGCTGCTGACCCATCCGCACGACGGCCCGCCGGTGGAGGTGCCGCCCGGGCTGCCCTCGGCGGGGCGGGTGCCGGACGGCCGGGAGCTGACCCTGATCAGCGGCCACCGGGTGCGGGCGGTGCCGATGGACGCCCCGGGCACCGGATACGAGGTGGCCTCCCCTGAGGGCGCCACCCTGCTGTATCTGCCGCCCGGCGGCGCCCCGGCCGGACTGGGCGGTCCGCGCCGCCCGTACGGGATGGTGCTGGCGGACGTGGTGGGGCGACCGGACGCGCCGGCCCGGCTGCGGGAGGCCGGGGCCATCGGGCCGGAGACGGAGCTCGTCGCCGTACATCTGGACCATGGCGTCCCGCCGGGGGCGGAGCTGGACCGCCGGCTGGCGGCGGCCGGGGCGCGGGCGGTGCCGGACGGCACCACGCTGGCGGTCGGCGCGCGGCCGGGCCCACCGCCGGTGCCGCGGCGCACCCTGGTGACCGGCGGTGCCCGCTCGGGCAAGTCGCTGGAGGCCGAACGCCGGCTGGAGTCCTACCCCGGGGTGGTCTACGTGGCGACCGGCGGCACCCGCGCCGGGGACCCCGAGTGGGCCGACCGGGTCGGCGCCCACCGGGAGCGGCGGCCGTCCTCCTGGCGTACCGAGGAGACCTGCGACCTGGTGCCGCTGCTGGCCGCCGGGGGCCCGCCGCTGCTGGTGGACTGCCTGTCGCTGTGGCTGACCGACGCCATGGACCGGGTGGGCGCCTGGGACGACGAGGTGTGGGAGAAGAGCGGGCGGCGGGAGCTGCGGGAGCGGGTGGGCGAGCTGGTGGCGGCGGTACGGGCCACCCGGCGCACGGTGGTGGCGGTGACCAACGAGACCGGCTCGGGCGTGGTGCCGGCGACCGCGTCGGGGCGGCGGTTCCGGGACGAGCTGGGCCGGCTGAACGCCGCCTTCGCCGGGGAGTGCGAGCAGGTGGTGCTGGTGGTGGCGGGGCAGGCGCTGGTGCTGCGCGGCTGAGGGCCGGGGCCGCGCGCCACAAGCCCTTACCGCCCCCGCCCCGGGGCGGAGTCCGGCGGTCACCGGCGACCGGTACTGTGCGACGAATGAGCAGGCTGAATCTCGACGACTTCTCCGATCTGATCGAGCGCCCCGACGGGGCCGTGCGGCGTGACGCCGAGGACCGCCGGGAGCGGCTGGCGGTGCCGCCGGGGGCGCTGGGCCGCCTGGACGAGCTGGGCGAGTGGCTGACGGCCGCTCAGGGCGCGGTGCCGGTGCGGCCGGTGGAGCGGCCCCGGGTGGTGCTGTTCGCCGGGGACCACCAGGTGGCCTCGCTGGACGTCTCGGGCCGCCCGGCCGGCGGGGCGTACGCGCTGGTGCGCTCGGTGCTGGACGGGGCGAGCCCGCTGGCGGTGCTGGCCCGGCGGATGGACGTCCCGGTGCGGGTGGTGGACGCGGGTCTGGACTGCGACCCCGAACTGCTGCCGGAGGACGTGGTGCGCCGCCGGGTGCGCCGGGGCGGCGGGCGGATCGACATCGAGGACGCGCTGACCCTGGAGGAGGCCGAGCAGGCGGTACGGCTGGGGATGGCCGTCGCCGACGAGGAGGCCGACTCGGGGACGGACCTGGTGGTGCTCGGCGACCTGAGCGTGGGCGGCACCACCGCGGCCGCGGTGCTGATCGCCGCGCTGTGCGGGACGGACGCCTCGGTGGTGACCGGCCGGGGCGGCGCGGGCATCGACGATCTGGCCTGGATGCGCAAGTGCGCGGCGGTCCGGGACGCGCTGCGGCGGGCCCGGCCGGTGCTGGGCGACCAGCTGGAGCTGCTGGCCGCGTCGGGCGGCGCGGACCTGGCGGCGATCACCGGGTTCCTGCTGCAGAGCGCGGTGCGGCGGATGCCGGTGATCCTGGACGGGGTGGTGTCGGCGGCCTGCGCCCTGGTGGCGCAGCGGGCGGCCTTCCGCGCCCCGGACTGGTGGCTGGCCGGGCAGCTGAGCGGGGAGCCGGCGCAGGCCAAGGCGCTGGACCGGATGGCCCTGGAGCCGCTGCTCGACCAGAAGGTGACGGTCGGTGAGGGGGTCGGGGCGCTGCTGGCGCTGCCGCTGGTCCAGGCGGCGGCCGCGTTCGCGGCGGAGCTGCCGGAGCGGGAGCCGGAGCCGGAAGCGGTCCCTGAGGCGGCGGTGGCGCCGGAGGATCCGGGGGCGGTGGAGAAGGCGGAGGCGGGCGAGGGGTGAGCCCGCGCTGCTGACGGCCGTACGGGCAGGGGGCGCGCGAGGGACCATGCCTCGGCCCTGGCGGCCGTACGGGCCGGGGCGCGGCGGGGACTCCCTGGCGGCGACCCCGGGGCCCCGTCCGGACACGCGGGCCGGGGTGCGGCGGGGCTCCCTGCCGGTAGGCCCGGGGCCCCGTCCGGACATACGGGCCGGGGCGCGGCGGGGTCCCCTGGCGGTCACCGGGCGGGGTCCCCTGGCGGCGGCCCCGGGCCCCGTCCGGTGACCGGCACCCGGCCCTGCGGGGGCGCCCACCCCCCGGGCTCCCCGGGCGGCCCTGCGCGAGGGCCCGTTCCCCGGGCGACCCTGCGAGGGTGCCCGCTCCCCTAGGCGACCCTGCGAAGGCGCCCACTCCCCGGGCGACCCTGCGAAGGCGCCCACTCCCCGGGCGGCCCTGCGGAGGCACCCGCTCCCCGGGCTCCCCGGACGGCCCTGCTAGGCGGCCCTGCGAGGGCGCCCACTCCCCCGGACGGCCCTGCTAGAGGTCCCGCTCCCCGCCCGGCCCTGCGGGGGCGCTCGCTCCCCGGGCCGGGCCCCCGAAATCCCCATATCATCCGATCATGGGAGAAGTTCGGCCGACCGTCGCCGAGGCGCCCGGCGGTACGCGGTTCTCGCGGCGCGCGGCCTCGGGTGCCGTCTGGTATCTGCGGGCCGTCGCGTTTCTGAACCTGCTGGGCGCGGTGTGGGTCTCCTTCGGGCAGGACATCCGGCGCCACAACACGGACGAGTTCTTCACCCCGTATCTGCTGGCGGCCGGGTTCTTCTCCGGGGCGTTCGCGGTCTTCCTGGCGATCACCATGCGGCGCCGCAAACGGGCCGCCTGGCTGCTGAACCTGGTGCTCGCCGGGCTGTTCCTGGTGCTGTTCGCGCTGCTGTTGGTCCTGCCCGAGTACCGGGGGCACGCGCAGAACTGGGTCTCGCTGGTGCTCACCGCCGCCTTCCTGGCGGCCCTGCTGGCCGGGCGGCGGGAGTTCTACGCCAAGGGCGACCGCTCCAACGTCCGGCTGGCGGCCGCGGTGGCGGTCGGCGGCCTGGTGCTGGTCTCGCTGGCCGCCACGCTGCTGGTCGCCGCCACCGACACCTCCCGGGCCGGCGGCTTCGGGGCGCGCTGGCGGTACGCGGCCACCCATCTGGTCACCCTCACCCCGGACGACAGCCGCGCCGCCGCCGTGGACACCCCCGGCTGGGTGGACGTCATCATCAACATCCTGGCCGCGCTGCTGCTGATCGCCGTGCTCTACGCGGCCTTCCGCTCCCGGCGGGCGCTGGCCCCGCTGACCGCCGAGGACGAGGCGCGGCTGCGGGAGCTGCTGGCCCGGCACGGCGAGCGGGACTCGCTGGGCTACTTCGCGCTGCGCCGGGAGAAGAGCGTGGTGTGGTCGGCGAGCGGGAAGGCCGCGGTGCCCTACCGGGTGGTGGGCGGGGTGTGTCTGGCCTCCGGTGACCCGATCGGCGACCCGGAGGCCTGGCCCGGGGCGATCGAGCCCTGGCTGCTCCAGGCCCGGGAGCACGGCTGGGTGCCGGCGGTGATGGGGGCGGGCGAGGAGGCCGGCACGGTGTGGGCCCGGCACGGGCTGGACGCGCTGGAGCTGGGCGACGAGGCCATCGTGGAGATCGCCGAGTTCACCCTGGAAGGCCGGGCCATGCGCACGGTCCGCCAGGCCTACAACCGGGTCAGACGGGCCGGGTACGAGGTGCGGATCCGGCGCCATGAGGACGTACCCCCCGAGGAGATGGCGGAGGCGGTGCGGCTGGCCGACGCCTGGCGGGACGGGGCCACCGAGCGCGGCTTCTCGATGGCGCTCGGCCGGCTGGGCGACCCGGCGGACGGGCGGTGTGTACTGCTGGAGTGCGCCGACGCCGAGGGCCGGCCGCGCGCGTTGCTGTCCTTCGTCCCGTGGGGGCCGGGCGGGCTGTCGCTGGACCTGATGCGCCGGGAGCGGGACGCCGACAACGGGCTGACCGAGTTCATGGTGATCGACCTGCTCCAGCGGGCCGGGGAGATGGGGATCACTCAGGTGTCACTCAACTTCGCCATGTTCCGCTCGGTCTTCGAACGTGGTGCGAAGCTGGGGGCGGGCCCCGTGCTCCGGCTGTGGCGGTCCCTCCTCACCTTCTTCTCCCGGTGGTGGCAGATCGAGTCGCTCTACCGTGCCAACGCCAAGTACCGACCGATCTGGGAGCCGCGTTACATGCTGTTCGAGAAGAGTGCCGACCTGCCCCGCATCGGGCTGGCCGCCGCCCGCGCGGAGGGCTTCCTTGAGCTGCCCGGGCTGCCGGCCTGGGCACGCGGCCACCGGCACCTGGAAGGCCGCCGTTGAACGGCAGACGGGCGACGGGGGGCTTTCGCGCCTTCGCGCGCCGGGAGTGGGGGCCGCTGGTCGAGGTGGTGCGCTCGGGGCTGCGGGAGCGGGGGTGGCGGGCGCTGCCCCTGTCGCTCGGGGCGGTGGCGCTGACCGCGCTCTGCCACGCCGTACAGCATCAGGCGTTCGGCGACTGGGGGCACGGGCTGGTGCGGGCCGCCGGGGCGGTACAGGCGCAGGACCCGCTGTGGCTCTCGCTGCTGCGCACCCCCCTGTCGCTGTTCGTCCCGGCGCTGCATCTGCCCGTGTGGGGGGCGCTGGCGCAGGTGCTGCTGGTGTTCGGGCTGGCCGAGCTGACCCTGGGCCGGTGGCGGACGGTGCTGGTGGCGTACGCCGCGACGCTGGCCGGGACGCTGTACGCGCGGCTGGGCATCGCGCTCGGCCCCGGCTCCCCGCTGGGGCTGCCCGCCTCGGACGCCCAGGTGGTGGACACCGGCCCCTCGGCGGCGGTGCTGGGGCTCGCGGTGGTCGTCTGCTGGCGGTTCGGGGCCCGGGTGACCGGCGGTCTGGTGGTACTGGCCATGGTGATCGAGGTGGCCATCCTGCCGAATCTGGCGGGCCGGGAGCATCTGGCCGCCATCGCGGCGGTGAGCGCGGGCTGCGCGGTGGCGGCCCGGCGTCAGCGCCGCCGGTCCTCGCCGGAGGAGGAATCCTCGGGAGGCTCCGATGACGGCTTGCGCCCGGGGCGGGGTGGTTCTTCGGAGCCGGGTGGTTCGGTGGAGCCCGGCGGCTCCCCGGAGGACGGCCCCCGGTGGCTGCCGCCGGAGTCCCCCGGCAGCTCCGACGGCCGCTTGCGCTCGGAGGTCGCGGCGGCCGGCAGCTCGTCGTTGGGGCGGCCGGCCACCAGGTCGCCGAAGCGGCGGCCGATGGCGTCCCAGCGCCGATCGTGGTGGTAGGCGCGCAGCCCCGCCCTGGCGCGGGCGCGCGGGCGGCGGCGGTAGAGCCGGCGGGCCCACCAGGAGCCGGGGCGGGCCAGCCGGACCGCGCCGACCAGGGCGACCAGCGGCACCAGCACCCCGACCACCGCCATCCGGAACTTGCCCTTCGTCAGGGTGGCCAGCACAAAGAGGAAGTTGACCACCACCGTCGACACGAACGAGGCCCGGCCCTGCGCCTGGTCGGCGGTGAGCGAGTCCACGCCCAGCGGTGAGGAGCCGATCAGCAGCAGGAGCAGCAGGGCGGCGGTGAGCGCCACCGCCTCCACGCTCTGCCGGCCCTGCTCGGTCCAGTAGACGTCGTCCAGATGGACGATCAGCGCGAACTCGTCCAGGATCAGCCCCGCGCCGATGCCGAAGAGCACCGCGCAGAACGCGGAGGCGGCCCCGTACTGGCTGGTGGCGACCCCGCCGAAGCCGCCGAGCAGGGCGAGGACGACCCCCGGCACCACATGGTGGATGTGCAGCCCGCCGGGGGTGACGTTGCGGAACGGGCCCCGGCCGGCCCGGATCATCCGGGTGATGGTCCGGGTGACCAGGAAGGTCACCACGAACGAGCCGAGCGCCAGCAGCAGCGGCAGCTTCCCCGGCTCGACGATGTTGCGGTAGAACCAGTGACCCATCCCACCCACTCCCGTACGCCCTGTATCGACCGGTATGGGCAACCTACCGGCCGGGAGCAGCGACTACTGTGCGCGCGGTGACGACTTCCCGTGTCCCCGCCCGTACGCGCACCGACGGCCTGCGGTTCGCCTTCGGCACCCTCACCGTGCTGCCGGTGCGGATCGGCCGCTGGGACCGGACGGCGGCCCGGTCCGGGATGCTCTGGGCGCCGCTCGCCGGGCTGGTGGTGGGGGCCGCCGCGGCGGCGGCCGGCACCGCGCTGCTGCTGGCCGGGGCGGGGGCGCTGCTCGCCGCGGTGGCCTCGGTCGCGGTCCCCGCGGTGCTCACCCGGGGGCTCCATCTGGACGGGCTGGCGGACACCGCCGACGGGCTGGGCAGCGCCAAGCCGGCCGGGGACGCGCTCGCCATCATGAAGCGCTCGGACATCGGCCCGTTCGGGGTGGTCACCCTGCTGCTGGTGCTGCTCGGCCAGGTGGCGGCGCTCTTCCGGCTGTACGGGGAGGGGTGGCTGCCCGGGGCGCTGGGCGCCGTCCTCGCGGCCACCGCCGCCCGTCTGGCGCTCACCTGGGCCGCCCGCACCGCCGTCCCGGCGGCCCGCCCGGAGGGGCTGGGCGCGGTGGTGGCCGGCACCGTCCCGGTGGGCGTCGCGCTGGGCACGGCCGCCCTGGTCACGGCGGCCGCGGCCGGGGCCGGCTGGGCGGCCGGCGGCCCGTACCGGGCGGTGGGCTGCGCCCTCGCGGTGCCCGCCGCCCTGGGCGCGGCCGAGCTGCTGCTGCGGCGGTGCCTGCGGCGGCTGGGCGGGGTGAACGGGGATGTCTTCGGGGCGGTCGCGGAGACGGCGGCGACGGCGGCGCTGCTGGTGCTGACGCTGGGTTAGACCCGGATCCGGGTCAAGGGCCCGTCACAGCTCCAGCTCGTGCGGGAGGGCGGCCCACTCATGGGGCCGGGCGACCGGGACGGCGCAGCGGACCCGGGTGGCGAGGCGGGCGTGCGCGGGGGCCGCGTAGACCAGATGGCAGTGGTGGTCCTCGGCCGCCCGGTCGGGCAGCCCGAGCGCCCGGTAGGTCTCCCAGCTGCCCTCGAAGGTGACCAGCAGATCGGCGGCGGCCGCGTACCCCGGATCGGGCGCGGTGCCGTGGTTGAGCACCACGGTGGCGGCCCCGGCGGCCCGGGCGGCCACCCGCAGCCGCCGGTAGTACGGGATGAGCTCCGCGCTCGCCGCGGCCTGGTCCAGGAAGGCGCCGTCGGCCCCGTACCAGTCGCGGTGGCGCAGCAAGTCGGTGACCACCTCGGCGTGCGGGCGGCGGCCGTAGTCGGTGTCGGCGTAGCCCAGGACCCGTACCCCGGCCATCCGCAGCCGCCCGGCCACCTCGGCGAACGCCGGGTCGCGGAAGGTGCCGGCGCCGCTGGCCGGGTTGACGATCACCCCGTAGAGCCGGGGCGCGGCGGCGATCAGCGCGTCCCACTCGGCGGGGCGGACGGCGGGGTGCTCGTAGTAGGGGACCAGCAGGTCCACGGGGTTCTTCCTTCTTCTTGCAGGTCAGCGGCGGTGGGCGGTGGCCCGGCCGAGCAGGGCGCAGCCGAGGAGGACGAGCAGCAGGGCGGCGGCTCCGGTGGTGTGCGGGCCGGTGGTGAGCGGGTCGCCGGTGCCGGTGGCGAGCGCCGCGGTCTGCGCCCCGGCGGCCGCCAGGCAGACCAGCGCGGCCGGCAGCACCGCCCCGAAGGACTGGAGCAGCAGTGCGGTCCACAGCACGGTACCGAGCAGCAGCAGCGCGGTCAGCCGGGGGCCGGTCGATCCGGCTGTGTCCGGGGCGAGTTGGGCGCCGAGCACGCCGAGCAGAGCCAGCACGGCCAGACAGCCGCCGAGGCAGGCCGCCAGGGCGGCGGTGGTGGAGCGGGCGAAGGCCCTCGGGGTGGTGGCGGCCCGCAGCCCGGCCGGGCCGGCCCGGCGGAAGCGGTGCGGCAGCCACTCGGCGGGGCCCATGGAGAGGGTGAGCGCGGCGGCGGTGGTCAGCCCCAGGGCGGTGGCCTCGGTGCCGGCGGGTGCCCGGCCGGCGGCGAGCAGGTCGCCGACCGCCGCGTACAGCACCAGTCCTCCGGTGCCGAGCCCGAACAGGGCGTACGGCGGACAGCCCGTCAGCCGGGGCGCCACCCCGCTGCGCTGCCGGGCACCGTAACGGCGCCGCTCCCGGCCGGGCAGAGGGGGCAGTCCGCGCGGCTCGGCCGGTCCCCACAGCGGGAGGACGCGGTGCCGGTGGCGGTGGGGCGGCAGCTCCCGGACGACCGGTTCGCGGCCGCTCCCGGTGAGCGCCAGGACCTGGAAGTCCACCTCGGGCATGCCGCGGATCAGGTGGTCGCACCAGGTGCTGACGCCGCCGTGGACGTGCGGGGAGGTGCCTTCGGTGAGCGTGGTGACATGGCGTCCGCTGGACGGCATGGGTGGTTCCCCCCGGTGGTACGGGTCGTGCGTGTTTCTCTCGCGGCGCGGGGCTCCGGTACGGCGGTGGTGGCGCCGTACCGGAGCCCGGGGGCCTCGTCGGTCAGGCGCCGGCGGGCAGCGTCAGGGTGACGGCGGACTGGAGCAGGTCGGGCGAGGTCCAGTCGGAGCGGGTCCCGGCGTAGGCGGTGCCGAACACCGAGCTGCCGAGCAGGGCCCGCTTGCGGGTGCCCTCGGGCGCGGTGACCGGGGCCACGACTCCGCTGGGCGCCTTGACGGTGACGGTGTCGCCGATGCGGTAGGCGGTCACCCTGCCCTCGGCGAGGGCCTTGTCCCAGGCGGCGCGGCGGGAGAACTCGGTGCCCACCTCGCTCTGCCGCGGGTTGACCAGCGGGGTGTTGTCCGCGTACAGCGCCCGGTAGTCGGCCAGCACCTTGTCCAGCACCGGGTAGAGCAGCCGCTCCTCGGCCAGGTTGGACTGGTGGACGTAGTGCGGGCGGGGGTCGTTGGCGACGACATGGCCCAGGGCGATCCGGGCCTCCTGCGGCACGATGTACGCCGCGTAGCCGGTGGCCGGGTCCAGCGGCTCGGCCAGGCAGGTGGAGGTGGCCGGGTTGTCCTCGCAGATCCCGCTGCCGCCGTCGGCGCGCGAGGTGTAGATCCAGTTGTACTCGTCGGTCATCTCGGCGGCGGTGCCCACGTTGTAGTAGACGTTCATCGGGTGCCTGGGCACCGTCCTGGCGTTGCCGACGGCCCGCTGGGCGGAGTCGCGGGAGTTGTCCGAGGCGATCCACTTCACCCCGTTGTCGGCGAGCGCCCCGGCGAGGTTCGGGTTGTCGGCCGGCTGCTGCGGCAGGATCTTCAGCCCGGAGTGCTCACCGGTGACCAGCTCGCCGCGGTCCACCGAGATGCCCTTGCCCACCGCCCAGTTGTGGTTGTCGCGGATCTGGGCGGAGATCTCGGCGCGGGTCACGTACTTCGTGGTGCCGTTGGCGTTGGTGGCGCACCGCCAGGGGACCACGGTGACGTCCTGGACGCAGCCGAGGAAGGGGTGGGTGTAGGTGTGGTTGATCCAGCGGTACCGGGCGCGGTCGGCGAGGAGCTGGGCGGTGAGCGCGTCGGTGCCGCCGTGCTCGCTCTTCCACAGCTCGCCGGAGCCGGCGTTGTAGACCATGTCCAGGGTGAAGCCGCTGGAGCTCTGCCAGGCCGCCGCGTACCGGGCGTCCTCGGCGGTCATCCGGATCTCCGGGACCTCCTCCTCGCCCGGCCCGCCGGCGCAGTCGATGTCCCCGGGGGTGCAGTTGCGCTCGGTGTCCCAGCGGGCGTCCGGCGCGAAGACGTCGTCCACGTGCACCGAGAAGTAGTTGCGGCCGCGGCCCAGGTGGACGCCCTGGGTCAGCCACTCCACGATGCCGCGGGCCAGCACCCGGAACTGCCGCTGGTACTGGTTGTAGGCGAAGGTGACGACCAGTTCGCGCCGCCCGTCCTTGGCGTACTCGCCGATCAGGCTGGCCCGGCCGCCGCCGTCCACCGGGAGGTCGAGGTAGCTGGTGTAGCCCTCCCGGGGCCGCCCGGCGTAGCCGTAGCTCTCGGCGATCTGCGGTGCGTTGTCCTCGAAGACCACCGGTCCGTCGAGATAGCGGAACGGCCCCGCCTTCCCGGCCGCGGTGACGTCCGTGCGCACCCCGTCCAGCACCCCGGAGAAGCCGCCGTCGCTGGTGTAGTCGAGCCCGACGCCCGGGTGCGACCAGGTGTAGGCGTCCACCTGCGGAACGGCGTAGGTCTTCTGGTACGCGGTGAGCGCCGACTGCTCGGCCGCACTGAGCCCGCCGGGCGCCTCGCTCGGCAGCACCACGCCCTGGAACTTGGCACGCGGCCGCCCGTCCACGGTGTCGGCGAGGAACGCCGCGGTGATGGCCGGCCGGCCCTGCTCGCCGAGCTTCACCGTCCTGTACGGCACGCCGGTGCTCTTGAGCTCCGCGGCGATGGCGCCGACCGCGCCGCCGCCGTCGTCGACCACCAGCACGGTGAGGTCGACGCGCGGGGCGGGGGCGGCGGCGACGGCCGAACCCGCCGGAACGGCGCCGGCCAGCAGCGCCGCCGCCAGCAGCGTGCCGGCCATCCGGCCGCCGCGTCCGGCGCCCTGTCTCGCGCCCGGGCGCCCGCCCTGGAACCGAAGTCCCCTTGACTGCATGGGTCATTCCCCCCTCGTCACGCCCTCCGGGCGCGGAGGAGCGCGAGGAGGATCTGTGGAGATGATGCAAAGAGGGAGGTGCGCTCCCCCGGTGATTCCCGGGAGTGTGACGCAGCTCTCATTGGTTGAGCAGGCAAACACCGCGGACGGGCCACGGGCGGGTGAACTGCCGCCCCTGTGAGCGAAAGCCGCACCGCGCGTAGGCTCGTCCCCGGCGCTCCGGGGCCGCCCCGAGGAGCCGTACCACCCCCGCATACGATGCGGCTGGCCCGGTCGGCCCATCCCTCGACCGCCCTCAGTCAACTCAACGGAAGCGAGAAATCACCACCGTGACTGCTCTCACTCTCAGCACCGCCGGCGCGGCGACCCTGCGCGCCGACGCTCTCGTCGTCGGCGTGGCCAAGAGCCCGCAGGGCGGGAAGGAGCTGCTCCTCGCACCCGGCGCCGACGCCGTGGACAGTGCCTTCGACGGGAAGCTCGCCGACGTCCTCGCCACGCTGGGCGCCACCGGCGCCGAGGGCGAGACCACCAAGGTCCCCTCCCCGGCCGGCCTCAAGGCCCCCGTCGTCCTCGCCGTGGGCCTCGGCCCGGCCCCGGAGAAGGACGAGCAGTTCGACCCGGAGAAGCTGCGCCGCGCCGCCGGTAACGCCGCGCGCGCCCTGACCGGCGTCAAGAAGGCCGGCTTCGCCCTGCCGCTCACCGGCCCGGACGACGTGCAGACCGTGGCCGAGGGTGCGCTGCTCGGCGCGTACGCCTTCACCGCGTACCAGGACCGCGGCAAGGACGCCAAGGGCCCCCTCGGCGAGGTCGCCCTGCTCGGCGCGAAGCCCCGGGACAAGTCCTCCAAGGCCGCGGCCGAGCGCGCGATCGCCCTCACCGAGGAGATCAACCGGGCCCGGGACCTGATCAACACCCCGCCCAACGACCTCACCCCCGAGGCCTTCGCCGCGATCGCCACCGCCGCGGGCAAGGAGCACGGCCTGAAGGTCCAGGTCCTGGACGAGAAGGCGCTCACCAAGGGCGGCTACGGCGGCATCCTCGGGGTCGGCGCGGGCTCGGCGAACCCGCCCCGGCTGGTGAAGATCTCCTACACCTCCTCCAAGGCGGCCAAGCACCTGGCCCTCATCGGCAAGGGCATCACCTACGACTCGGGCGGCATCTCGCTCAAGCCGGCCGGCCACAACGAGACCATGAAGTGCGACATGAGCGGCGCGGCGGCGGTCTTCGCGGCGGTCGTCGCGGCGGCGCGGCTCGGGCTGGAGGTCAATGTCACCGGGTGGCTCGCCCTCGCCGAGAACATGCCCTCCGGTACCGCGACCCGCCCCGGTGACGTGCTGCGGATGTACAGCGGCAAGACGGTCGAGGTGCTCAACACCGACGCCGAGGGCCGGCTCGTCCTGGCCGACGCGATCACCCGCGCCTCGGAGGAGGCCCCGGACGCGATCGTGGACGTCGCCACCCTCACCGGCGCGATGGTCCTCGCCCTGGGCAACCGGACCTTCGGCATCATGGCCAACGACGACGCCTTCCGCGCCGCGATCCACGAGATCGCCGAGGAGGTCGGCGAGGCGTCCTGGCCGATGCCGCTCCCGGCCGACCTGCGCAAGGGCATGGACTCCTCCACCGCCGACATCGCCAACATGGGCGAGCGGATGGGCGGCGGCCTGGTGGCCGGGCTCTTCCTGAAGGAGTTCGTCGGCGAGGGCATCACCTGGGCCCACCTCGACATCGCCGGCCCCGCCTTCCACGAGGGCGCGCCCTACGGCTACACCCCCAAGGGCGGCACGGGCTCCTCGGTCCGCACCCTGGTCCGCCTGGCCGAGCGCACGGCAGCGGGCGAGCTGGGCTAGGACGCCGAGGGCTAGAGCGCCCGGCGGCCAGGTCGAGGGGCGCGGGTCCATGGGACAGGAAGGAGGCGGCGACCCAGACGTCCTCCGCCTCCTTCACGTGGGAGTCGACTGGGAGTCGACGGTGGTGTCCGGGGTCCAGGC
>NZ_JBEYXH010000047.1:0-55639 GCF_040644755.1 Streptomyces sp. NPDC046887
CGCCCGGTTACATTTCGAACCCGGAAGCTAAGCCTTTCAGCGCCGATGGTACTGCAGGGGGGACCCTGTGGGAGAGTAGGACACCGCCGAACAATCTTTGAAATCAGGCCCCGGACGGGTTATCGTCCGGGGCCTGATGTGTTTTAGGGCCCCATGCTGTGCTTGTGCAGGAACACCTCGAACCGTTCGGCGAAGCCTGGTGCTGCTGCCACGAAGTGACCGGCGCCCGGGTGCACACTGCGCTCGCCACCGAGCACTTCCGCGAGAGCGTCGCAGATCCGCTCGTGTGCGGCGGCATGGTCTCCCGACGCGACGAGCACCGGAATGCCGGCGTCCCGGATCACGTCGAGCCGCGGGTGGGCCTCGCTGGCCAGTCGGGCGCCGTGGGCCCGCCGAACCCCGGCGGCCACGCCCTCGGGGAGCGGGCCGTCGCCGATGGAGGCGCCCGCGAGACGAAGGAACTCGCGCAGCTCGGCCAGGTCCGTGTCCATACCGTGGGTGAGGACGGCGTCGCCGATGTGTGCGAGCCGTGCCACCTCGGGATCGCCGGGGACGAGGTAGGTGAGCGGCGGCTCGATCAAGGTGAGTGAGCGCACGCTGTCCGGCGCGGCGGCGGCTGCCATCAACGTCCCCAGAACGCCGTAGGAGTGGGCGACGACGTGCGGGCGGCAGCTGTTGAGCAGAGGTGCCAGGTCCACGGCGTCCACCTCGAAGTCCTGACGCTCCCGCGGTGGCGGGCTCGGCGGATAGCCACGGCGGTGGACGTATGCCAGCGTCCATCGATCGGCCAGCGGAGCGAGAGCGCCCCAGGTGGTCCGTGGCCCGGCACCGCCGTGCACCAGCAGGACCTCCGGCCCGCGGCCGTCGCGCACCACCACGATCCTGTCCAAGACCCCGTCCATGAGGCGAGCGTAGCGGCGCACGACGAGGCGCCGCACGGGGTCGCCATAGGGTGGCCGGTATGCGCTATGACCTGGTTGTCTTCGACAATGACGGTGTGCTGGTGGACAGTGAGCCGTTGTCCAACACGCTCCTCGCGGCCTATCTGACCGAGCTGGGGCACCCCACCACGTACGAGGACTCCATACGCGACTTCATGGGGTCCGCCATGCACCGCATCCACGACCTGGTGCTGGAGCGCACCGGGCGGCGGCTGCCGGAGGACTTCGACGACACCTTTCACGCCCGGGTCTTCGCCGCCTTCGAGCGGGAGTTGCAGCCAGTGCCGGGGGTGGTGGACGTGTTGGGGAAGCTGAAGCGCGAAGGGGTGCCGTACTGCGTGGCATCCTCGGGGAGCCATGGGCGCATCCGGGTGGGGCACCGGGCGACCGGGCTGGACCGGTGGTTCGCCGAGGGCACCGTCTTCAGCGCGGAGGACGTGGGGCGGGGGAAGCCGGCTCCGGATCTCTTCCTGTACGCGGCCGAGCGGATGGGGGTGGCCCCGGAGCGGTGTGCGGTGGTGGAGGACAGCCCGCTCGGCGTCCAGGCCGCGCATGCCGCCGGGATGGAGGTGTTCGCGTTCACGGCGATGACCCCGGCGGAGCGACTGCCGGGCGCGGAGGGCTACTTCGGGGACATGGGGGAGCTGGGGAAGCTGCTGGCTGGCTGATGCCGCCGGAGGCTCCCCGGCGAGGGGTGGGGCGGCCTACGCTGTCCCGCCATGGACACGACGGTGTTGCGGCGCGGGCGGGGCGCGTTGGGGCTGGCGTTCTGGGTGCAGGGGGTGGCGTTCGCGCTGCTGGTGACCCGTATCCCCGCCGTACAGCAGCGGTATGGGATCTCGGACGGGCTGCTGCCGGTCTTCCTCGCCGCGGTGCCGGTGCTGGCCGGGGTGGGGAGCGTGGCCGCCGGGTGGGCGGTGGAGCGGCGGGCGGCGGAGCCGGGGGCGGTGCTGCGGTGGTCGCAGCCGGTGGTGCTGCTCGCCCTGGCCGGTGTGGCGGTGGGAGACCGGCTCTGGCAGGCGGCCGTCGCGCTCGGGGTGTTCGGGCTGGCGGTGGGCGCGCTGGACGCGTCCATGAACATGCTGGGCGTCGGCCTCCAGCGGGCGTACGGGCGCTCCATCATGCTCGGCTTCCACGCGGCGTACAGCCTGGGCGGGATCGTGGGGGCCTCGCTGGCGTACTGGGCGGCTCGGGAGGGTGTGTCGCTGGTGGGTTCCTATCTGCCGGTGGTGGGGGTGCTGCTGCCGACGGCGTTGGTGGGGAGCCGGTGGTATGTGCGGGGTGGGGGGACGGAGACGAGGGAGGGAAAGAGCGGCGGGGGGCGGTCGGGGCGGGTGCTGCTGCCGTTGTGCCTGGTGATGGCCGTCGCGTATATCGGGGACTCGACCGTGTCGAACTGGAGCGCCGCGTATCTGCACGATGTGCTGGGCGGCTCCGAGGCGTTGGCGACCGTGCCGTACAACGCCTATATGGTGACGACCCTGTTGGGGCGGGGGGTGGGGGACTGGGCGGTGCGGAGGCTGGGGGCTGTGGCGGTGGTGCGGGGTGGGGCGGTGCTGGCCGCACTCGGGTTCGCGGTGGTGGCCGGGGCGCCGGGGCCGTGGACGGGAGTGGCCGGATTCACGGTGCTGGGCCTGGGGCTGAGCGTGCTGGTGCCGCAGGTGTTCGCGGCGGCCCGGGGGGACGCGGAGGTGGCCCGGGTGAACGTCTTCAACTATGTGGGCTTCCTGGTGGGGGCGCCTTTGGTGGGCGCGCTGGGGGAGGTGTGGAGCCACCGGGGGGCGATGCTGGTGCCGATGGTGCTGGTACTGGCGGGGGCAGGGTACGCCCGCGCGTTCGGTGCGGCGGGTGACCGATACGGTGGCGGTCATGAGCGGCCGCGCACTGTTGATGTGGGATGACGCAGTAACCGGGTACGACTTCGGGCCGAGCCACCCGATGGACCCGGTCCGGCTCGCACTGACCATGGGGTTGGTGCGAGCCTACGAGCTGGACCGGAAGGTGGATGTGGTGGCCGCGAAGCCGGCCGGGGAGTCCACCCTGCGGCTGGTGCACCGGGCCGACTATGTGGCGGCGGTGCGGGCGGCCTCGGCCGATCCGGGCTCGGCGGACCAGGACTACGGGCTGGGCACGCTGGACGATCCGGCGTTCGCCGGGATGCACGAGGCCTCGGCGCTGATCGCCGGGCAGTCGGTGGGCGCGGCCGAGGTGGTCTGGCGGGGCGAGGCCGCGCACGCGGTGAACTTCGCGGGCGGGCTGCACCACGCCATGCCCGGCTCGGCGGCCGGTTTCTGCGTCTACAACGACGCTTCGCTGGCGATCGCCCGGCTGCTGGAGCTGGGCGCGGAGCGGGTGGCGTACGTGGATGTGGACGTGCACCACGGAGACGGGGTGCAGGCGGCGTTCTGGGAGGACCCTCGGGTGCTGACCGTCTCGCTGCACGAGCATCCGCGCACCCTGTTCCCGGGCACCGGCTGGCCGGAGGAGACCGGTGCGGCGGGCGCGGCCGAGGGCGGCGCGGTGAACGTGGCGCTGCCGGCGGGCACCGGGGACGAGGGCTGGGTGCGGGCGTTCCACGCGGTGGTGCCGGAGCTGCTGGCGGACTTCCGCCCCCAGGTGCTGGTCACCCAGCACGGGGCGGACACCCACTTCGAGGACCCGCTGGCGCATCTGGCGGTGTCGCTGGACGCCCAGCGGGCGGTGCAGAGCGCCTGCCACGAGCTGGCGCACGCCTACGCGGACGGCCGCTGGGTGGCGCTGGGCGGCGGCGGTTACGCGGTGGTGGACGTCGTACCGCGCTCCTGGACGCATCTGGTGGGCATCGCGGCGCACGCCGAGGTGGCGCCGGAGTCGGTGATCCCGTCCTCCTGGCGGGACGAGGTGTACGCGCGGACCCGGCAGTTGGGGCCGGGGCGGATGACGGACGGGCGGTGGCCGGTGCAGTGGCGGCCCTGGGAGGACGGCTACGACCCGGCGGACCGGCTGGACCAGGCGGTGCTGGCCGCCCGCCGTTCGGCGTTCCCGCTGCGGGGCCTGCTGCCCTGAGCGCCGGTGCCGTGGGTGTTCGTCGCTCGACCGGGGGATGTGCGGCGGATCCCCCGGTCCGGCGGCCCGAACCGGGGGAGCATCGCGGGGTGCTGACCACCGAGGAGTTACGGGCGTATCTGCCGGCGGCCGGGCTGGCCGGGCGGGTGTCCGCCACCCGGGCCGGATGCCTGCGCAGCTACCGGCTGTTCGCGGACCGGGACCCCCGGGTGACGCTGGGGCTGGTGCCGGCCGGGCGGTGGGACCAGGGAGACGTGCTGCGGCTGATGGCCGAGCGGTGCGGGGTGTCGGCCGACCCGGCGTACCGGGAGGGGCCGGAGACCATCGACCCGGAGCGTACGCTCGCCGCGCTGGAGGCGTTCGCGGTACGGCTGCGGCAGGCGGCCGAGCGGCGGGAGGCGGTGCTGTTCGGCACCGGACATCCGCACCGATTGCTCCCTTTCTACGGCGCACTCGCAGACGCTTTGTCGGCGGCGGGCTGTCCCGTCCTCACCCCGGCGCAGGGGAGATGTGTCGACATAACGACCCGGTTCGGCGTACGCACGCACACTCTCGACTACGTACGAGGGGTCGCGCTGGTAAGGGTCGCGGGCGAGGAGCGGGCGCGGGGCGCACCCGGGGCGCACAGCCACTCGCCGCTGCCGGTGCGGGCCGTGCTGGAAGCGGCGGCGGACGCCGGGGGCCGGCTGCCGGAGTTGGTCGTGGGGGACCACGGCTGGGTCTGCGGGGCTGGTCAGCTGGGCATTGCCGCGATCGGGCCGGCCGACGCGGACGATCCGGCCGTGTTCGTGGCGGAGGCCGAGGGGCGGGTGGCGGTCGCGGTGCCGCTCGACGACGGCCTGCCGTCCGCCGCGTACCGGCCACTGGCCCGCCGGATACTCCAACAGGCGGGCCTCGCACGGTAAACGGACGATGGCTGCTCCTCTTCCCCACTCGTATCACCCGCCCCTAATCTGGTGAGTGAGCGCACCGCGACGAAGAGTCACCGGAAGGGGAAGCCGGTGGGCGGCGCGGGCGGAAGGTGCAGGTGGGTCATGGCTGCTGCTGGTGAGAGGCCTCTCAACGAGGTCAAGTTCCTGACCGTGGCGGAGGTCGCCTCGGTGATGCGTGTGTCGAAGATGACCGTGTACCGCTTGGTGCACAGCGGTCATCTGCCGGCGATCCGGGTGGGCAGGTCCTTCCGGGTCCCGGAGCAGGCGGTGCACGAGTACCTCCGCGACTCCTTCGTGGGGGTGGAGAGCGCGTAGCCGCCGGGGTTCCACGGCCCGTCCGGTGACGGGCGGCCCGGGGTTCCACGGCCCCTCGGATTACGAGCGTGACGCTCGGGCGGGTACGCTAGGCCGACGTAGGTCGTGTGGGCCCAGACGCCCCGCACCGAGTAAGAGAAGTGAGCGAGGGTAGTCGTGGGCTCTGTTATCAAGAAGCGGCGCAAGCGGATGGCCAAGAAGAAGCACCGCAAGCTGCTCAAGCGCACCCGTGTGCAGCGTCGCAACAAGAAGTAAGCGTCGCGCGCGCGTCATCGCGGCCCTTCCACCCGAGCGGTGGGAGGGCCGCGCTGCTTTTTCCGGGCCCGCTGCTGTTTCCGGCCCTGTCGCCGTCGGCGGAGTGCGGCGGTCGTCACAGGTGGCCGGTCACCCGCTACGGTGGCGCTGGGGCGAGGACCGAACGGAAGGCGCTGATCGTGGGGAAGGCCGTACTCGTCACGGGAGTGGCCCGGCAGCTCGGCGGCCGGTTCGTCCGCCGCATCCAGCGCGACCCGGACGTGGACCGGGTCATCGCGGTGGACGCCGAGGCCCCCGGACACGATTTGGGCGAGGCGCTGTTCGTCCGCGCCGACATCCGGCAGCCGACGATAGGGCGGCTGCTCGCCGAGTACGACGTGGACACCGTCGTCCATCTGGACGTCACCGGCACCCCGCTGGGCACCGGCGGCCGTACGGCGGTCAAGGAGACCAATGTCATCGGCACCATGCAGCTGCTCGGTGCCTGCCAGAAGTCGCCCTCGGTGCAGCGGCTGGTGGTGAAGTCCACTACCAGCGTCTACGGCTCCGCCCCGCGCGACCCGGCCGTCTTCACCGAGGCCACGCCGCCGAAGTCGCTGCCCGGCGGCGGCTTCGCCAAGGACGCCGCCGAGGTCGAGGGGTATGTCCGGGGCTTCGCCCGGCGGCGGCCCGACGTGGCGGTCTGCGTCCTGCGGTTCGCCAACATCCTGGGGCCCGCCGCGGACACCCCGTTCGCCGAGTACCTCTCCCTGCCGGTGCTGCCGACGGTGTTCGGCTACGACCCCCGGCTCCAGTTCGTCCACGAGGACGATGTGATCGACGTGCTGCGGATCGCCTCCCGCGAGCCGCGCCGGGCCACCCTCAACAGCGGCACCTTCAATATCGCCGGGGACGGGGTGCTCACCCTCTCGCAGTGCTCCCGGCGGCTGGGGCGGCCCACGGTGCCGGTGCTGCTGCCCGCGGTCCGCTGGGTCGGCAGTGCCCTGCGTACCGTCGGGGCCACGGACTTCTCCACCGAGCAGATCCGGCTGCTGACGCACGGTCGGGTGGTCAGTACGGTGCAGATGCGGGAGACGCTCGGGTTCGAGCCCGCGTACACGACCGCGGAGGCCTTCGCGGACTTCGCGCGCAGCCGGGGCCGGGGGCTGCTGCCGCCGGCCGTCCTGGGCCGGGCGGTCGACCGGATCGCCGACCGGGTCGGCGCGGACCCGGGGCCGGGGCCGGGACGGGGAGCGGGCGGCACGGGGGCCACGACCACGCACAGCGGCGGATGAGGGAGCGCGATTCACGATGGCGGACGCCAAGGTCATTCCGTTCGACGAGGACCGGCCGCGCCCCGGCGGGCAGCGCTCGGCGCGCCGCCGCGGCGGTCCGGGGCCCGCGCGGCGGCCCGCCGGGGAGCCGGCGGAGCACCCCGCGCCGGTCAGCGCGCTGCCCGGGGCGGAGGCCGCCGGCCCTGGTGCCGACCCCGATGCCGCCTCCGGTGCCGCGTCGGAGCCGCCCGCCGTCGCGGGGGAGTGGGAGCGCCGGATCGCGGGCGGGCTGGCCTTTCTGCGGCGGCGGATCACCGGCGAGTACGAGGTGGACGAGTTCGGCTACGACGAGGAGCTGACCGACCAGGTCCTGATGTCGCTGCTGCGCCCGCTCTACGACCAGTACTTCCGGGTCGAGGTCAAGGGCATCGAGAACATCCCGGCCGAGGGCGGGGCGCTGGTGGTGGCCAACCACTCCGGCACCCTGCCGCTGGACGGGCTGATGCTCCAGGTCGCGGTGCACGACAACCATCCGGCCGGGCGCCATCTGCGGCTGCTCGCGGCGGACCTGGTGTTCATGCTGCCGGTCGTCAACGAGCTGGCCCGCAAGGCCGGGCACACCCTGGCCTGCGCGGAGGACGCGGAGCGGCTGTTGCAGCGCGGCGAGGTCGTCGGGGTGATGCCGGAGGGCTTCAAGGGCATCGGCAAGCCCTTCGGGGAGCGGTACAAGCTCCAGCGCTTCGGCCGGGGCGGCTTCGTCTCCACGGCGCTGCGGGCGGGGGTGCCGATCGTGCCGTGCTCGATCGTCGGGGCGGAGGAGATCTACCCGATGGTGGGCAACGCCCGCACCCTGGCGCGGCTGCTGGGCTTCCCGTACTTCCCGCTCACCCCGACCTTCCCCTGGCTCGGCCCGCTGGGGCTGCTGCCGCTGCCGACGAAGTGGACGATCCAGTTCGGGGAGCCGATCCCCACGGACGGGTTCTCGCCGGAGGCGGCGGAGGATCCGATGCTGATGTTCAACCTCACCGACCAGGTGCGGGAGCAGATTCAGCACACCCTGTACAAGCTGCTGGTGCAGCGGCGGTCGGTGTTCTTCTAAGACCTGAGACCTGAGACCTGGTGTGCTGTACGGCGATGGGCCCCCTTCCGTACGAGGAAGGGGGCCCATGGTCGTGCTCTGCGCGTCGCCGGGGGCTCAGCGCTCCTCGTCCTGCTCGAAGCCCAGGCCGGGGATGATCCCGGGCAGCAGCGGGGGGATGGTGATGTCCGGTGCCGGGTCGACGGGGTCCCGGCCGCCGGTGCCACCGCCTCCGTCGCCGCCGTTGCCGGACGGGGGCGGGGTGTCCCGGTCGGGTTGGAGGATGCCGCCGGGGGCGTTGCCGAGCAGGCCGTCGTCCTCGGTGGGGCGGGAGCCGGTGGGGCCGGGCTTGCCGGGAGAGCTCGGGGAGCCTCCGGTGGGCCGGGCCTCCGGGGTGGTCGGGGACTGCTGGTCGGGGCGCTCGGTGCTGCCGGGAGCGTCCTGGGTGGCGCTGCTCGGCGGGCGGCTGGAGGTGCGGCCGCCGGTGGAGCCGCGCTGCGGGGGCTGGGGGAGCTTGGCCTGGAGCGGCTGGACGTCCTCGTCCATGGCGGCGAAGACGTCGCTGACCTGGTTGCCCACGTCGGTGAGCTGGACCGGGAGGCGGTCGCGCAGGCCGTTCCAGGTGTCGCGGTGGCTGCGGGTGAAGGAGCTGAGCGTGGCCATCGGGGCGATGGCGCCGTCCCGCTCGTAGGCGAGGCGGAGCAGCCGGTGGCCCTCGGCGGCGTCGTGCTGCATCCCGCTGAGCGCTCGTCTGATCTCGCCCAGGGACTCGTGGTCCAGGGCACCGGCGCGGTCCCGCTCCAGCAGGCGTCTCGCCTCGCTGAGCCGGGTGGAGGCCTGGTCGAGGTAGATCTCGCCGCGGTCGGCGTCGCCGTCCGCCATGCCGAGCTTGAGGTCCTCCATGCCGCGCTTCAGCCCGTAGAGCGAGTCACCGGGGAGGGCGTCGGAGCTGGCAGCGGCCACTCCGCTGAACGCCCCGGCCGCCACACCGACGGTGAGCCCGCCGGCGGCCAGGCCCTTGGACCAGCGGGAGCGGGGGCGCAACCTCCGCAGCCCGGTGGCGCGATGGGCGCCCCGCGCGCCGCGGGCCCGCTGCGGGGGCACCGTAGGGCCCGCGGACGCGCCGCCCTCGGCGAACATGGCCTCCATGGCGGCGACCAACTGTGCTCGCTGCACCACCTTCACTTCCGGGTCCAGCTCCGGCTTCGGCAGCTCGCCGAGCCCGCTCGCCAGGGCCAGCAGCCGACCCTGCCCGGTCGGCTCGGGGGACGGCTCGGCGGTCGGTTCGGCCGGGGTCCCGGACGGCGTGGCCGACTGCTCTTCCAGGGCCTGGGCGAAGGCGTTCGCCCGCCGGTGCGCCGATACGTTCGCGATCACTGGCGGCACCTCCTCTCGTCATGACGGTCGACTCCCCGGGGGGTCCGGAGGGTTGCACACCTTGAGTCCGTCCACACGAACGAGTGAAGGACGGCGCTCAGGGGGCGACCACAGGGAGCCTGCATCCCGCACAACGAGCGTCGCGGCACTTGGGTTACGCACGGAGGATGATCGGACCAGCGCGTCATCGAGGCGTCACCGAGGGTGAGTTGGGGTCGAGGGCGGGCGTACGGCGTCGTCAGCGGGCGTCTTCGGGCAGCAGCCGGGCCAGGGTGCGTACCGCGCGGTACTGGAGGGTCTTGATCGCGCCCTCGTTCTTGCCCATCACCCGGGCGGTCTCGGCGACCGACAGGCCCTGGAGGAACCGGAGCGTCACACACTCCTGCTGCTGCGGGTTGAGCTTGCGCACCGCCTCCAGCAGGGCGGCGTTGGAGAGCGACTCCAGCACCGAGTCCTCGGGGCTGCGCTCCACCTCGTTGGCGTCCAGCATCTCGCCGGTGGTCACTTCCAGTCGGAACCTGCTCGACTTGAAGTGGTCCGCGACCAGGTTGCGCGCGATGGTGACCAGCCAGGCGCCGAAGTCGCGACCCTGCCAGGTGAAGGTGGAGATCCGGCGCAGCGCGCGCAGAAAGGTCTCGCTGGTGAGGTCCTCGGCGGTCGCCTTGCCGCCGACGCGGTAGTAGATGTACCGGTACACGGTGTCGCTGTACTGGTCGTAGAGGCGCCCGAAGGCGTCGGCCTCGCCGGCCTGGGCGCGCTCCACCAGGTCCATCATCCGGGCGCTGTCGCTGTCCGCGGTGGGGCGGCGGGCGGTGGCCTGGGCGCCCGTACCGCCGCGCCCGGCGCGTCTGGCCACGGCGGGACCACCGTCGGCGAGCGCGTAGCAGGGGCCGGCGAGCGCGGGTGCGGCGAGGGCGGGGACGGCGTACGCGGTGGGGACGAGTCCGCGCAGGTGGCCGAGGACCGTCGCGCGGAGCGTAGCCAGGCCCGAGGCGTCAACCCCGACGTGTGGGTACACGGGACTCCCAGTGGCAGAGCTTCCATCACATGCGGTACGCCAACCATTCACCCGTCGTAGCGACGCGCTGTGTTGCCGTATGCGTTTGAGGAGAATAACGCTTAGTGCAGGGAGCGCTACACCGAGTTGCGCAAATCATTGATTCAGTCGTCTTTGTGGCGTCTTCGCGACGGAATCGGTCGCACTTGCCGATCGGCTATTGATCGGATGGTGGCGAAATCTGGCCGAGTCGGCGATCTGTTGTGCCCGAGTGGCCGGGGTGTGTCTGGCCGCGGCGGTACCGGGGTAGGAAGGTGGTTTGGGGTGCGGCGGGGTTGCGTCCGCGCGCCCCGGCCAGCCTCGCGGGGGCTTTCGCGCGGGCTCAGCGGCGGCGGCGGTGCAGGGCGACCGCGGCGGCGGTGCCGCCGGCCAGGGCGCCGACGCCCGCGGCGGCCGGGATGCCGACCTTGGCCGCCTTGCGGCCGGTGCGGTAGTCGCGCAGCCGCCACTCCAGGGACCGGGCGTGCTTGCGCAGCTTGGTGTCGGGGTTGATCGCGTAGGGGTGGCCGACCAGCGAGAGCATCGGGATGTCGTTGTGCGAGTCGCTGTAGGCGGCGCAGCGGTCCAGGTCCAGGCCCTCGGCGCCGGCCAGCGCCCGTACCGCCTCGGCCTTGGCGGGGCCGTGCAGCGGCTCGCCGACCAGCTTGCCGGTGTAGACGCCGTCCACCGACTCGGCCACGGTGCCGAGCGCCCCGGTCAGTCCGAGCCGGCGGGCGATGATGGTGGCCGTCTCCACCGGGGCCGCGGTGACCAGCCACACCTTCTGCCCGGCGTCCAGATGGGCCTGGGCCAGCGCGCGGGTGCCGGGCCAGATGCGGTCGGCCAGGTACTCGTCGTAGATCTCCTCTCCGATGCTCATCAGCTCGGAGACCCGGTGCCCCTTGACGATGGAGAGCGCGCTGTCGCGGGCGTCCTGCATGTGCTCGGGGTCCTCGACGCCGGCCAGCCGGAACCAGGCCTGCTGCCAGGCGAACCGGGCCAGCTCGCGGCGCTGGAAGAAGTTCCGCTTGTACAGCCCGCGCCCGAAGTGGAAGATCGCGGCGCCCTGCATCACGGTGTTGTCGAGGTCGAAGAAGGCGGCGGCTTGGACGTCGCCCTGGACCGGGAACTCCGGCTCCGTGGCGACGGTGCCTCGTTCCAGGGTCTCCAGCGCTGCGGAGGTCTTGCGGGCGGCCTCGGCCGACGCCTCGCCCGCCAGCACGCTCCGCGCCGTGGCGGGGCGCCGGTGTCGCGTGAGCCATCCCAGTGCGGCCATGCCGTGAGCATAGCCACTGTGTTCGGCCGTGCCCGACTTGTGGGGATGCCATGGTGTGAACAGCGGGCGGCGGGCGGGTGGCGGAGATCGTCCCGGGCGGGCCGGGAGGAGGGCGCCGGGGCGGTCGGCGAGGGGTGGCCGGAGCGGGAGAATGGGCGCATGTTCGGACGGGCGAATAAGGCGAAGAAGAAGAGGGACGGGGCGGCGGCCGGGCCCCGGACGGTGACCCTGATCGGGAAGCCGGGCTGCCATCTGTGCGAGGAGGCGCGGACGGTGGTGGCGGCGGTGTGCGAGGAGGCCCGCGCGGTGTGGGAAGAGAGGGACATCACCCGCGACGAGGAGCTGCACCGGGCCTACTGGGAGCAGATCCCGGTGGTGCTGGTCGACGGCGAGCAGCACACCTTCTGGAAGGTCGACCCGGAGCGGCTGCGCCGGGCGCTGGAAGCCTGAGGGCGTACCTGGGCCATCGCTGGGCTTCGCCGCCGTGGGCCGGTCGCGGGCCGGTGGCCGTGGGTCCCGTGGGCCGGTGGCCGTGGGCCCTGCGCGGGCCGGTGGGCGTGGCCGGAAGTCGACGTCCGGGTGCGTCCGGAGCGGCGGTGGCGCGGGGTGTGCTCCGGTGTGCAAAGGAGCGCCCAGGGGGCGGCGATGACTGGGAAAGGCCGGTACCATGGGTACGTTTTGTTGCGTTTCGGGGGCGGGGTACCAAGGAGTGTGTACGGCTTTGCCCTCATCGGCGCCCCAACGGGCCGGCTCGGACGACGGTTCCGGGATGGCGCGATCGGTGTGCGTGAGCCCGGTCACTTTGCGCGGACAAATCGGACACCATCTTTGTGCACGCGTTCACAAAGACATAGCCTGCTGTCGACGGGGCGGTCCTGGGACACACGGCCGCCCACAGCCCAGCTCATCCCGCAGGAGCACCGTGGCAACTGGCCGAACTCACCGACCGGCGACCCGCAGCCGAGGCATCCCCGAGGCCACCGTCGCCAGGCTCCCGCTGTATCTGCGGGCGCTGACCGCGCTGTCGGAGCGCTCCGTGCCGACGGTCTCCTCCGAGGAGCTCGCCGCGGCGGCGGGGGTCAACTCCGCCAAGCTGCGCAAGGACTTCAGCTACCTCGGTTCGTACGGGACGCGCGGGGTGGGTTACGACGTCGAGTACCTCGTCTACCAGATCTCCCGTGAGCTCGGGCTCACCCAGGACTGGCCGATCGTCATGGTCGGCATCGGAAACCTGGGCGCCGCCCTCGCCAACTACGGGGGCTTCGCCTCCCGCGGCTTCCGGGTCGCCGCGCTGATCGACGCCGACCCCGCGATGGTCGGCAAGCCGGTCGCCGGGATCGCCGTGCAGTTCATCGACGACCTTGAGCGGATCATCGACGAGAACGGCGTCTCCATCGGCGTCATCGCCACCCCCGCCGGGGCGGCCCAGCAGGTCTGCGACCGGCTGGTCGCGGCCGGGGTGACCTCCATCCTCAACTTCGCGCCCACCGTGCTGTCCGTCCCGGACGGCGTGGACGTGCGCAAGGTGGACCTCTCCATCGAGCTGCAGATCCTCGCCTTCCACGAGCAGCGCAAGGCCGGCGAGGACAACGGCGCCCCGGCCCCGACGGCCGCCGCCCCGGTGGCGCCCCCGGTCGCCGCCCGTACCGCCGACCCGGCGGCCACGGCGAACACTCCGGGCGACGGCCGGAACGGACCTGACGGGGACATGCCCGCCGTGATGCCGGCATGAGCCTCCTCGTCGTCGGCCTCAGCCACCGCAGCGCTCCGGTGAGCGTGCTGGAGCGGGCCGCGCTCGACCCCGACGCGCAGAACAAGCTGCTCCAGGACACCCTGGCCGCCGAGCCGGCCGCCGAGGGCGCCGTCCTCGCCACCTGCAACCGGATCGAGCTCTACGCCGACGTGGACAAGTTCCACGCCGGTGTCGCCGAGCTGTCCACGCTGCTCGCCCAGCACAGCGGCGTCGGCCTGGAGGAGCTCACCCCCTACCTCTACGTCCACTACGAGGACCGGGCCGTCCACCATCTGTTCTCGGTGGCCTGCGGACTGGACTCGATGGTCGTCGGCGAGGGCCAGATCCTCGGCCAGATCAAGGACGCGCTCGCCCGCGGCCAGGAGCTGCACACCGCCGGACGGCTGCTGAACGACCTGTTCCAGCAGGCGCTGCGGGTCGGCAAGCGCGCCCACAGCGAGACCGGCATCGACCGGGCCGGTCAGTCCCTGGTCACCTTCGGCCTGGAGCAGCTGGCGGCCGGGCCCGAGGTCGAGCGGTGGGCACACGGCAAGCGCGCCCTGGTCATCGGCGCCGGTTCGATGTCCTCGCTGGCCGCCGCGACCCTCGCCCGGGCCGGGGTCGCCGAGGTCGTGATCGCCAACCGGACCGCCGAGCGCGCCGCCCGGCTCGTACAGATCCTCACCGAGCCCGGGGGCACCGGGGTCGCCGCCCGCGCGGTCGCCATGGGCGACGCGCCCGCCGAGCTGACCCGCGCCGATGTCGTCGTCTCCTGTACCGGGGCGACCGGACTGGTCCTCAAGGCCGCCGACATCGAGGCCGCCGCCCAGGGCCGGGGACCGGGCGCCGCCCCGCTGGCGCTGCTCGACCTCGCGATGCCCCGCGACATCGACGCCGCCGCCCACCGGCTGCCCGGTGTGCGCCTGGTGGACATCGAGTCGCTGGCCGAGGCCGCCGCGGACGCCCCGATGGCCGCCGACGTCGACCGGGTGCGCGCCATCGTCGGCGCCGAGGTCGCCACCTTCGGCGCCGCCCAGCGCGCCGCCCACATCACGCCCACCGTCGTCGCGCTGCGCACCATGGCCGCCGACGTGGTCGCCTCCGAGATGGCCCGGCTGGAGGGGCGGTTGCCCGGCCTCGCCGACAAGGAGCGCGCCGAGATCACCCAGACCGTGCGCCGCGTCGTGGACAAGCTGCTCCACGCGCCGACGGTACGGGTCAAGCAGCTGGCCGGGGAGCCCGGCGGCGCCGGATACGCCGACGCGCTGCGCACACTCTTCGACCTCGACCCGGAGACGGTCGCCGCCGTCAGCCGGGCCGACGTGAACGACCCGAATCGAGGGTGAGAATGACCGACAGGGCATTGAGGCTGGGGACCAGGCGGAGCAAGCTCGCCATGGCCCAGTCCGGGCATGTCGCCGAGGCTGTACGGCAGCTGACCGGCCGCCCCGTGGAGCTGGTGGAGATCACCACCTTCGGCGACACCTCCCGCGAGCACCTGGCGCAGATCGGCGGCACCGGTGTCTTCGTCACCGCGCTGCGGGACGCGCTGCTGGCCGGCGAGGTGGACTTCGCCGTCCACTCGCTGAAGGACCTGCCGACCGCGCAGCCCGAGGAACTGGCGCTGGCCGCCGTACCGAAGCGCGAGGACCCGCGGGACGTGCTGGTCGCCCGGGACGGACTGACCTTCGAGCGGCTGCCGGCCGGCGCCCGCGTCGGCACCGGCTCGCCGCGGCGGATGGCGCAGCTCAACGCGTACGCCCGCAGCCACGGCATGGAGATCGCCTGCGTGCCGATCCGCGGGAACATCGACACCCGCGTCGGCTACGTGCGCAACGGGGAACTGGACGCGGTCGTGCTGGCCGCGGCCGGGCTCAACCGGATCGGGCGCGGCGGTGAGGTCAGCGACTTCCTCGCCGTCGACACCGTCCTGCCCGCCCCCGGCCAGGGGGCCCTGGCGGTCGAGTGCCCGGCGGTCAACGCCGAGCTCACCGCCGCGCTCGGCGCGCTCGACGACCCGCACACCCGGGCCGCCGTGACCGCCGAGCGGTCCCTGCTCGCCGCTCTGGAAGCCGGCTGCTCCGCCCCCGTCGGGGCGCTGGCCGACCTCCTGACCGACGGACAGGATGTTCATCAGATGCGCCTGCGCGGCGTCGTCGGTACCACCGACGGCTCGGCGCTGGTGCAGTTGTCCACCACCGGTCCCGTACCCGCGTCGCACCACGACGCCGTCGCCCTCGGCCGCGAACTCGCGGCCGAGATGCTGGCCAAGGGTGCGGCCGGTCTTATGGGGGAGCGAGCACTTTGAGCCCCACCACTGCATCCCAGGTTTCCTCGGCGTTCTCCGCGTGCGGACACGTCACCTTCCTCGGCGCCGGACCCGGTGATCCCGGTCTGCTGACGCTGCGCGCCGTGGAGGCGCTGGCCGGCGCGGACGTGCTGATCGCCGAGCCGGAGGTGCTCGACGTCGTCCGCGGCCATGCCCGCGCGGGCGTGAGCACGCCCGAGCTGACGGTCGTTGACGAGGCGTCAATGAGCGCCGGTGTCCCCGTGTTGAGGGATGCGGCCAATCTTGTCATGGAGGCCGCGCGGGGCGGCAAGCGGGTCGTCCGTGCGGTGAGCGGCGACCCGGGGCTCGACGGCGGCTCCGGCGCCGAGATGCTCGCCTGCGCCGCCGAGGGCATCCCCTTCGAGGTGGTGCCCGGGGTCGCGACCGCGGTCGGGGTGCCCGCCTACGCCGGGGTGCCGCTGCGCGACGCCGAGGGCGCCGATGTGCGCTTCGTCGACGCGGCCACCGCCAGTGACCGCTGCTGGGCCGAGGCCGGGGCCTCGGACTGCACGGTCGTCGTCTCCTCGGCGCTCGACTCGGTGGCCGCGGCCGCCGGTGAGCTGGTGTCGGCGGGCCGTAAGCCCGACACCCCGATGACGGTGACCATCGCCGGCACCACCACCCGCCAGCGCACCTGGTCGGCGACGCTGGGCTCGGTGGCCCAGGTGCTGAAGCAGGCCAAGGTGCTGCCCTCGCCGGAGGGCCACCGTCCGGTGATAGCCGTGGTCGGCGAGGCCGGCGCCGCCGCGCAGCGCGACCGGCTCGCCTGGTTCGAGTCCAAGCCGCTGTTCGGCTGGCAGGTCCTGGTGCCGCGCACCAAGGAGCAGGCCGCCTCGCTCTCCGACCAGCTGCGCTCCTACGGGGCGGTGCCCAGCGAGGTGCCGACCATCGCCGTGGAGCCGCCGCGCACCCCGCAGCAGATGGAGCGGGCGGTCAAGGGCCTGGTCACCGGCCGCTACGAGTGGATCGCCTTCACCTCGGTCAACGCGGTCAAGGCGGTGCGGGAGAAGTTCGAGGAGTACGGGCTGGACGCCCGCGCCTTCGCCGGGATCAAGGTCGCCGCGGTCGGCGAGCAGACCGCCAGGTCGCTGATCGAGTTCGGCGTCAAGCCGGACCTGGTGCCCAGCGGCGAGCAGTCCGCGGCCGGGCTGCTGGAGGACTGGCCGCCCTACGACCCGGTCTTCGACCCGATCGACCGCGTCTTCCTGCCGCGCGCCGACATCGCCACCGAGACCCTGGTGGCCGGGCTGATCGAGCTGGGCTGGGAGGTGGACGACGTCACCGCCTACCGGACGGTGCGCGCCTCGCCGCCGCCGGCCGAGACCCGGGAGGCGATCAAGGGCGGCGGCTTCGACGCGGTGCTCTTCACCTCCTCGTCCACCGTGCGGAACCTGGTCGGCATCGCCGGCAAGCCGCACAACGTGACGGTGATCGCCTGCATCGGCCCGGCCACCGCGAAGACCGCGGAGGAGCACGGGCTGCGGGTGGACGTGCTCTCGCCGGAGCCGTCGGTGCACAAGCTGGCGGAGGCCCTGGCCGAGTTCGGCGAGCGCCGCCGGGCCGCCGCGCTGGAGGCCGGCGACCCGGTCACCCGCCCCAGCGAGCGCCGGGCCGGCGCCCGCCGGCGCCGGACGACCACCTAGGCACGTGTGCGGAGGCCCGGCCCGGAGCGGTTGCTCCCGGGCCGGGCCTCCGGCGTACCCGGGGATGGATGGGGGTGTACGGGGGTGGGCGGCCCGGCGCGGCGGACGGGGCCGGGCCCTCGGCGGCCCGGGGCGGGTGCAGGGTGGGCTCTAGGCGTGCGCGGGGTGTGCCGGCCCGGGCCCTCGGCGTGCGCGCCGCGGCGGCCCGGGGCGGGCCGACGGGGTGTCGGCAATCGGGTGGTCCGGGCGGGCGTAGCGTGACGGGTATGACTTCGTACGGTTCCTTTCCCGGCACCCGGCCCCGGCGACTGCGGACGACGCCCGTGATGCGGCGGATGGTCGCGGAGACCCGGCTGAGCCCGGCCGATCTGATCCTGCCCGCCTTCGTCCGCGAGGGCATCGGCGAGCCGGTGCCGATCTCCGCCATGCCCGGCGTCGTCCAGCACACCCGGGACACCCTGCGGAAGGCCGCCGTGGAGGCGGTGTCCGCGGGCGTCTCCGGGATCATGCTGTTCGGCGTGCCGGAGGACGCCAAGAAGGACGCCGCCGGCACCGCCGGCACCGACCCCGAGGGCATCCTCCAGCAGGCCCTGCGCGATGTCCGTGCCGAGGTCGGCGACGACCTGGTGGTCATGTCCGACCTCTGCCTGGACGAGTACACCGACCACGGCCACTGCGGGGTGCTGGACGCCGAGGGCCGGGTGGACAACGACGCCACCCTGGAGCGGTACGCCGAGATGGCCCAGGTCCAGGCCGACGCCGGGGCCCATGTGGTGGGCCCCAGCGGGATGATGGACGGCCAGATCGGGGTGATCCGGGACGCCCTGGACACCATCGGCAAGGAGGACGTGGCGATCCTCGCGTACACCGTGAAGTACTCCTCGGCCTTCTTCGGCCCGTTCCGGGAGGCGGTCGGCTCCTCGCTGCGCGGCGACCGCAAGACCTACCAGCAGGACCCGGCGAACGCCCGGGAGTCGCTGCGGGAACTGGCGCTGGACCTCGAAGAGGGCGCCGACATGGTGATGGTGAAGCCCGCCGGCCCCTACCTGGACATCCTGGCGAAGGTCGCCGACGCGGTGGACGTGCCGGTGGCCGCGTACCAGATCAGCGGCGAGTACGCGATGGTCGAGGCGGCCGCCGAGAAGGGCTGGATCGACCGGGACGCCGCCATCCTGGAGACGCTCACCGGCATCCGCCGGGCCGGCGCCAAGATGATCCTCACCTACTGGGCCACCGAGGCCGCGCAGCGGCTGGGCGGCGCCCGCGGCTGAGCGCCTTCTCCTTTTGTGCCGCGGTGCTCAGTCCTCGGCGAGCAGCAGCTCGTCGGTCGGCCGGCCGGTCTCCAGGGCGCGGGACATCAAGGCGTAGTAGGGCGTCAGCAGCTCCGAGCTCACCCGCTGCTCCTCGGCGGTGCGCAGCAGCACCTCCGTGCTCGCCACCTGCATGGCGAGGCTGGACCCCTCGTCGTCCGGGGTGCCGCCGGACTCCTGGACCAGCCCGGCCATGGCTGTCAGCCAGGGGCCGAGCAACCCGGCGAAGACCGCCGGGTCCAGGCCGTCCCGGCGGACCAGCGCGAACGCCTGGGCCGCGCCGGCGAACATCCCGTACATCCCGGTGAGCAGGGCCACGTCGGTCAGCGCGGCGTGGCCCGGGTCGTCCCCGGCCCAGACGGTGCCCGCGAGCGCCGCCAGTACCGCCTGGTGGGTGTCGAACAGCGCCCGGTCGCCGCTGTAGAGGATGTACGCGCCGGAGCCGGACCCGCCGATCATCGGCGGGGTGCCCATGATCCCGCCGTCCAGGAAGCGGGCGCCCCGCGCCGTGGCCCAGGCGGCCCGGGCGCGGGCCTCGCCCGGGGTGGAGGTGGTCAGGTTGACCAGGTCCTTGCCGGAGAGGTCGAGGTCGGTGAGGGTCTCGTCCAGGGAGTCCTCGTTCAGCAGGCAGAGCACCACCAGGTCGCTCGCCGCGATGGCCTCGGCGGGGGTGGCGGCGGTCTTGGCGCCGCGTGCGGCGAGCGGTGCGGCCTTGGCGGCGGTGCGGTTCCAGACGGTGAGCGGGTGCCCGGCGGAGAGCCAGGCCTCGGCGAGAGCAGTGCCCATGGCACCCAGGCCGAGCAGCGATACGGAGGTCGTTTCGGTCATACGGCTAGACTCGTCGGGCGGTTCGCGGTGATCAAGTACGCACCTTGAAGTGGGTGGTTACCCGCAGGTGAGGGTGCAGGTGGGGGGCGGGGCGTGCGCCGAACGGACGGGTTCCAGTGCGGGATCGACGCCGCGATGTACGTGGTCGGCGGCAAGTGGAAGGTGCTCGCGCTCTGGGTGCTGGAGGAGTACGGCGCCGTCCGGTTCGGTGAGCTGCGGCGCCAGTTGAAGGGCGTGAGCGAGAAGGTGCTCACCGCCCAGCTGCGGGAGATGGAAGCGGACGGGATCGTCCGGCGGACGGTCTACGACGAGGTGCCGCCGCGGGTGGAGTACGCGCTGACGCCGCGCGGTGTGCAGCTCAACGAGGCGCTGGCCCCGCTGGGCGAGTGGGGCCGCCACCAGGTGCTGGGAGCGGCGCCGACCACCAAGGAGTAGCCCGACCGGGGAGTAACCGGGGAGTAACCGGGGCGGGTGAGGGCCCAGGAGCCGCTGGGGCGCGTGTTGCGGAGGGCGCGCGCCGGGGCGTATGCCACCGCATCGCGGGACAACGGGGGTTTTCGGTGCGCGTATCCGGTCAGGCGGAATGGGACGGACGCGACGTACGGAAGGAAGAACGGCGATGGTGACCCTCGTACTGCTCATCCTGCCGCTGGTGGCGGCGGCCCTGCTCCTCCAGTTCCCGGAGGCCACCGCCAAGCACCGCTCGGTGGCTCTCCGGCTGCCCTCGCTGCGGTCGCCCGAGGGCCGGCACGCCCGCGGCCAGTAGCCCCCCGGTCAGTGGCCGGTAACAACCCCGGTCAGTGGCCAGTAGCAACCCCGGTCAGTAGCGGTGGAGGTCAGCCCCGCCCGCTCCGTATGTCCCGGTCACCCCGCAGGGCGGTGACGGCCCGGTCGAAGGCGGAGTCCTTGCGCTGGGCGAACTCCTCCTCGGTGAAGACGGGCTCCCGCAGCTGCGGGGGTATACCGGCACCGTCGAAGGTGCGCCCGGTGCGGGTGCGGAACACCTCGTTGGGCAGCCCGAAGGACCAGCCGTTGGGCAGTCTCCGTTCGAGGACGTCGGAGAAGACGCCCTGGGTGTGCTCCCCGATCCGCAGGACGCCGCCCGGCCGCTCCATCAGCGCCTGGACGAAGCCTTCCCCCGCGCTGAAGGTGGAGCCGCCGGCGAGGACGGCTATCGGGCCGGTGTAGACGGTGCCGGTCGCGGGCTTGACCGTGATGCGCTGGGCGGGAGAGAAGCGGTCCGGGTGGTCGGGGTCGTTGCGGGCCTGCTTGGCGTAGCCGACGTAGGGGCGGTCGGTGAGACGGGAGGCGAGCCGCAGGGCCAGCGCGTCCGAGCCGCCGCCGTTCACCCGTAAATCGATGATCAGGCCGTCCAGGCGGGCGGTGCGCTCGGGGGTGAGGAGGGCGTCCAGGGTGCGTTCCAGCTCGGCGGCGTTGGCCGCGAAGTCGTTCCGCTGGGTGTAGCCGGCGAAGCCGGAGATCCGTAGGTAGCCCAGGTGGGATGCGCTGTCCCGGCTGCTGACGGGTTGGCCGGTGGCGGGGAGGTCGGCGTAGGTGATGCGGCCTCGCGCGTAGCGGGTGAGGCTCCGGCCGCCGAGGCCGTGCTCCTCGACCAGGGCGATGGTCCGCTGGTCCAGCTCGGGGCCGGGCATGGTGGTGCCCGGGCGTATCCAGGCGTAGCCGTGTCCCGTGCCGTCGTCGAGCCGGACGTGCCCGTCGTGCAGGGGCTCGATCATCGCGCTGAGGAGGGCGGCGAGCTCGGCGTCGGTGGTGTCCCGGTGGACGCGGGGGCGGTAGCGGTCCCGTACCGCCTGCCAGTCGATGCCCTTGGCGGCGAAGAAGGGGTAGTTCTCCGCGAAGGTGGCCCAGAAGGTGTCGAAGACGGCCACCGGTCCACTCGGCGCGGGGCGGGTGCAGGCGCGCGGCAGGGCGGCGACGCGGCGCAGCCCGCGCTCCCCGGTGGAGCCGTCGATGCGCAGCGCGGCATGGCGGACGGGGCCCTTGTGCGGCCCCGGGCCAGGGGCGTGGAGGCGGTAGACGGTGTCGTTCTGCTCGCCGGTGTAGACGGCCCCGCCGCGCTCCCCGCCCTCGGTCCGCAGGGCGGTGGCGCCGGGCAGCCAGCCCGCGCGGCTGGTCTCGTACTCGGTGAGCCGCCCGCCCGCTATCCCGAGCACCGTGCCGTAACCGTCCATCCGCCAGACACCGTCCAGCGGGTGGACGACGACCCCGGCCCCTGGTCGGGGGGATGCATGGACCGGCCCGGCCGGGAGCAGGGCCGTGGTGAGGACGCCGACCAGCAGGGTCAAGGCCGCCGAGAGGCGGAGACGGGCGGGACGGTGGGGACGGTGGAGCGAGGGCAGCACGGTGGATGACCTCCGACGGACGCGGACGGACGGGTACCTGATGGGTACGTGATCATCCTGGCGCGCGCCGCCGGGCCGGAACATCCGGCTGCCCGGTGTATCCGACCGGGGGCTACCCCCAGGTCGGATACACCTCGGCTACACCGGAGCTACACCCGCTCAGAGCCGCTCAGAGCCGCTCGGGGGTGCGGATGCCGAGCAGTTCCATGCCCTGGTGGAGGGTGCGGCCGGTCAGCTCGCAGAGGAAGAGGCGGTTCTCCCTCTGCTCCGGGGTGTCCGCGCCGAGCACCGAGCACTGGGCGTAGAACGTCGTCAGATGCGAGGCGAGCTGGTAGAGGTACGCGGCCAGCTTGTGCGGCTCATAGGACTCGGCCACCTCCGCCAGGACCTCCGCGAACTGGTCCAGGTGCAGACCGAGGGCGCGCTCCGCGAGAGCCAGGGGGAGCTCCGGGTGGGCCACCGGGCGCGCCTCGCCCGCCTTGCGGAGGATGGACCGGATCCGGGCGTAGGCGTACTGGAGGTAGACGGAGGTGTCGCCGTTGAGCGAGACCATCTGGTCCAGGTCGAACTTGTAGTCCCGGGAGGCCGAGGTCGACAGGTCGGCATACTTGATCGCGCCGATGCCGACCTGTGCCGCCCGCTCGGCGACCTCGTCCTCGCTGAGGTCCTCGTTCTTCTCCCGGACCACCGCGGCCGCCCGCTCCACGGCCTCGTCCAGCAGGTCCACCAGCCGGACCGTCTCGCCCTCACGGGTCTTGAACGGCTTGCCGTCCTTGCCGAGCACCGTGCCGAAGGCCAGCTGCACGGCGTGCGTCCGCTCGTTCAGCCAGCCGGCCCGGCGGGCGGTCTCGAAGACCATCTTGAAGTGCAGCGACTGCCGGGCGTCCACCACGTACAGCAGGGTGTCCGCGCCCAGGTGGTGCACCCGGTCGCGGATCGCGGAGAGGTCGGTGGCCGCGTAGCCGTAGCCGCCGTTGGACTTGCGGACGATCAGCGGCACCGGGTTGCCGTCCGGGCCCTTGACGTCGTCGAAGAAGACGCAGAGCGCGCCCTCGGAGCGGACGGCGACGCCGGTCTCCTCCAGGATGCGGCAGGTCTCGTCCAGCATGTCGTTGTACCCGGACTCGCCGACCACGTCCGGGTCGGAGATCTCCATGTCCAGCTTGTCGAAGACCGAGTAGAAGTAGATCTTCGACTCGTCCACGAACCGCTGCCAGAGGGCCAGGGTCGGCTCGTCGCCGGACTGGAGGGCCACCACCCGGTCCCGGGAGCGGGCCTTGAACTCCTCGTCGGAGTCGAACAGCGCCCGGGAGGCCTTGTACAGCCGGTTGAGGTTGGACATCGCCTCCTCGCCGGAGACCTCCGCGCCGCCCTCGTGGTCCAGCTCGTGCGGGTGCTCGGTGAGGTACTGGATGAGCATGCCGAACTGGGTGCCCCAGTCGCCGATGTGGTGGCGCCGGACCACCTTCTCGCCGGTGAACTCCAGGATCCGCACCACCGCGTCGCCGATCACCGCCGAGCGGAGGTGGCCGACGTGCATCTCCTTGGCCACGTTCGGCTGGGCGTAGTCGATGACCGTGGTGCCCGGGGCGGGCGCCAGCGGCACACCGAGCCGGTCGTCGGCGGCCCGGGCCGCCAGCGTCCGGACGATGGCCTGGTCGGTGAGGGTGATGTTGAGGAAGCCGGGGCCGGAGACCTCGATGCCGCCGAAGAGCTCGCCCGCCCGGTCGCCGGCGGAGACCGCCTCGGTGACCTCGGCGGCCAGCTCGCGCGGGTTGCCCTTGAGCTTCTTGGCCAGCGCCAGGATGCCGTTGGCCTGGAAGTCGGCCCGGTCGCTACGTCGCAGCAGGGGGTCGGCGGACCCGGCCTCCGGCAGGGTGGCCGTGAGGGCGTCCGCGAGGCGCTGCTGGACGGTCGAAGCGAGGGAGGGCACCGAGGCCATGGCTTCCGTTCCTGTCGTGGTCGTCGTCGTGGCGGCCGCCGATGTGCGGGGCGCGGGGCCCCGGCGGCTGCGGCTGCCATTCTCCCATGCGGCGCAAACGCATTGTCTGGGACAATGGCCTCTCCCGGGGCGGGCGCCCTGTTCCGCGCCCCCGGGACCGACGACCAGCCAGCACCGAAGAGAAGCAAGGACGTGCCGATCGTGGCTCAGAGCAGCACCGAGACCGACTGGGTCTCCCGTTTCGCGGACGAGGTCATCGCCGAGTCGGAGCGACGTGCGCCTGGCAAACCGGTCGTCGTCGCCTCCGGGCTCTCCCCGTCCGGCCCGATCCACCTGGGCAACCTCCGCGAGGTGATGACCCCGCACCTGGTCGCCGACGAGATCCGCCGCCGGGGCCACGAGGTGCGCCATCTGATCTCCTGGGACGACTACGACCGGTACCGCAAGGTGCCGGACGGCGTCGCGGGCGTGGACAAGTCATGGGCCGAGCACATCGGCAAGCCGCTGACCTCGGTGCCGGCCCCGGCGGGCTCCCCGCACCCCAACTGGTCGGAGCACTTCAAGTCCGCGATGACCGCCTCGCTGGCGGAGCTGGGCGTGGAGTTCGACGGGATCAGCCAGACCGCCCAGTACACCTCCGGCGCGTACCGCGAGCAGATCCTGCACGCCATGCGCCACCGCGGCGGCATCGACGCGATCCTGGACCGGTACCGGACCAAGGACAAGGCCACCGGCCAGCCGAAGAAGCAGCAGGCCAAGCAGCAGCAGAAGCCGGTGGAGGAGGCGGAGCTGGAGGCCGCCGAGGGCTCCGGCGCGGCCGCCGAGGACGACGGCTCCGGCGGTGCGGGCGGCTACTACCCGTACAAGCCGTACTGCGGCGGCTGCGGCAAGGACCTCACCACGGTCACCGCGTACGACGACGAGACCACCGAGCTGACGTACTCCTGCGTCTGCGGCTTCACCGAGACCGTCAAGCTCAGCGAGTTCGACCGGGGCAAGCTGGTGTGGAAGGTCGACTGGCCGATGCGCTGGGCGTACGAGGGTGTGATCTTCGAGCCCAGCGGGGTGGACCACTCCTCGCCCGGCTCGTCCTTCGTGGTCGGCGGCCAGATCGTCCGCGAGATCTTCGACGGGGTGCAGCCCATCGGCCCGATGTACGCCTTCGTGGGCATCTCCGGCATGGCCAAGATGTCCTCCTCGCGGGGCGGGGTGCCCACCCCGGGCGACGCGCTGAAGATCATGGAGGCGCCGCTGCTGCGCTGGCTGTACGCGCGCCGCCGGCCGAACCAGTCGTTCAAGATCGCCTTCGACCAGGAGATCCAGCGGCTGTACGACGAGTGGGACAAGCTGGAGTCCAAGGTCGCTGACGGCTCGGTGCTGCCGGCCGACGCGGCCGCGCACTCTCGCGCGGTGCGCACCGCGGGCGGCGAGCTGCCGCGCACCCCGCGCCCGCTGCCGTACCGCACCCTCGCCTCGGTCGCCGACATCACCGGCGGCCAGGAGGAGCAGACCCTGCGCATCCTCAGCGAGCTGGACCCGTCCGACCCACTGACCTCGCTGGACGTGGTCCGCCCCCGGCTGGACCGGGCGGAGAGCTGGATCTCCACCCAGGTCCCCGCCGACCAGCGGACCGTGGTGCGCATCGAGCCGGACACCGAGCTGCTGGGCTCGCTGGACGAGCAGGGGCGCGAGTCGCTGCGGCTGCTGGTGGAGGGCCTGGACAGCCACTGGTCGCTGGACGGGCTGACCACCCTGGTCTACGGGGTGCCCAAGGTGATGGCCGGGCTCGACCCGGAGGCCAAGCCGACGCCGGAGCTGAAGGTCGCCCAGCGCACCTTCTTCGCCCTGCTCTACCGGCTGCTGGTCGGCCGGGACACCGGCCCGCGCCTGCCCACCCTGCTGCTCGCGGTCGGCGCCGACCGGGTCCGGACACTGCTGGCGACCGCCGCCGCCTGACCGGTACGCGGGCACATGACCCGGGGCCCCGCCGAATCGTCGGCGGGGCCCCGGGTCGTATCCCTGGCGTGCTCAGGCGGGCTGGTCGGCGGCCAGGTCCTGCTGGTGGCGCTTCTCGAAGCCGGGCAGCAGCCGGTTCAGCAGCGTGCTGCCCTGCGGGTGCCGGATGTTGAGCCGGCTGGCCAGGTAGTCGCCGAAGACCTGGGCGTTGGGCTGGGCGTCGTCGTACTGCTCCTTGAACTCCTTGTACGCCTCGTAGGCGGCCCGCCCGAACGCCTCGGTGTCCAGTACGACCTCCGGCACGGCCTCCGCGGCCCCCGCCTCGCCGAACTCCGGGTCGTAGGAGCCCTGGTACGCGGGCTGGGGCTCACGCGGGGCGCTGAACCACGGGCTGGAGTAGTCGACGGCCTCGGCGCCGTCAGCGCCATCGGTGGCGTCGGTGGCGTCGGCGGTCTGCGGCGCCTGGGGCCCGTGGGGCTGCTGGGGCCCATGGGGCTGCTGGGGTGCCTGAGGCCCGTACGGCTGCTGAGGGCCGTGCTGTGGCTGAGGGCCGTACGGTTGCTCCGGTACGTACGGCTGCTGGGGCCCGTTCGGCTGCTGCTCGTCGGGCTGCCGCCCGTGCTGCTCGTGCTGCTCCTGGGGGGCAGCCTCGGGCCGTACGGCCTCCGCCTCGGCCGCCCCGGTCGGTACGGACCGCGGCGGGCCCTGCTCCGGGTCCACCTCCGGGTGCTGCTGCGGCTGCTCCTGGTCCCGGTCCCGGTTTTCGCCCTGGCCGGCGGCCTCGGGCAGCGCGGGTCGGCCGGGCGCGCCGGTGGTGAGCGGAAGGGGCTCGGCGGGCGTCTCCTGGGGGCTCGGCGGCAGCAGCGCGGGTTCGATGCCGGCCGCGGCGAGCCCGGCGGGGCCGGTCTCCGCGAGCGGGACGCCGTACCGGGCGAGCCGCAGCGGCATCAGCGACTCCACCGGGGCCTTGCGGCGCCAGGCGCGGCCGTAGCGGGCCTGCAACCGGGCCTGGTAGATCAGCCGGTCCTGCTCCAGCTTGATGACCTGCTCGTACGACCGCAGCTCCCACAGCTTCATCCGCCGCCACAGCCGGAAGGTCGGCACCGGGGAGAGCAGCCAGCGGGTGAGCCGTACGCCCTCCATGTGCTTGTCCGCGGTGATGTCGGCGATCCGCCCGACGGCGTGCCGGGCGGCCTCCACCGCGACCACGAACAGGACCGGGATCACCGCGTGCATACCGACGCCGAGCGGATCCGGCCAGGAGGCGGCGCCGTTGAAGGCGATCGTGGCGATGGTCAGCAGCCAGGCCGTCTGCCGCAGCAGCGGGAACGGGATCCGCAGCCAGGTCAGCAGCAGGTCCAGCGCCAGCAGTACGCAGATGCCGGCGTCGATGCCGATGGGGAAGACCAGCGAGAAGTCGCCGAAGCCCTTGCGTTCGGCGAGTTCGCGCACCGCCGCGTACGAGCCGGCGAAACCGATCCCGGCGATGATCACCGCACCGGCGATGACCAGCCCGATCAGCACCCGGTGTGTACGTGTCAACTGCATCGCGGCCACCCGCGATCCCCTCCCTGTATGTCCTACGGGGGCAAAGCCTGGCACATGCGTTCGGGAGACGTCCCTCGGGGAGGGCCTGAGGCGCCGTCAACGCGGGTCGGCACACGCTGCGGAGAAGCGCGGAGCCCGGCACCGCCGCGGGTGGGCGGGGGTGCCGGGCTCCAGCGTGCTGCGGCGTTACTTGTTGGCCGCGGCCACGGCCTTGACCGCGTCCTTGGCGGCGCGGGTGGCCTCCTTGGCGAGGTCCGCGCGGTCCGGGGTGTCGGAGCCCGCGAAGCCGGCGCCGTTGTAGGAGACGGTGACGACCACGTTCTCGGTGCGGGTCACGATGGCCGCGTAGGTGAAGTCCTCGTCCGACTTCTTCAGCCCGTAGCCGATGGCGACCGCCTCGTCGCCGAGGCCCTTGGCGGGGGCGGACTTCACGTCCTTGGCACCCTGGGTCGCCTTCACCTTGGCGACCTCCTTGGCGAAGTTCTCGGTGGCCCGCTGCTCGCCGCTGCCCAGCGAGGGGTCGGACTCGTAGCGCAGCAGGGAGACGTCCAGCCAGCGGTACTGGGAGCCCTTGACGCCCTTGTCGTCCAGCCCGTTCCAGGAGCAGCTGCCGCGGCTGGTGGTGTCGCTGGTCTGGCCGGGGGTGCCGCCCTTGCGCTTCACCTCGGGCACCAGGGCCTTGATCGTCACCTCGGCGACGGCCTTGCAGGGCTCGGGCAGCTCGCCGTAGACGGCCGGCTCCACGGTGGGGGTGGGAGTGGGGGTGGGCGAGGCGGCCGCGGTGGGCGACTGCTCCGGGGCCCCGTCGGCGCCGTCACCGCCGGAGTCCGACGAGCAGCCGGCGGCGACGAGCATCACCGGTACGGCTGCGCAGGCGAGTATGCGGGTGAGTCGCGGGGCTGATCGCTGCATGGTTCCTTCGCTTGTCGTACGGGAGTGCTTTCGTACGGGTGTGACTTCGTGCGGTGTGCCTTTGGACGGTGTGCCCTGGTACGTCTGTGCCCTGGTACGTCTGTGCTTTTGTCCGTCTGTGCCTTTGTCCGTCCGGACGTGCGGCCACGGTAGCCCGGATCGGCGGCGTGCCGGGGGCGGGGGCGGGCCGGTCGCGCGGGGGCGGGGGGCCGCTACTCGTCGAACCGGTCGGCCAGCCCGCGGGCCAGTCCCTGTGCCTTGTCCTGCAGTTCCGCGCTGTCGGGCACCTCGGTGATGCTCGCCGGCTGCTCGGCGTACCGGATGGTGACGATGACGTTCGATGTGCGGAACACCACGCTGACGGTGCGGCGCTGGGCGGTGGAGCCGGCGCGGTCCAGGACGTCGTCCAGGAAGGCCGCGTCGCCGAGGCCGGTGAGCACCCGGGGCTCCAGGCCCTCGGTCGTGGCGGCGCTGCCGGAGGGGTCCAGCGGGCCGGAGCCGCCGGGCTTGCCGGAGGCGCTCGGCTGGGGGGCGCCGCCGGATCCTGCCGTGCCGGGGGTCTCGGAGGTGGGGGAGGGGTCGGCGGGGGACTCGGAGGGGGCGTCCTCCGGTGACGAGGGCTTGGCGGAGGTGGTGGGCGGTGCGGCGGGCAGGACGGCCGACTCCTTGTCCCCGTACACCTGCTGCGCCCGCTCGTCGTCGCTGACCTCGGGGTCGTAGGAGACCACCCGCTCGAAGTCCAGCACGAGCTGGTGGGAGGCTTCCGGGCCGTCCGCCTTCCAGCTGCAGCCGGCCCGGCGGTCGGTGTCGTAGGTGACGGCCGGGGTGCCCTGGTAGACCCGCTCGCGCTGCTCGTCGGTGAGGTCCGCGGCGCTCGGCAGCAGTTCGCGCAGGGTGGCGGCGGAGATCGAGCCGCAGGGCTCCAGCAGGGTGCGGTACCGGCCGGGGGCGGCGGCCTGCCCGGCCCCGTCACCGGCCTTGGAGTCCTGGGCCGCGCCGTCCGGTCCGCTGCCGCCGGTGCACCCGGTCAGCAGTACGGCGCCGGCGGCGAGGGCCGCGGCCCAGCCGGTGCGGCGGGCCGCCGCGCGAGCGGCCGCGGGGTCGGCCGCGGTGTCGCGGGGTGCGTTCGCCCTGCGTCGCACGGTGGGGCTCCTCTCACTGCGATGCGCTGCGGTGCTGCGCTGCGGTGGACCGCGGTGCGCTGTGCCGCGTGGCCGGTCCGCCGGGACGGACGGCGATCGGGTCGGTGGACGGAAAACGGGTTGGCGGTCGCGTACGGCCGCCGCACACAATGTGTATCGCACGCGCTGCCGTCGCTGCCGGTCCGTCGCCGCTTTCGCGGACCTTGGCACCGGTTTTCCGTTCTGTGCCTTCTGACGTGTTTCCGGGGGAATCGAGGAGTTATGTCGTACGTGGAGATGCCGGGGGCGAAGGTCCCCATCCGGATGTGGGCCGACCCCGCGACGGTGGAGGACGGCGCCCTGCGCCAGCTGCACAACGTGGCGACCCTGCCGTGGATCAAGGGCCTGGCCGTCATGCCGGACGTGCACTACGGCAAGGGCGCCACGGTCGGCTCGGTGATCGCCATGCACGGCGCGGTCTGCCCGGCCGCGGTCGGTGTGGACATCGGCTGCGGGATGTCGGCGGTGAAGACCTCGCTGACCGCGAACGACCTGCCCGGTGATCTGTCGCGGCTCCGCTCGAAGATCGAGGAGACGATTCCGGTCGGCTTCTCGATGCACGGCGAGCTGGTCGACCCGCGGCGGCTGCACGGCTTCCCGACGGCCGGCTGGGACGACTTCTGGTCCCGGTTCGACGGGATCGCCGACGCGGTCCACTTCCGCCGGGAGCGGGCGGCCAAGCAGATGGGCTCGCTCGGCGGCGGCAACCACTTCATCGAGTTCTGCCTGGACGAGGCCGGCGCGGTCTGGCTGATGCTGCACTCCGGTTCGCGCAACATCGGCAAGGAGCTGGCCGAGTACCACATCGGGCAGGCGCGGAAGCTGCCGCACAACCAGGGACTGGTCGACCGCGACCTCGCCGTCTTCGTGGCGGACACCCCGCAGATGGCGGCCTACCGCAACGACCTGTTCTGGGCGCAGGAGTACGCCAAGTACAACCGGGCGATCATGATGGCGCTCTTCCAGGACGTGGTCCGCAAGGAGTTCAGGAAGGCGAAGGTCACCTTCGAGCCGGTGATCTCCTGCCACCACAACTACGTGGCGGAGGAGCGGTACGACGGGATGGATCTGCTGGTGACCCGGAAGGGCGCGATCCGGGCCGGCTCCGGCGACTACGGGATCATCCCCGGCTCGATGGGCACCGGCTCGTACATCGTGAAGGGCCTGGGCAACGAGGCCTCCTTCAACTCCGCCTCGCACGGCGCCGGCCGCCGGATGAGCCGGAACGCGGCGAAGCGGCGGTTCTCGACCCGGGACCTGGAGGACCAGACCCGGGGCGTGGAGTGCCGTAAGGACGCCGGGGTGGTGGACGAGATCCCGGCCGCGTACAAGCCGATCGAGCAGGTCATCGACCAGCAGCGGGATCTGGTCGAGGTGGTGGCCAAGCTCCGCCAGCTGGTGTGTGTGAAGGGCTGAGGCGGGAGCGCGGTACGCGGGGCCCGGGGGCCTCTCGTACCGCCTGCCGGGCGGGGGCCCGTACCGCCCTCCCGGCTCCGGCTCAGCGCTCGCGGTGGACCTTGGAGTTGGACGCCTGGGCGCGCGGGCGGACCACCAGCAGGTCGATGTTGACGTGCGGGGGACGGGTGACGGCCCAGGCGATGGTGTCGGCGACGTCGTCCGCGGTCAGCGGCTCGGCCACGCCCTCGTAGACCTTGGCGGCCTTCTCGGTGTCGCCGCGGAACCGGGTGGTGGCGAACTCCTCGGTCTTCACCATGCCGGGGGCGACCTCCACCACCCGTACCGGAGTGCCGACGATCTCCAGCCGGAGGGTCTCGGCGAGCACCCGGGCGCCGTTCTTGGCCGCGACATAGCCGGCCCCGCCCTCGTAGGCCGCGTGCCCGGCGGTGGAGCTGACCACCACCACGGTGCCGGCGCCGGACGCGGTGAGCGCGGGCAGCAGCGCCTGGGTCAGATTGAGCGTGCCGATGACGTTGACCTCGTACATCTGCCGCCAGTCGGCCGGGTCGCCGGTGGCCACCGGGTCCGCGCCCAGCGCCCCGCCCGCGTTGTTGACCAGCACGTCGCAGCGGTCCAGTCCGGCCGCGAAGGCGTCCACGGCCGCGCGGTCGGTGACGTCCAGGGGGTGGGCGGCGGCCTGGTGGCCCGCCGCGGTGAGCTCGGCCGCCAGTGCCTCGATCCGGTCCTTGCGGCGGGCGGTCAGCACCACCCGGTGGCCCGCCTCGGCGAGCTGCCGCGCGGTGGCCGCGCCGATACCGCTGCTCGCCCCGGTGACGACGGCGACGGGAGTGACTGCGGGGGCGGAGGTCATGGGCGTGCTCCTCGTACGGGTGGTCGAACGGCGGCCGGTACCGGCCAGGATAGGCAACGGCACGGTTGGCGCCGTCCGGGGCGCCGGGGAGTCGGGCTGCCGGGGGTGTCGGGCGCGGGGAGGCGTCGGGCCTCCAGGTTCCTGGGGCTCAGCGGGGGCGTCGGGCCGCCAGGCCCTCGGGGGTCAGCGGCCGCGCGGGGGCGTCGGGCGTCGGCGGGGCGTTGGGTGGCGGGCGGCGGCCTGGGCATCGGGGCGCCGGGCCCCCGGGGGTCAGCGGGGGAGTCGGGCCGCCGGGGGCGTCGGGCGCGGGGAGGCGTCGGGCCCCTGGGACTCAGCGGCCGCGCGGCGCGTACATGATCACGGCCATCCCGGCGAGGCAGATCAGCGCGCCCGCCACGTCGAAGCGGTCCGGGCGGTAGCCGTCGGCGGCCATGGCCCACAGGATCGAGCCGGCCACGAACACCCCGCCGTACGCGGCCAGGATGCGGCCGAAGTCGCCCTCCGGCTGGAGGGTGGCGACGAAGCCGTACGCGCCGAGGGCGACGACCCCGGCGCCGATCCACAGCCACCCCCGCCCCGCCTCGCCGGCCCCGCCCCGTACCCCCTGCCACACCAGCCAGGCGCCGCCGATCTCGCAGAGGGCGGCCAGGACGAAGAGGGCGACGGAACGGGCGATCAGCATGGGGGTCAGGGTGCCACGCGCGACCACGAAAACGCCCGGGCAGGCGGCGGCCCTTCCCCGGCGGAGGCCGTCACCGCGGTGAGGCCGGTCCCTGCACCGCCGCGCCGCCGAACTCCCTCAGGGCGTCCGCCACGATGGTCTCCAGCCGGGAGTGGTGGGCGCCGCGCCAGTAGACCCGGTCGCAGGCCGAGCACTGGGCGAAGACGTCGTAGGTACGTTCGGTGCCCTGCTCCAGCCGGGCCCGCACCGTCTCCTTGTCGGCCTGTGCCAGCTCCCCGTTGCACGCCGTGCAGCGGGTCCATGGGGCGAGCGGCGGGGCGAACCGCTCCAGGACGTCCCGGAGTTGGTCCTCGGGGCGGTCGCTGTAGACATAGCCGCCCGCCCACAGCTCGCGCCGCCGCAGCAGGCCCCGGTCGCGGGAGAGCATCACCCGGCGCTCCCGGGCCGACAGCGCGGCCAGCGCCCCGTCCCCGATGTCCTCGCTCTCGTAGGCCGCGTCCACTCCCAGCAGCCGCAACCGCCGGGCCAGTGTGCCCAGATGGACGTCGAGAAGGAAGCGCAGCGGCGCCCCGGACACCCGCTGCGGGCGCCGCACCCCGGCGACATGGACATGCTCCCCGGCCGCCGGGACATGCGAGGGCGCGACCGGGCGGCCGTCCACCAGCAGCTCCCCGGCCTCGGTCAGCGGCACGCCCAGCGACTCCACGACATGGCCCAGGGTGGACACCCCGTCGGTCACGGCGGCGGTGCGCCCGGCGCGGCGCGGGGCCGCGACGAAGAGGGCGAGCGCGGGCGCGAAGCTGATCTCGATCTCCGGTCCGTTCACGCCGTTCAGGATGTCACCGGGGCGGGAGCCGGGCCAGGAGATTTCCCTCCGGGCCGGGGGCCGGGTGTCCCTCCTCCGGCCCCGGGCCGGGTATCTCTCCTCCGGGCCCCGGTTCTCGGCTCCGGGTGGCCGTGCCGGTGGCGCGCTCGGCCGACTCCAGCCAGGCCCGGTACCACTGGGCGAAGGTCACCGGGGTGCCGTCCTCGTGGGTCAGCGGCGCCAGGTCGGCGTCGTCCGTACGGCAGTCGGACCACATCGTGCCCCGGTGGACACCGCTCACCACCAGCCACTCCCGCTGGGCGCACCCCAGATGGGAGAGGACCAGGGCGCCGGCCGTGCGCTCCGGCGCGAACAGCACCGCACCCCACCGCTCGTCCCACGCCTCGTACGCCTCGTCGAACTCCTCGATGTCGTCGAACTCCTCCTCCTCGGGGCACTCGGCGAGCAGCGCGGCCAGCAGCTCCGGGTCCGGCCCGTGCTCCGGGAACGGCTCGGCCAGCCGGGAGAGGTCGGCCAGGTCCGCCCCGTCGCCCTCCAGCCGCCAGCGCCCTTCCTCCCGGCGGAGCGGGAACAGCCCGTACCCGGGGCCGGCGCCGCCCGCGCCCACCTCCAGCAGGAAGCTCCGGTACTCCTCCGGCAGCCGCACCCCCGTGCCCGTCTCCAGGTCGGCCAGCTCCTCCCCGGACAACGGCCCCTCCAGCGCCCACCGGTGCCCCAGCGCCCCGAACACCTCGTCGGCCCCCGGCCGGTCGCCGAGCGCCCCGACCCGCCGGCGCACCCCGGCCCACCCCTGAACGTCCATGTCCCCGACCGTACGCGCCGCCACTGACACTCCCTCGGCCCGATGCCGCTCCCCGGCGTCCGACCTGGTCCGGAGCCCGCGCAAGGCCTCTGGCACGTTCCTTGCCGTAGGCACCCTTGTGCGGTTGGCCGGTTCGGGACCATGGTGGGCGCAGCCCGTCCGTCAGGGCGGGACATACGAGGGGAGCGGCGCGGTGCGGGACGGGACGGACGATACGGAAGCACAGACGACCATCGAGGCCACGGGGCCGGCGGGCGGCGCCGGGTGGGCGTTCACCGACGACACCGGGCAGGAGGTCCGGGCGGCGGCCCAGCCCCGCCGGATCGTCGCCTATGTACGGGCCGGGGCGGCCCTGTACGACCTCGGGGTGACCCCGGTGGGGGTGTACGGCTCCAACCACGACGGCGAACTCCCCGACCCGGCCAAGTCCGGCGGCCTCGTCGCGGCCGGGGTGCCCTACCTCGGGCCGGGCCCGGAGCTGACCGACGAGGTGCTCGACGGGCTGCGCCCCGACCTCGTCGTGGACGTCACCTACGACGACAAGTACCCCTACTCCCTGACCCGTCCGCTCGGGGTGCCGCTGGTCGCGCTCTCGGTGGGCGGCGCGCCGCTGCCCGCGCTGCTGGGGCGCTTCGCGGACCTGGCGCGGAGTCTGGCCGAGGACGGGCGGCTGCCCCGTACCGGCGCCGATCCGCTGGCGGTGGCCGAGCGCGCGGTCCGGGACGCGGTCGCCGCGGCCCCCGGTGTCCGGGTGCTCGCGCTGTCCGGCGCCGGCGCCGAGCAGGTGCATCTGGCCCGCCCGGGCACCTGGCCCGAGCTGCGGCACCTGGTGGAGCTGGGCGTCGAGCTGGTCGAACCGGCCCCCGGCGGCGGCGTCAACTGGCTGACCACCGCCCCCGAGGAGGCCCGGAGCCTCGCCCCGGACGTGGTCCTCGCCGACAACCGGGCGCACGCCTCGCCCCCGCCGGTACCGCCCGGCGCCCGGCTCGCCGACTGGAACCCGGAGACCCCGCCGAGCGCCGCCGCGACCGCGCGCTTCCTGCACGCGGTGGCGGCGGCGGTGGGTTCCGTACGGCGCTGACGCCCGGGGCCGGTTCCAGAGGCCCGGGTCAGGACCCCGCCAGGAAGGCGGTGGCCAGCGCGGCCCCGCCGAGGACGAAGCAGCCGAGCCCGACCCGTATCCACCGGTGCTTGGCCGCCACGATGGCGCTGGTGTCGTCGAGCGCGATGACCACGGCGGAGAGCCGGTCGCGCTCGGCGTCCCGCAGCCCGACGGCGAGCGCCCCGACCCCGGCGGCCCGGCGGACATCGAGGAAGTACGTCATCGGGGCGCCGGTCCGCCACCGGCTCGCCCGGTAGCGGGGGGCCGTGGCGAACAGCAGGCAGCCCAGAGCCAGGGCCCAGGCGGCCCCGCCGGCCAGGACCAGCCAGCGCCCCGGCCCCGCCACCGGCAGGGCGGCCCACCCGCCCAGCGCGGTGGCGGCGCACAGGCCCAGCGCGCCGACCAGCACGGACGCCTTGGTGTCCGCCCGGCCGATCTCGGCGCGCAGCTCCGCCAGCAGCTGCTCGCCCGCCCGCACCCCTTCGGGTTCCGGCGCGGGCGGGGCCGCGGACGTCGCCACCGGCGTCACCACAGGCGGGACCAGAGCAGCACCGCCGCGCCCAGCACCCCGCACACCAGCGCCCCGCGGTGGCCGAGCCGCCCGACCGCCTCGCGGGCCGCCGTCAGCACGGTGCCGGAGAAGCGCTGCCCGGCCGTCGCCAACGCGCACACCGCGTCCCCGTAGGAGTAGGCGAAGGGCGCGGCGTGCCCCGATATCCGGCGCTGCGCCTTCGTCCAGAAGAACTCCGGCAGCAGCAGCCCGAGGACCACCACGTTCACCGCGTACACGATCCCGGTCTCCAGATGGCCGAGCAGGGTGCCGGCGGCCCAGCGCAGCAGCGCGTAGCCGGCGCCGCCGAGCAGCAGCGCGTACCCCAGTGCGGGCACCCACAGATGCGGGTCGGTCCACGGGGCCGCCGGGGTCACCGCCGGTCACCGGGCTCTCCCGGCTGCTCGTCGCGGGGGTCCGCGGCCGAGGGACCCTTCTCCAACTGCTCCCGGTAGAGGGGCGGTTTGCGGGTGCGGCCCTGCCCCGCGTCCTGCAGCCGGTCCTTCACCGCGCTCAGCGCCGCCCGCGCGGTCTCCTCCAGCAGGTGGTCCTCGATGACTCCCGAGTCCAGCAGCCGCTCGATGATGCGGATCTGGTTGGCGCTGGCCTCGCGCTCGTCGTCCCGCATGGACTGGATGGCCAGCGGGACGTCCCCGGGGTTGCGGGCCAGATGCAGCCCCCAGCGGCCCAACTCGCCCTCGGCGAGCATCTCCACGTAGAAGTCGCTGCTCTCCCGCATCGAGTCGCGCTCGTTGCGGGCCTTGAGCTGGGCGAGTTCGTGCTCGTTCTCGGTGCGGACGCTCTCGTACGACAGCGAGCGCAGCGAGGCGTGCTGCTGGATCGCCTCCCGGTCCAGACTGACCCGTACGTGGCACTGGACGTCCAGCCCCTCGGCGGCGGCGATCGGCTCGTCGGCGAGCGCTTCGTTGACCGCGGTCTCGGCCGCGGCGCCCTGCTCGATCTCGTACCGCCGGCTCGCCTGCCGCATCCGGGCCAGCAGCCTGGGCTGGATGAGGGTGCGGACGTCCCGGATCTGGAGCTCCACCACCTTCTGCGGGTCGACCACCCGCCAGGTGACATCGGTCTCCGCGGTGAAGAACGCCGCGTCGCCGGAGCTGGGCAGCCGGTGCTCCAGCGTCATGTGCTGCACGCCCATCCGCACCTCGTACAGGGTGCGGTAGTTGCCGCTGACCAGCTCACCGCGGGTGGGCTGCTGCTGGGGCAGATAGGCGCGCGGACGGCCGGCCGAGGTCAGGAAGACCAGGGCGAGGTCCGCCGAGGAGGGCGGGCGCTGGCTGACGAAGTGGAAGCGGCCCAGCGGGTGGACGTTGTGGACGGGGTCGTGGTCGGTCTGCACCTGTCGTTCTCCTGCTCTGGTGTGCGGCGCACACGGTGGTCTGCGGATGTGGGGGTGAGGGGAGAGCTCAGTGGTCCGCGTGGGGCGGCAGGGCGGCCCGCAGCCGCGCGGCGGCCGCGCTCGGCGTGCCGTCGTGGCCCTGGGCGCGGCGCAGCAGGTAGTCGAGCCGCTGGACGTCGTTGCCGGTGCGTACCAGCGCGCCGAGCAGCCGGCCCAGCGCGCTCTCCAGGGCGGAGACGGCCTGGTCCTCCCCGGTGGCGGCGCGGTCCAGCCGCGCGGACGCCAGGTCCGCGGCCCGCACCCAGACGCCGAGCACCTCCCGGGCGGAATCGCGGTCGGCCGAGGAGGCCAGCAGTGCGCGCCATACCTCCACCACCTGTTCGAACGCGGTGGGGTCCCGGTCAGCGAGCCAGAGCAGCCGCGGCCACCCGTTCGCCTCCGCGCCCCGCGCGCGTACCAGTCGGCGCGCGCCGCGCAGAAAGCCCACGGCGGCCAGCTCCCGCAGCGGCCCGCGCCGGCCGTGCCATGCCACCAGCCGGTCCAGCACCAGGGCGGCGGCCGGGCCCTGCAGCAGCGCGTCCACGGTCTGCCGGAGTGCCGCGCCCAGCAGCGCGTCGGGCTCCGGCCCGGTGGTGGCCATCCGCTCGATGTCCCGCAGCGCGGTCTGCGCGGTCGCGGCCCCCAGCAGGGCGTAGGCGCGGGCGGCGGTCCACCGCCGGGCCAGGTCGGGCCGTCCGCTCCACTGGGCCAGCAGCCGGCGGACCGCGGTGTCCGCGCCCTGCTCGGCCGCCGTGTACAGCGCCCAGGCCGCCAGCTGCCGCTCGGCCGGGTTCGGCGAGGCGCCCCAGGGGTCGAGGAACCTCCCGTGGAGGTACGGGAAGTCGACGGAGGCGAGCACTCCGCAGGTCACCGCGGCCCGCAGCCGTACCAGGACGCGGTGGTCGCCGGTCAGCGAGCGCAGCCAGTCCGCCAGCGGAGCGTGGACGGCGGGGTGGCGGGTCCACACATGGTGCAGCACCGTGCTCCACATGGCCTCGTTGCCGAAGGCGATGGACCGCTGCGGCATCCGCCCCCAGGGGGTATCCGTCTCCTCGTCGTACTCGTGGGCCCTCGCCAGGGCCGCTCGGGCGGCCGGTGAGGTCCCGAACACCGGGTACGCGGCGGGGCGTTCGGGTTCCTCGACGGCGTGCAGCCCGCGGAAGAGCAGGTCCCCCAGCTCGGCCACCAGGGAGTAGGCGGACCCGTCGAAGGCGGCCAGCGCGATCAGGAACGCCTTGTCGCGCAGGGCGATGGGGCCGTCCGGCCCTCCGTCACCGCCGCCGAACCAGGAGCCGGCGGTCTCCTCCGCCGACATCCGGCCGTAGACGGCCAGTTCCCGCTGCTCACGGCGCCCGGTGGCGCACTCGGCGAGCAGCCGCCCGAACCCGGCCGCCTCCCGGGGCGACGGCCGCCCGCCCACGTACCGCACCGCGACCTCCAGCCCCAGCAGCTCGCCGACCCGCACCTCGGGCCCCTCTCCTTGGCCCGTCCCACCGGCGCGTTCCAGGGCGTCCGCCAGATGGGCCCGCACCACGGCGGCCGCCGACGGGGCCTCCCAGTCGTACGGCTCGGCACCCTCCACCGCGCTGCCGTGCGCCACGACCACGACCAGCACCCCGTCATCGCCCAGACGGCTGCGTACCGCGTGCAGATGGACGTCCCGCAGCGGGGCGTCCGGGCTGTTCACCGGGTCCATCAGCAGATGGGCGCGGCCCGGCTGTACGTGGCCGGCGAGGTCGGCCGGGTCGGTGCCCGGGTCCAGCGCGACCACCGCCCCGGCGGCCGGACCCGACCGGCTCCCCGCCCCGCTCCCCGCCCCGCTCGTCGCCTGGACGAGCATCCGCAGCGCCGCCGTCCGCCGACCGGTGCCCGGCCGCCCGCGGACCACCAGCACCCGCCGTACGGCGAGTTCGCCCGCCAGTTCGTCGTAGCGGCGGCTGGGTGCGAACGTCCTGACCAGCTCGGCCAGTTCCTCGTCCGGCACCGGCCCGGCCAGCCGCAGCCGGGGCAGCGTCCCGCCGTGCAGATGGACGTGCTTGTCCCCGGCGACCGCGTCCCCGCCGAACCGGTTCTCGCCCGCCATGACATTGGCCCGTCCGGCGGCGAGGTGCGGGGCGAGCGCGAAGAGCTGCTCCACGGCCTCCCAGGCGTCCGGCACGGGGACCTCCGCGTCCGCCGGGTCGGCCGGATCGGCCGGGTCAGCCGGGTGGGGGCCGCCGGAGCCCCGGCCGTCGGCGTCCCGGCCGGAGGAGGCCTCGACCTCCTCCGGCCCATCCGCGCCCGGGGCCGCCCGCCGTCCCTCCGCCACGGCCTCGCCGTCGTCCGCGTGCTCCGGTCGCCCGCTCACCGCTCCGTCCCTTCCACACCCTCGGTCGGCCGCTCGGGCGCCGGGCCGCCGTACTTGTCGCCGGCCACGGCGTCGCCGCCGAACTGGGCGGTGCCGAAGAAGAAGTTGCCGGTGTGCGCGTGCAGCGTGGGCTGGGCGCCGCCCTGGGGCGGCGCGGCCGCGGGGGCGGGCGGGGCGGCGGGGGCCCCGGGTCCGGCCTCAGCCCGATTCCCGGCCCCGGCTCTCTCCGCGTCCCCGGCCCCCTTCCCGTCCCCGCCCCCGGCGACGTACGCCGTCGTACGGTCGTGGTACCAGCCCGTCAGCGCCTTGCCGTGCTTGGCGGTGCCGGTCAGCGGGTGGAAGTGCTCGGCGCGCACCCCCGGGTAGCGGTGCCGCACCACGCCCCGGTGGACGGCCTCGGAGACGCAGAGCACGCTCGGCTCCGCCGTCGCCCGCAGGGCCTGCCGGAGCGCGTCCGCCTCCAGCAGCCGGAAGGCGTGGTCGAGGTCTCCGCCGACGGCGCCCCGTTCGTCCAGCGCCACCTCCCCGCTGTGTACGACGATCCGCAGCCGGAGCCTGGCGCCCTCGGCGGCCAGCCGGTTGTCGCTCGCCAGGCGCTCCGGCACCGCGGTGAGCAGCGCCCGGAGCAGGGCCGGTTTCGGCACCGCGGGGTCGATCAGGACGAACACCCCGTCGCCCCGGTCCTCGACGCGGTACTCGGTCGGCTCCACCGGTACGGCGGAGAGGCCCTCCTTCAGCACGGCGTACAGCATCCGCCGCAGCACGGCCTTCTCGGTGTCGAGCCGCTCCTCGGACGACTCGGCGTCCATGAGCAGGATGGTCTTGTTGCTGGGTTCCGCCATGCGGCGCGTCTCCTCGGTGGTGCGCCGACCGGATGGGCCCGGCCGGACGGGGACGGAGGTGGGGAAGCGGTGACGAGGCGGTGCCGAGGCGCCTCACGGGACCCCGGCGGGATCCGGCGGGACCCGACCTGAACGGGCCCCGCCGGCCCCCCGCCGTACCAGGGTCGTCGGGCAGGCGCCGGGCGAGTAGGGCGTCCTGCGCACGGTCTGTGTGACCGATGACGCAGAGGGGTGCGGCCGGCTGTCCGGTGGCGGGTCAGCGGGTCGGGATCGGCCTGCCGGCGCGGGCCTTCCGTCCCCTCACGCCGGCCCGCCGATGCGCCGGAGTACCTCTGGCCGGGTCACCACCAGCTCCTGACGGCGGGTGATCACGGCGTCCCGCTCGCGCAGTTCGCCGAGGAGCCGGGCGACCGATTCGCGGGAGGCGCCCACCGCCCCGGCCAGCTCCTGCTGGGTGAGGGGGACCCGGACGCGTACCCCTTCGGCAACCCGCTCGCCGTGGTGCTCGGCCAGCTCCAGCAGCAGCCGGGCCAGCCGCTGCCGGACGTCGCAGGCCGCCAGCTCCAGCCGTTTGCGGTCGCCGGCCCGCATCCGGTCGGTGACCACGGCCATCAGGGAGCGCTCGGCCGCCGGGTGGCGGTCGAGGAAGTCGCGGAAGCGTTCGGAGGCGATCACCACGGCCGCCACCGGCTCCAGGGTGACCACGGTGGCGGACCGGGTGGTGCCGTCCAGGGCCGCGCTCTCGCCCACCACGTCCCCGGGGCCGCGCAGCGCGAGCAGCGCCTCATGCCCGTCGGCGGACTCGTCGGTCACCTTCAGCCAGCCGTCCCGCACCAGCAGTACGTGGGTGGAGGGTTCGCCCTTGGTCAGCAGCACCGTCCGCTCGGGGTAGCGCAGCTCGACCCCGGCCGCGAGCAGCGCGGCCGCGGCCTTCTCGGCCAGCCGGGCCAGATAGGGCACCCGGTCGTCGGTGAGCAGGGGCGCGGGTGCGACGGCACGGTCCGGCCGGCGTAACGCTCCTGCCTCCGCGCGTCCGGCGGAGCTGTTCACAGCGGTGTCCTTCCCGCAGCCGCCCGCGCTCGCCGGCTGCCGGCGCGGACGGGCGCCCGGGGCTCTCCGGGCCGGGACACGGGCATCCACCCCCACCCCACCGGCACGCGCCCGACGATTGTGGCCCACCGCAGCCGCCCGAGGCGGCACTTTCACCGAACCCGTGGCCGAATCCCGGCCGAGGAGTCAGGGCCCTCGGACTCAGCTGGTGGCGCTCACGGCCACACCAAGCAGTAGGGCTGGTGCCCCGCCTCGTGCAGTCGGTGCGAGAAGTCCTGCCACTCGTGGAGCAGCTGGTAGACGTTGAAGGCGTCGCGGGGGCCGCCGCGGTCGGGGACGGTGGACCAGATGAAGGCGGCGGCGCCGACGGACTCCTCGCCTACGCCGCGCAGCGGGTCGACGACCGTCATGGGGAGCTTGACCACGGCGTAGTCGGGGTGGAGGACGACCAGCTCCAGCGGGGGGACGCGGTGCAGGGGCATGCCCTGGATGCCGGTGAGCACCATCGCGGCTATCGTCTCGGGTTTGATCTTGGTGAACATCCCGCCCATGCCGAGCTCGTCGCCGCCCAGCTCCTCCGGGCGCATCGAGATCGGTACCCGGGCCGCGGTGGCGCCGTCGGGCGCGCCGAAGTACTTGTAGGTCACCCCCATGCCCCGGCCACCCCCGCTTGTGCTGCCGCCCAGGGGCCCGGTGCTCCCCAGAGGTCCGTCCTGCTCGCGTCGGTGCCTTCCCCGCCGGGCAGGCTCGGGACCCAGGTCGTCGGTCCCCTCGCCCAGTCCGCCACCGCGATGCATATCTCCACCCGACTGCTTTTTAGGTAACACAGCCCCCGCCGCGCAACCCGATCATCGTGACAGTGACCTCCCCCACGGACGTGTGGTGAAACACCTGTCCGCGGATGGGCCCGCGCCTCTGACACCATGGATCGCGTGACCATTCCCTATGAGGCTCCAGTTTCGCAGACGCGGAGGTCCGGCGCCTCGTCGTAAAGAACGTCGCGGGCGGGCGGTCCGTTCAACGGGCCCGTCGGGCGGGACCGCCGTACGGACCTTCCCACGGCGCCCCGCCGCCGCCCGCCCGTCAGCCGTAGCCGTACCCGTACTCGCAGGTCAGGACAACGTGCCGTACTCATACGAAGCCCCAGTCTCACAGACGCTTTTCGACCGCGCGTCCAAAGTGACGCCCGGCGGTGTCAACTCGCCCGTGCGCGCCTTCCGGGCCGTGGGCGGTACGCCCCGGTTCATGGTGTCCGGTGACGGTCCGTACCTGACGGACGCCGACGGCCGGGAGTACGTGGACCTCGTCTGCTCGTGGGGGCCGATGATCCTCGGCCACTCCCACCCCGAGGTGATCGCCGCGGTGCAGGAGGCGGTCGCCCGCGGCACCTCCTTCGGTACGCCCGGGGAGGGCGAGGTGGCGCTCGCGGAGGAGATCGTGGACCGCGTCCCCCCGGTGGAGCAGGTGCGGCTGGTGTCCTCCGGCACCGAGGCCACCATGTCGGCGATCCGGCTGGCCCGCGGCTTCACCGGCCGCGCCAAGGTGGTGAAGTTCGCCGGCTGCTACCACGGGCATGTGGACGCGCTGCTGGCCGCCGCCGGCTCGGGGCTGGCCACCTTCGCCCTGCCGGACACCCCGGGCGTCACCGGCGCCCAGGCCGGCGACACCATCGTGCTGCCGTACAACGACCTGGACGCGGTGCGCGAGGCCTTCGCCGCCAACCCGGGCCAGATCGCCTGTGTGATCACCGAGGCCTCGCCGGGCAACATGGGCGTGGTCCCGCCCGCCGAGGGCTTCAACCAGGGGCTCAAGGACCTCTGCGCGGAGCACGGCGCGCTGTTCGTCTCGGACGAGGTGATGACCGGCTTCCGTACCAGCAGGGCCGGCTGGTTCGGGGTGGACGGGGTCGTCCCCGACCTGATGACCTTCGGCAAGGTGATGGGCGGCGGCTTCCCGGCGGCCGCGTTCGGCGGGCGCGCCGAGGTGATGGCGCACCTCGCCCCGGCCGGCCCGGTCTACCAGGCGGGCACCCTCTCCGGTAACCCGGTCGCCACCGCCGCCGGCCTCGCCCAGCTGCGGCTGCTGGACGACGGGGCGTACGCGAAGGTGGACGCGGTCTCCCGGGAGGTGCGGGAGCTGGTGTCCATCGCCCTGAACAAGGAGGGCGTGGCGCACCGGATCCAGACCGCGAGCAACATGTTCTCGGTGTTCTTCACCGGGGAGGAGCGGGTGCGGAACTACGAGGACGCCAAGCGCCAGGAGTCGTTCCGTTTCACCGCCTTCTTCCACGCGATGCTGGCCGGGGGCGTCTATCTGCCGCCGTCCGCCTTCGAGTCCTGGTTCGTGTCCACCGCGCACGACGCCCGGGCCATCGAGCGGATCTCCGACGCGCTGCCGGCCGCCGCCCGCGCCGCCGCCCAGGCCACTCCGGGGGCCGCCGCGTGAGCACCCGCAAGCAGGAGAGCGAGGTCACCGTCGTCCACCTGGTGCGCCACGGCGAGGTGGACAACCCGGACGGGGTGCTCTACGGGCGGCGCGAGGGCTACCACCTCTCCGAGCTGGGGCGGCGGATGGCCGACCGGGTCGCCGAGCACCTCGCGGCGCGGGACGTCACCCATGTGGTGGCCTCCCCGCTGGAGCGGGCGCAGGAGACGGCCGAGCCGGTCGCCAAGACGCACGGCCTGGACGTGGCCACCGACGAGCGCCTGATCGAGGCGGCCAACGTCTTCGAGGGCAAGACCTTCGGCGTCGGCGACGGGGCGCTGCGCCGCCCGGAGAACTGGCGCCACCTCACCAACCCGTTCCGCCCCTCCTGGGGTGAGCCGTACATCGAGCAGGTGGTGCGGATGATGGGCGCGCTGGACGCGGCCCGGGACGCGGCCCGGGGCCATGAGGCGGTGTGCGTCAGCCACCAGCTGCCGATCTGGATCGTCCGCAGCTTCGCCGAGAAGCGCCGCCTCTGGCACGACCCGCGCCGCCGGCAGTGCACCCTCGCCTCGCTGACCTCCTTCACCTACCAGGGCGCCAAGCTGGTCTCGGTCGGCTACAGCGAGCCCGCGCTCGACCTGGTCCCGCCGCATCTGCGCGCGGGCGCCAGGCCGGCCAAGTCCAAGGGCGCGTCCAAGGCCTTCGGCGCCTGAGTGAGGCACCTGAGCAAGGCACAGGGCGCCCGGCTTCGTATCTCCAGGGGTACGGGGCCGGGCGCCGCTGTGTGGTCAGGGCATGACACTGCGAAGTGGTGCACCCCGCTCCGGAACCGCGCGAGTTCCCCACCCCTCTCACTGAATGCCGGTTTTGACCCAAGTCAAGTCCCACGTCAGGTAGGGAGCGCCGGCACGGCAGCGAAGAAGCGCGAACGCGGATGGGGACGATATGCGCGGCATCACTCGAAGGGGACTGCTCGGAGCGGGAGTCGGGGCAGCGGCCGCCCTCGGGGTCGCCGGCTGTGAGTCGGCGAGCGGCAAGTCCGGTGGCGACGGGGCGGGTGGCGCCGGCGACCCCGGCAAGGGCGGCGGAACGAGCCCCTCGCCGACCGCCAAGGAACGGCTGATAGGCGACGGCTCCACGGCCGACACCGGCAAGCAGCCCCACCAGCCGGACCGGCCCGTACCGCTGGAGCCGGGTCAGACCCCGCCGCAGTTCGTGGTGTTCTCCTGGGACGGCGCGGGCGAGGTCGGCAACGGCCTCTTCCCGCGTTTCCTGGAACTCGCCAAGGAACACGACGCGGCGATGACCTTCTTCCTCTCCGGGCTCTATCTGCTGCCCGAGTCCAAGCAGACCCTCTACCGCCCGCCGAAGAACCGCGTCGGCGCCTCCGACATCGGCTACCTCACCGACGACCACATCAAGCAGACGCTGAAATACGTCCGCCAGGCCTGGCTCGACGGACACGAGATAGGCACCCATTTCAACGGGCATTTCTGCGCCGGTTCCGGATCGGTGGGGAACTGGAGCTCCGCGGACTGGCAGAGCGAGATCGACCAGGCCGTGAAGTTCGTCACCGAATGGAAGACCATCTCGGGCTGGAAGGACATCGACCCGCTGCCCTTCGACTACCGCAAGGAACTCGTCGGCGGCCGCACCCCCTGTCTGCTCGGCCAGGACAACCTGCTGCCCACGGCGAAGAAGCTCGGCTGGCGCTACGACGCCAGCTCGCCCGGCGGCCACCAGATGTGGCCCGCCAAGAAGCAGGGCGTCTGGGACCTGCCCCTCCAGCAGATCCCCTTCCCCGGGCGGTCCTTCGAGGTGCTGTCGATGGACTACAACATGCTCGCCAACCAGTCCGGCAACTCCACCAAGGGCATGACCTCCCGCTACCCGGAGTGGAAGCGGCAGTCCACCGAGGCGTACATCGCGGGATTCCAGCGCGCCTACGAGTCCAACCGCGCGCCGTTCTTCGTCGGCAACCACTTCGAGCAGTGGAACGGCGGTATCTACATGGACGCCGTGGAATCCGCGATCAAGCACATCGGCGGAAAGAAGGACGTGCGGATGGTCTCCTTCCGCCAGTTCTGCGACTGGCTGGACGTGCAGGACCCGAAGATCGTGGAGAAAATGCGCACCCTTCAGCCCGGGCAGTCCCCGACCGGCGGCTGGAACACCTTTCTGAAGTCCGTCTGAGGGCTGTCCGGAGTCCGTCCGAGGTCCGCCTGAGGGGCGGCGGGGGCCGGAACAGGGCCTGCGGGGCCGGGAGCCGATCTTGAATCCAAGGAAGCTGGGAGCCTCCGGGGCTTCCGGCTCCCTTAGGCGCTATTCACATCAGCCCTTTACGGGCAGCCAGGGGGGCGCGGAAGATCCCCGGAACGCCCATGCGAAACTTTTCACATGAGCCCTCGGTCGAGTTCCGGAACCCGCCGCGCCCCCCGCAGCGCCCTGCTGCTCACCGGTGCCGTCGCGGCCGCGCTCACGCTCACCGCGTGCGGTGGCGGCGACGGCGACCTCAAGAGCGGCGGCGGTACCAACTTCGTCACCGGCAAGAGCGGCATCGCCACCGTCGCCCCGGCCGACCGCAAGCCGGCCGGCGCCATAGCGGGCAAGACCCTCACCGGCGAGCAGTTCGACGTGGCCGACCTCAAGGGCAAGGTCGTCGTCCTCAACGTCTGGGGCTCCTGGTGCGGCCCCTGCCGCGCCGAGGCTCCGCACTTCGCCAAGGTCTCCAAGGAGCTGAAGAAGCAGGGCGTGGAGTTCGTCGGACTCAACGTCCGCGACCCCAACGAGAACCAGGCCGTGCAGTTCGAGAAGAACTTCCAGATCACCTACCCGAGCCTGCACGACCCGGCGGGCAAGCTGCTGGTGAACGGCTTCCCCAAGGGCACGCTCAACCCGCAGACCATCCCGACCACCATCGCGCTCGACCGCGAGGGCCGGATCGCCGCCCGCTCGATGGCCGCCCTCGGCGAGGACAAGCTGCGCGAGATGATCGACCCGCTGGTCGCGGAGAAGTAGTCCTATGAACGAGACGGTAGAGAGCGGTGCGCTGCTGCTCGCCCTGCCCATCGCCCTGCTCGCCGGACTGGTGTCCTTCTTCTCCCCGTGCGTGCTGCCGCTGGTCCCCGGCTACCTGTCCTACGTGACCGGGGTCACCGGCACCGACCTGGCCGACGCCCGGCGCGGCCGGATGACCGCCGGCGCCGCCCTCTTCGTCCTCGGCTTCACCGCCGTCTTCGTCTCCGGCGGCGCCCTCTTCGGCTACTTCGGCAGCACCCTCCAGGAGTACCGGGAGACCCTCACCACCGTCCTCGGTGTGCTGATGATCCTGCTGGGCGTCTTCTTCGCCGGGCTGATGCCCTGGTTCACCCAGCGCGAGTTCCGCTTCCACCGCAAGCCCGCCACCGGGCTGGTCGGGGCGCCGCTCCTTGGCGCGCTGTTCGGCATCGGCTGGACCCCGTGCATCGGCCCGACCCTCGGCTCCGCCCTGTCCCTGTCGGCCACCGAGGCCGGCGCCGGGCGCGGGGCGCTGCTCACCTTCGCGTACTGCCTCGGTCTGGGCGTACCGTTCGTCCTCGCGGCCATCGCCTTCCGCAAGGCGCTCGGCGTCTTCGGCTGGGTCAAGCGCCACTACGCCTGGGTGCTGAGGATCGGCGGCGCCATGATGATCGCGACCGGACTGCTGCTCCTCACAGGTGTGTGGGACACCCTGGTGCAGCAGATGCAGGTGTGGTCCAACGGTTTCCAGGTGGGGATCTAGTCCGATGAGCAAGACCGACACGAGCGCGGTGAACCGCGCCGCCTCCGAGACCGAAGCGGCGGCTTCCGAGGCCGAGGCGGCTTCTGAGGCCGAGGCCGGCGCCCAGTTGTCCACCGCCCCCCGGGAGGACACCTCCACCGGCGGCCCGACGCTCGGGCCGATCGGCTGGCTGCGCTGGTTCTGGCGCCAGCTGACCTCCATGCGGGTCGCGCTGATCCTGCTCTTCCTGCTCTCCCTCGGGGCCATCCCGGGCTCGCTCATCCCGCAGAACGGGGTGGACGAGATGAAGGTCCAGGACTTCAAGACCGCCAACCCCGGCCTCACCCCGCTCTACGAGAAGCTCCAGCTCTTCGACGTCTACAGCTCGGTGTGGTTCTCCGCGATCTACATCCTGCTGTTCGTCTCCCTCATCGGCTGCATCGTGCCCCGCAGCTGGCAGTTCGTCGGCCAGCTGCGCGGCCGCCCGCCGGCCGCCCCCAAGCGCCTCACCCGCCTCCCGGCGTACACCACCTGGCGCACCGGGGCCACGCCCGAGCAGGTCGACGAGGCCGCGCTGCGGCTGCTTAAGGGCCGCCGCTACCGGGCGCACCGCGCCAAGGGCTCGGTCGCCGGCGAGAAGGGCTATCTGCGCGAGGCCGGGAACCTGCTCTTCCATGTGGCGCTGATCGTGATGCTGGTGGCCTTCGCCACCGGCCAGCTCTTCAAGTCCGAGGGCGGCAAGCTGGTGGTGGAGGGCGACGGCTTCTCCAACACGCTGCCGCTCTACGACGACTTCCGCTCCGGCTCCCTCTTCGACACCGACGACCTGGCCCCGTTCAGCTTCACCCTGGACCAGTTCAGCGGCACCTACGAGACGAGCGGCCCGCAGCGCGGCACGCCCCGCACCTTCGAGGCGGACGTGAACTACTCGGTGCCCGGTGGCCCGGACAAGAAGGGCAAGATCAAGGTCAACGAGCCGCTGGTGGTCGAGGGCACCAAGGTGTACCTGATCTCCCACGGCTACGCCCCGGTGGTCACCGTCCGCGATCCGCGCGGCGAGGTCGTCTTCAAGGGCGCGGTGCCGCTGCTCCCGGTGGACAACAACATCACCTCCACCGGTGTGATCAAGGTGATGGACGGCTACCGCGACAAGAAGGGCAAGAAGGAGCAGCTGGGCCTGCCGGCCTTCTTCGTCCCGACCTACGCGGGCAAGGGCCACGGCCAGATGTTCAGCAAGTTCCCCGGCCTGGCCGCCCCCGCCCTCAACCTCGGCGCCTACCACGGCGACCTGCGGGTCAACGCCGGACTGCCGCAGAACGTCTACCAGCTCGACCGCAGCAAGCTGAAGCCGTTCAAGGACAAGAACGGCGACGTCTTCAAGCAGACCCTGCTGCCCGGCGAGACCATGAAGCTGCCCGACGGCGCCGGCTCGGTCACCTTCGAGAAGGAGATCAAGGAGTGGGCCAGCTTCCAGATCTCCCAGCAGCCCGGCAACGGCCTGGCGCTGGCCGGTGCGATCGCCGCGATCGCGGGCCTGGCCGGCTCGCTGTTCATCCAGCGCCGCCGGGTGTGGGTACGGGCCACCGCCGGTCCCGACGGGGTGACGGTGGTGGAGATGGCGGGGCTGGGCCGCAGCGAGTCCGCGAAGCTCCCCGAGGAGCTGGCCGAACTGGCCGCCCGCCTCCACGCCCTGGCCCCGACCGCGCCGACGGCCGAGGGCCCCGGGGGCGGGGACGCTACGGATGCCCTCGGAGGCGAAGAGCCGGAAGCGGCCGCCCCGGAAGCGGCCGGCCCGGAAGCCGCAGATGGGGACGCCGCGTCCCCCGCCGGTCCCGCTGAGCCCGCTACCCCCGGCGCCGTCACCCCGGCGGCCCCCGCCTCGGGCAAGCCCGCCCGCTCCGGCGGTCCTGCCGCCGACCCCGCGGATCCCGCCGCAGACCCCGCGGATCCCGCCGCCTCCGCCGCCGATCCCGCAGACGCTGTCGCCTCCTCCGCCGCCGACCCCGCGGGCGATCCTGCGAAGTCCGCCGACTCCACCGCGGCTGCTTCCGCCTCCGCCGCGGATCCCGCAGACACTGCCGCCTCCGCCGCAGATCCCGCCGGCTCCGCCGGCCCCGCCGAAGAAGGGGCTGAGAAGTGAATCTCGCCGCCGCGACCAACGAGAGCCTCGCGGAGATGAGCAATGTGCTCATCTACTCGTCGATGGCCGTCTACACCCTCGCCTTCCTGGCGCATATCGCCGAATGGGTCCTCGGCAGCCGCAGCAAGGTCGGCCGCACCGCCGCCGCGCTCACCCCGGCCCGTACCGCCGCCGCGGCCTCGGCCCCCCAGGTGAAGACCGCGGGCGGTACGGCGGTGCTGGACCGGCCCAAGGTGGTCACCCGCTCTGCCAGCGGGGCGCGGGACGTGCCGGACGGTCCGGGCGCGGCCGGCGGGGACGAGCAGGGCGACCTCTACGGGCGGATCGCCGTCTCGCTGACCACTCTCGCCTTCCTGGTCGAGGCGGCCGGTGTGGTCACCCGCGCGGTCTCGGTGCAGCGGGCCCCCTGGGGCAACATGTACGAGTTCTCCACCACCTTCTCCACGGTGGCGGTCGGCGCGTACCTCGGCTTCCTGCTGGCGAAGAAGAACATCCGCTGGATGGGCCTGCCGCTGGTCACCACCGTCCTGCTGGACCTCGGCATCGCCACCACCTGGCTCTACACCGAGAGCGACCAGCTGGTCCCGGCGCTGCACTCGTACTGGCTGTGGATCCACGTCTCCACCGCGATCTTCTGCGGCGCCGTCTTCTACCTGGGCGCGGTCGCCACCCTGCTCTACCTGTTCCGCGACTCCTACGAGAGCAAGCTCGCCGGCGGCGGTTCGCCGAGCGCCTTCGCCCGCTCGGTGCTGGAGCGGCTGCCGGCCGCCGCGTCCCTGGACAAGTTCGCCTACCGGGTCAACGCGGCGATCTTCCCGCTGTGGACCTTCACCATCATCGCGGGCGCCATCTGGGCCGGCGACGCCTGGGGCCGCTACTGGGGCTGGGACGCCAAGGAGGTCTGGTCCTTCATCACCTGGGTCGCCTACGCCGCGTATCTGCACGCCCGGGCGACCGCCGGCTGGAAGGGCCGCAAGGCGGCGTACATCGCGCTCATCGCGTTCGCCTGCTTCCTCTTCAACTACTACGGCGTGAACATCTTCGTGAACAGCAAGCACTCCTACGCCGGGGTGTGACCGCCGGAGTGTGACCGCCGGGGTGTGACCGCTCCGGCGAGGGCGCGGTCGCGCGCGGCCGGGCGGCGCGGGAGGCTGGGGGCATGGCCCCCACGCTGCTGCCGCCCGGTGAGACGGAGACCCGCGGCGACCGGCACATCCTCCGGTTCGCCGTGCCGCTGCCGCACCCCGGCGAGCGGGTCTGGCTGGCGCTCACCACCCCCGGTGGGCTGGGCGACTGGCTGGCGGAGTCCCGGGGGCTCCAGCCCCGGCTGGGCGGCGAGGTCGCGCTGCGCTGGCTGACCCCGCCCGACCGCACGGCGGCCCCCGGGCCCGCCGAGAGCGGGACGGTGACGGCCTGGGAGCTGAAGCGGATCGCCGAGTACACGGTGGGGCCGCACGGCAGGATGCGGTTCCAGCTGGAGCCGGGCGAGCGGCCGGGCACCACCGTGCTGCGCTTCACCAACGAGTTCCGGGGCACCGAGGAACAGCGGCTGGACCGGCTGGCCTGCTGGCACGACCACTTCCTGCACCTGGCCGCCCATCTGGACGGCCACCGCACCGACTGGGCCGACTGGTCCACCAAGCGCTGGCAGGGCCTGCGCGACGACTACGAGGCGCGGGACTTCGACGCCTCCTGAGGGCTGTCGGGACTCAGGACTTCGAGGGGCCAGGGCCGCCGTCGGCCGGACCGCCGCCGCCCTGCTCGTCCGCCGGGCGGGCGTCCTTTTCAGGCTCGGACCCTTCCTCGCGGTCCTCGCGCGGGGCGGCCGGGCGGTCGCCGCCCAGCGACTTCAGGAATTCCGGGTTGTCGTCCGGCGCGACCCAGCCGCCGCCCGAGCGGCCACGGCCGCCGGGCCTGCCCGCGCCGGGACGGGGCCCGGTGCGGGCCTTGCCGCCGACCAGCCAGACGATCGGGCCGACGATCCAGAACAGCAGGATGATGAAGACCCAGGCCACCTTCGGCAGGTGCTTGGTCTCCTCCTCCGAGGTGTTCAGGCAGTCGATGAAGGCGTAGATCGTCAGCGCCAGCGGCAGGATGAACATGAGCGCCCTGAGCATGTGGGACAGCCCCCTGGAAGCAGCGGCGGGCCGTGTCGCGACAGCCCCGGTGACAGAGCCAGCGTAGCCGGTGGCGGATACTGGACCCCATGGCTTACGACGATCTTCGCTCGCTGCTCAGGGCGCTGGAGCGCGACGGCGACCTCAAGCGCATCAAGGCCGAAGTCGATCCGTACCTGGAGGTCGGGGAGATCGTCGACCGGGTGCAGAAGTCCGGCGGCCCGGCCCTGCTCTTCGAGAACGTGCGCGGCTCGGCCATGCCGCTGGCGATGAACGTCTTCGGCACCGACCGCCGCACGCTGAAGGCGCTGGGCCTGAAGTCGTACGACGAGATCGGCGAGAAGATCGGCGGGCTGCTCCGCCCCGAGCTGCCGCACGGCTTCACCGGGGTGCGCGAGGCCTTCGGCAAGCTCGGCGCGATGGCCCACGTACCGCCGAAGAAGGTGAAGGACGCCCCCGTCCAGGAGGTGGTCCTCACCGGCGAGGACGTCGACCTGGACGCGCTGCCCGCGCTGTTCACCTGGCCCGGGGACGGCGGCTCCTTCTTCAACCTGGGGCTCACCCACACCCGGCACCCCGAGAACGGCATCCGCAACCTCGGGCTGTACCGGCTCCAGCGGCACGACCGGCGCACCATCGGCATGCACTGGCAGATCCACAAGGACAGCCGCAACCACTACCAGGTGGCCGCCCGGCGCGGGGAGCGGCTGCCGGTCGCCATCGCCTTCGGGGCGCCGCCCGCCGTCACCTACGCCTCCACCGCGCCGCTGCCGGAGGACATCGACGAGTACCTGTTCGCCGGGTTCCTCCGGGGCAAGCGGATCGAGATGGTCGACTGCAAGACCGTGCCGCTCCAGGTGCCGGCGCAGGCCGAGGTGGTGCTGGAAGGCTGGCTGGAGCCCGGCAAGACCCTTCCCGAGGGGCCGTTCGGCGACCACACCGGCTTCTACACCCCGCAGGAGCCGTTCCCGGCGCTCACCATCGACTGCGTGACCATGCGCCGCCGGCCGCTGCTCCAGTCCATCGTGGTCGGCCGCCCGCCCACCGAGGACGGGCCGCTGGGCCGCGCCACCGAGCGCTTCTTCCTCCCGCTGCTCAAGATCATCGTCCCGGACATCGTGGACTACCACCTCCCCGAGTCCGGCGGCTTCCACAACTGCGCCATCGTCTCGATCGAGAAGAAGTACCCCAAGCACGCGCAGAAGGTGATGAGCGCCATCTGGGGCGCGCACATGATGTCGCTCACCAAGCTGATCGTGGTCGTGGACGCCGACTGCGACGTACGCAATCTGCACGAGGTGTCCTGGCGGGCGCTGGGCAACACCGACTACGCCCGCGACCTGACCGTGGTCGAGGGGCCGGTGGACCATCTGGACCACGCCTCCTACCAGCAGTTCTGGGGCGGCAAGGCGGGTATCGACGCCACCGCCAAATGGCCCGAGGAGGGCTACACCCGGGACGGCGGCTGGCCCGAGATGGTGGTGTCCGACCCGGAGACGGCGGCCACGGTGGACCGGCGCTGGAAGGAGTACGGACTGTGAGCGGCTCCGCGATGGCCGGCCCGGCCCTCTTCCTCGGCGGTGAGGACGCCTATGTGGCCTTCGTCCGCCCCGAGCTCGACCCGGCCGACACGGACGTCATCCGGGCCGCCGCCGAGGCGGGCGTCGACCCGGCCGAGTTCGCCGGGCCCGGGGACACCTGGGCGGTGCTCTACGAGACCGGGACCGGCGAGGGCGACGGCTTCGACCTGCCCGGCGTACGGAACACCGAGCCGGCCGGGTTCGCCGAGCAACTGCGCGCCGAACTGGCCGCCGCCGCAGGCCCCTTCACCGTGGACGGCGGCGCCGTGCTGCGGCTGGACGCCCACCCGGCCGGTCCCGACGCGTACGCCTTCACCGCCCGCGTCACCCCGCCCGGCGACGAGGTCGCCCCGGTCACCGTGGAGACCGGCCCGCTGCCCGTCTCCGCTCTGCTGACCGACCTCGACGCCTTCCTGGAGAGCCTCGCGTGATGACCACCGCCGACGGAGTCGTCAGCTCCGGTCCCGCGCCCCGGCCGCAGCCGGCCGGCAAGGTGAAGTCCTTCCTCCGGCTGGTGATGATCGAGCACTCGGTCTTCGCGCTGCCCTTCGCCTATATCGCCGCCCTGACCGCCATGTTCGAAGCCGACCGCTCGGTGCACTGGCTGGAACTCCTCCTGGTCACCGTGGCGATGGTGGGGCTGCGCACCTTCGCGATGGCCTGCAACCGGATCATCGACCGTGAGATCGACGCCCGGAACCCGCGCACCGCGAGCCGCGAACTGGTCACCGGCGCGGTCTCGGTCCGCTCCGCCTGGACCGGCGCCCTGCTCGCCCTGGCCGTCTTCCTCGGCGCCGCCGCCCTCCTCAACCCGCTCTGCCTGACCCTGGCCCCGATCGCCGTCGTGCCGATGGTGGTCTATCCCTACGGCAAGCGGTTCACGAACTTCCCGCACGCCATCCTGGGTCTGGCCCAGGCCATGGGCCCGGTCGGCGCCTGGATCGCTGTCACCGGCGCCTGGTCCTGGGACGCGGTGGTCCTCGGCCTCGCGGTCGGCGTCTGGATCGGCGGCTTCGACCTCATCTTCGCCTGCCAGGACGTCCAGGCCGACCGCGCCCACGGCGTGAAGTCCGTCCCCGCCCGCTACGGCATCCCCGCCGCCCTGCACGGCGCCCGCGCCGCCCATGTCGTCACCACCGGGCTGCTCGTCTGGTACGCCCTGCTCACCGGTGCCGGCCTCTTCTTCTGGCTCGGCCTCCTCGTCGTCGCCGCCGCCTTTGTCTACGAGCACACCATCGTCCGCCCCCACGACCTCTCCCGCCTCAACCGGGCCTTCTTCACGGTCAACGGCTTCATCGGCATCGCCCTCTTCGCCTGCGCCCTGCTGGACCTGGTGGTCCGGGGGCTGCGGGGGTAGCCCGAAGGGGTGAAGGGGACGGAACCGGGCCCGTCACCCACGGTCGACCGCTAGCGTCCGGCCTGACCACCGAGTGCGCGGATCGGGAAGGGGCTCGGCATGACCGGTACGGACGGAGCACCCGTGGCCGCGCGGCTGAGCCGGTTCGAGGACGCGTTCCCCGGCTTCCGGTCGCAGATCGTCGCGGGCAGCTTCCTGCTCACCCCGGTGAAGCCGTTCGACGGCGCCACCATCCACACCCTGTGGGACCAGCTCGCCGCCCAGCTCCCTGAGGGCTGGGAGTGCGTGAGCGATGTGGCGGTGCCGTTCGACGAGGACGACGAGTTCTGCCCGGACCTCGCGCTGCTGCCGGCTGCGGAGGTGGCCAGGAACCTCATCGCCTACCCGCCGGAGCTGATCGAGCTGGCGGCGGAAGTGGTGTCGCCGGGCACCGCGCACCTCGACTACGAGGTGAAGGACCAGGCGTACGCGCGGCGCGGCATCCCGAACTACCTGGTCCTCGACCCGTACCGGGCGCACTGCGTGACCCGGTGGAACCCCGGCCCCGACGGCTACCGGGGCCAGGACACCATCCCGTACGGCGGGAAGGTCACCGTGGACACCCGTATCGGTCGGCTCACCATCGACACCGCCGACCTCCCCGTGGACCCGGGCGCACGCTCCTGAACCCGCGAGGGCCCGCATCCTCAGGCGTACGGCGGGAGGGCCGCCCTGCGCGGCGCTCGGCGGCGGAAGACGAAGGCGGCCAGGGTGCCTGCCGCCAGGCCGAAGAGGTGGCCCTGCCAGCTGACGCCGTCCTGGCCGGGGGATATGCCGAACCAGATGGAGCCGCCCCAGATCGCGCCGACCAGCAGGCCGACCACGATGTCGGGGGCGCTGCGGTCCACGAAGCCGCGGGCGACCAGATAGCCGAAGAGGCCGAAGACCAGGCCGGAGGCGCCCGCGGTGACGCTGTACTCGGGGGAGACCAGCCAGACGCCGAGGCCGTCGGCGACGATGATCAGCGCGGCGACGCCCAGGAAGCGGCGAATACCGCCCAGCGCGGCGAGGAAGCCCATCACGGCCAGCGGGATGGTGTTGGCCATCAGATGGTCGAAGCCGTAGTGGAGGAAGGCGGAGGGCACGATGTCGCGCAGCTCGCCGGTGTCCCGCGGGCTGACC
>NZ_JBEYXH010000048.1:0-48269 GCF_040644755.1 Streptomyces sp. NPDC046887
GCGGGATGGTGTTGGCCATCAGATGGTCGAAGCCGTAGTGGAGGAAGGCGGAGGGCACGATGTCGCGCAGCTCGCCGGTGTCCCGCGGGCTGACCCCGTAGCCGTCCAGGGCGTGCCCGGTGGCCGTGTCCACCAGCTCCAGGGCCCAGAGCAGGGCGATCCAGCACGCCATCAGCCAGGCGGCGGCCTTCGCCCGGGAGACGTGCCTCCAGCCGGTGAGCTCGCCGGTCGTCGTCCGTGCCATGGAACCCCCTCGCGGCGTCGCGGTCGTCGCGGTCCTGTGTGCGGGGAACGTGCGGGCGGGGTGGGTGGTTCCCCCCGGGCGGTTCCCCCCCGGCGGTTCTCCCGGCGGTTCTCCTGGCGGTTCTCCCGGCGGTTCTCCTGGCGGTTCTCCTGGGGGTCCTCCCGGCGGTTCTCCCGGGGGTTCCCTCGGCGGGTCCCCCGGCGCGGCGGACCGCGCGTCCGGGGCGCCGACCCGGCGGATAGGCTCGGGGCCATGACCAGCAGCCCCGCCACCGGCCCCACCGCCGGCTCCGTCAGCGGCCCGCGTGTGCCCTGGGTCGTCGGCGTGTCCGGGGCCTCGGGGACCCCGTACGCCGCCGCCGTGCTGCGGGGGCTGCTCGCGGCCGGGGAGAGCGTGGACCTGGTGGTGTCCCGGGCCTCCCGGCTGACCCTGCTGGACGAGACCCGGATCGCCTTCCGCGACGCCCACTGGCAGGAAGACCTGCGCGAATGGCTGGCGCGCGGGGCGGACGGCAAGCCGGGCACCTTCGACGTGGACGTGGCGGCGGTACGCCACTGGGCGGCGGGCGACCTCGCGGCCGGGCCGTCCTCCGGCTCGTACCCGGTCAAGGGGATGCTGGTGGTGCCGGCCTCCACCGCCTGTGTGGCGGGCGTGGCGCTCGGCCTCTCCAAGGACCTGCTCCAGCGGGCCGCCAGCGTCACCCTCAAGGAGCGCCGCCCCCTGGTGATGGCGGTACGGGAGACCCCGCTGAACGGCCAGACCCTCCGGCACCTGGTGGCGCTGGACGAGGCGGGCGCGGTGGTGCTGCCGGCCTCCCCGGCGTTCTACGCGGGCGCCACCCATATCCAGGACCTGGTGGACTTCGTGGCCGGCCGGGTGCTGGACGCGGCGGGCGTGCGGCACGGGCTGTACCGGCGCTGGAAGGGTGAGCTGGGCGGCGGCTCGGCTCCGGGGCCGGGGCCGGGGTCGGAGCCGGAGCCGGGGGAGTCCCGCGACTGACGCCCCCGCGCGACCCGTACCGACTGCTTCGACGCCCCCGTCACGCCGGCGGGGCCAGGCGCGCACCGCGCGTGATCGCTGGGGCGCCTTTCTTTCTACACTTGTCCTGCCGGATCGATGAACAATGGAAGGCTTCACGTCTATGGACGCCGTGGATAGGCAGCTCATCCAGGCCCTTCGGGAGAACGGTCGCGCCTCGTACGCCGAGCTCGGCCGGCTCGTCGGGCTCTCCGGGCCCTCCGTCACCGACCGGATCAACCGCCTGGAGGCCGCGGGGGTCATCACCGGCTACCGGGCCACCGTGGACTCCGCCTCGCTGGGCCTCGGCGTGACCGCGCTGATCGGTATCTCGCTCTCCGACGCCGCCGACCACGAGGACGTGGCGCGCCGACTGCGGGACCTGGCGGAGATCGAGGACTGCTGGTTCATCGCCGGCGACGACTCGTACATGCTCAAGGTGCGGGTCAGCGATGTGGACGGGCTGGAGAAGACCATCCGCCGGCTCTCCGGCACCCGGGGCGTCTCCCGTACCCGTACCACCATCGTGCTCTCCACCAAGTGGGAGAACCGGGTCGGGGAGCTGCCCGAGGAGGAGTGACCTCCGGGGAGTACCGTGGGGACGGCCCGATCAGGACAGACGCGGGTGGACGCGGGCAGACGCAGGTAGACGCGGCAGACACGACACACGTAGGAGAGGCGGCCGGATATGGACGCGGGACTCAAGCGCGAGCTGGAGGAGAAGGTCCGGTCCGGGGAGCGGCTGACCCGCGAGGACGGCATCGCCCTCTACGAGTCCGACGATCTGGCCTGGCTCGGCGGCCTCGCCCACGAGGTGCGCACCCGCAAGAACGGTGACGTGGTCCACTTCAACGTCAACCGCCACCTCAACATGACGAACGTGTGCACCGCGTCCTGCGCGTACTGCTCCTTCCAGCGCAAGCCGGGCGAGAAGGACGCGTACACCATGCGCATCGAGGAGGCCGTCCGCCTCGCCAAGGCGATGGAGAACGAGAACCTCACCGAGCTGCACATCGTCAACGGGCTCCACCCCAACCTCCCCTGGCGCTACTACCCGCGCTCGCTCAGCGCCCTCAAGGAGGCGCTGCCGAACGTCTCGCTGAAGGCCTTCACCGCCACCGAGATCCACCACTTCGAGACCATCTCCGGCATGTCCGCCTCGGACATCCTGGACGAGCTGATCGAGGCCGGTCTGGAGTCGCTGACCGGCGGCGGCGCGGAGATCTTCGACTGGGAGGTCCGCCAGCACATCGTGGACCACCGCACCCACTGGGAGGACTGGTCCCGCATCCACCGCCTGGCGCACGAGAAGGGCCTGAAGACCCCGTCCACCATGCTGTACGGGCACATCGAGGAGCCCCGGCACCGGGTGGACCACGTGCTGCGGCTGCGCGAGCTCCAGGACGAGACGGGCGGCTTCCAGGTCTTCATCCCGCTGCGCTACCAGCACGACTTCGTGGACATGCAGGACGGCAAGGTCCGCAACAAGCTCCAGGCGCGGACGACCATGGCGACCGGGGCGGAGGCGCTGAAGACCTTCGCCGTCTCCCGGCTGCTCTTCGACAACGTCCCGCATGTGAAGGTCTTCTGGGTCATGCACGGGGTGCAGACCGCGCAGCTCGCACTCCAGCACGGCGCCGACGACATGGACGGCTCGGTGGTCGAGTACAAGATCACCCATGACGCCGACAACTACGGCACCCCGAACAAGCTGACCCGCGACGACCTGCTGGACCTCATCCGGGACGCCGGCTTCCGCCCGGTCGAGCGGAACACCCGCTACGAGATCATCCGCGAGTACCCGGGCCCGGACGCCGACCGCCGCGAGTCCCCGCAGCCGATGCGGGTCTGAGATCGTCGAGGGGGTGGGTGCGGCCCCGGTTGGGGTGCGCGGGCCCGGTTAGGGTCGGGGGCATGCCGCTCACCTTCCAGCTGGATCCGCCGGTGGACGGCGCGCTGCGCGACGGAGTGCTCGCCCTGTGGGCGGACGTCACCAACGCGGGCGGCGCCGTCGGTTTCGTCCCACCCGTCACCCCCGAGGACATCCGCCCCGAGTGGGTGCGCCACCTCACCGCCCTCTCCGAGGGCCGCAACCGGCTGCTGGTCGGCTGGGACGAGCGCGGCGCGGTGGCCGCCACCGCCGTCATCGCCTTCAACACCCACCGGCTGATGCGCCACTGGGTCTGGCTCTACACCGTGATGGTCCACCCCGCCCACCAGGGCAAGGGGTACGGGCGGGAGCTGATGGCGGCGGCCGAGAAGGCGGTTCGCGGCTTCGACTCCATCGAGGCGATCCGGCTCGGCTGCCGGGGCGGCCTCGGCCTGGAGCGGTTCTACGCCGCCTGCGGCTACCGCGAGGTCGGCCGGGTGCCCGGCGCCATCCGGGTCGCCGACGGCGACGACCGCGACGACATCCTGATGCTGCTGCCCCTGGGCTGACCGAAGTGCTCCAAAGGGGACGTGCTTCACTGGACGGGCGGTACCCCGCACCGCCACGAGAAGGAACACCAGAAGGAAGAGGCCCAGCCGTGCCCGCTGCCGATGCCGCTGCCGAAGCCAGGAAGAGCGCCACTCTCCGCTACACCCTGATGCGCTTCGGCGTGTTCGCCGGCTGCTTCCTCGCCGTCTGGGGCCTGGTCTACGCCGGTGTGATCCCGCGCGGCCTCGGCGACTCCAACCTGCTGTGGGTGCTGCTGCTCTCGCTGGTGGTCTCCGCCCCGCTCTCCTTCGTCCTGCTGCGCAAGCAGCGCGACGCCATGTCCCAGCGGATCGTCGAGCAGGTCGACACCGCCAAGGCGCGCCTGGAGGCCAACCGCAGCCGTGAGGACAGCGTCACCTCCTGAACACTCCCCCGCCGTCGCCGTACGGGCTCGTGACCTCGGTCACGCCCGCCTGCGGCCCACTCCGCACCCCAGCGCAGAAGCTCCGCTTTTGCCTGGGGTGTTGGTGTTCCTCCGCCCTTTCGGCCTTCGTTCCTGTCCCAAAGAAGTCCTTTGAGCTTCTCAAAGTACGGGTGTTACCGTGAGGGCATGACGACCGCAGTGCGCCTCCGCGAAGACGCCGCGAGCATCCCGCTCGTGGCGCGCCTGCACGTCGATCTCTGCCGCTGTATGTCCGCGGTCTGTTGCCGCGCCTCCTAGAAAGCCTTCCGAGCGGCCTGCTGGAAGGCCTCCTGGAGAACAACCGGCATCGCAGCGGCGCCACCCCCTCATCCACCCTCATCGCGAGAGCGCCGCACCCCTCCCCGTATTTCCCCGATACGCACCACTGGAGTGTGTCCGTTGTCCGCGTCCGCGAGCTCCGCCTCCGTGAGCCCCGAGCCCACCGCGACCCCCGCGCCGGCCCCCAAGCGCCGGCTGCCCAAGGTCCCGTTCTGGGCCCAGATCGTCGCCGGCCTCGTCCTCGGCGTCCTTCTCGGCTGGATCACCCGCAGCTACGAGGTGTCCTGGCTCTACACCACTCTCGACCAGGTGGGCTCGATCTTCGTCCAGCTGCTGAAGCTGGCCGTCGCCCCGCTCGTCTTCTTCGCGATCCTGGTGTCCATCACCAACCTCCGCAAGGTCAACAACGCGGCCCGGCTGGCCTCCCGCACCCTGCTCTGGTTCATGATCACCTCGCTGGTCGCGGTCGCCATCGGCCTCGCGATCGGCCTGCTCACCAACCCCGGCGCCGGCACCGGCCTCACCCCGGCCGACGGCAAGAAGCCCGAGAACGCCGGCTCCTGGCTGGACTTCCTCACCGGGATCATCCCCACCGACGTCATCACGCCGTTCACCGAGCTGAACGTCCTGCAGATCGTCTTCATGGCCGCCGTCGCCGGTATCGCCGCGCTGAAGCTCGGTGAGAAGGCGCAGCCCATCCTCACCTTCAGCGAGTCCGTGCTGGCGCTGCTCCAGAAGGCCCTGTGGTGGGTCATCCGGCTCGCCCCGATCGGCACCGTCGGCCTCATCGGCTACGCCATCGCCGACTACGGCTGGAACCTGATCGGCAAGTACGCCACGTTCACCGCCGACGTCTACATCGGCTGCGCGCTGGTCCTCTTCGGCGTCTACCCGCTGCTGCTGGCCACCGTCGCCAAGGTCAACCCGATCCAGTTCTTCCGCGGTGCCTGGCCCGCCATCCAGCTGGCCTTCGTCTCCCGCTCCTCGGTCGGCACCATGCCGGTCACCCAGCGGGTCACCGAGCGCCTCGGCGTGCCGAAGGAGTACACCTCCTTCGCCGTCCCGTTCGGCGCCACCACCAAGATGGACGGCTGCGCCGCGATCTACCCGGCGCTCGCCGCGATCTTCATCGCGCAGATCTTCGACGTGCAGCTGGGCATCAGCGACTACCTGCTGATCGCCTTCGTCTCGGTCGTCGGCTCCGCCGCCACCGCGGGCCTCACCGGCGCCACGGTCATGCTGACGCTGACCCTGTCCACGCTGGGCCTGCCGCTGGAGGGCGTCGGCCTGCTGCTGGCGATCGACCCGATCCTGGACATGATCCGCACCGCCACCAATGTGGCCGGGCAGGCGCTGGTCCCGGTGATCGTCGCCGCCCGCGAGAACATCCTCGACCGCGAGGCCTACGACCGCGCCACGTCCTCCCCGGTGGACGAGCGCGAGCCGGAGTCCGAGGACAGCCGTTCGGGGGCGGCGGTGCCGGCCGCCGCGTAGCGGTCCCGCCCGCGCCGCCCCTGACAGGCGCCCCTGCCGCGATGAGCGGCGGGGGCGCCTGTTCGCATACCGGTGCGGTCGGTTGCCGCGCCCCGTACGCTTACCGGTCGGTACGGGCGGCGGAAGTGCGGGTGCGCGGCCGCGGGGCGGGAAGGACGGGCTGGCGTGGGCGAGAGCAATGGGGACGGCGGGGTCGGTGGGGGCGTGCCGGGGGTCCGGGGCAAGCGGATGCCGCGGGCGGTGCGTGAGCGGCAGATGATGGACGCGGCGGTGCGGACCTTCGGGCAGCGCGGCTACCGGGCCGCCTCCATGGACGAGATCGCCGAACTCGCGGGAGTCTCGAAGCCGTTGGTGTATCTGTACCTCAACTCCAAGGAGGAGCTGTTCACCGCCTGCATCCGGCGGGAGGCGGCCGCGCTGGTCGCGGCGGTACGGGCCGGGGTGGACGGCGCCGACGGGGAGCCGGGTCTGACGGCCGACGGACAGCTCTGGGCGGGGCTCACCGCGTTCTTCACCCACACCGCCGAGCACCCGGACGGCTGGGCGGTCCTGCACCAGCAGGCCCGCACCCATGGGGAGCCCTTCGCCGCGGAGGTGGCGGTGATGCGGGACGAGCTGGTCGCCTTTGTGACCGGGCTGATCGGGGTCGCCGCGCGGGACGCCCGCCAGGACCCCGCCTTCACTGACCGCGACCTCTCCGGGCTGGCCCATGCCCTGGTCGGCGCGGCGGAGTCGCTGGCCGACTGGGCGAACCACCAGCCCGGCGTCACGGCCAAGGAGGCGGCGGGGACGCTGATGAACTTCGCCTGGACGGGGCTGGGCGGGTTGATGGAGGGGCGTCGCTGGTCGCGCTGAGCGAGGCGGGTCCTCTACGGGGCCGTCACCGCGCCCCGCAGGTGGGTTCGGCCGTCGGGTGAGCGGAGCTCGAAGGAGTGGGCGTCGGCGGCGTACACGGCCGTGCCGGGAAGGGGTACGGGGGCGGTGAAGGACGCCTCCACCCGTACTGCTTCCGGCAGTTGGTGCTGGGAGAGGCAGCGGGCGAGGGTGTACATGCCGTGGGCGATGGGGCGGCGGAAGCCGAAGGGGCGGGCGGTCAGGAGGTGCAGGTGGATGGGGTTGCGGTCGCCGGAGACGGCGCCGTAGCGGCGGCCGAGGTCGGGCGGTAGCCGCCATTCGGCAAGGGCGGGGAGGGGAGCGGGGGCCGACCGGTCGGTGCGCTCCAGGTCCTGGTCGGGGGTGGGATGGCGGGCCAGGTAGGAGCTGGTGGAGTCCCAGAGCAGGGTGCCGTCGGGGGAGTGGGCCTCGGTGGTGACGGTGGCTTCGGTGCCCCGGTGGTGGAGGGTGAGGCCGGTGAGGTGGACGGTGAGGTCCAAGGGGTCGGCGGGGGCCAAGGGGTGGTGGCGGGTGAGAGTGATGCGGGTGTGGACCAGGCCGAGCAGTGGGAGGGGGAAGGCGGGGGCGGCCATCAGGCGCATGGCGAGGGGGAAGCCCAGGAGGTGAGGGTAGGAGAGGGGGATCGTTTCGGCGGTCCCGTAGCCGCAGAGGTGGTTGTAGGTGTGGAGGCGGTGGGGGTCGGGGCGGACGCCCGGCAGATGCAGCCGCGCCGTGTGGCCGAGGGCCGCGGGGGTGGGTGGGAGCCGTTTGAAGGGGGAGCGTAGGGCGCCGGTGGCCAGGGTGAGGGGGAGGCTCATGGGTCACGCCCCCAGCAGGGACTGCCCGCAGACGCGGATGACCTGGCCGTTGACGGCGGCGGAGGCGGGGTCGGCGAGCCAGGCGGTGGTCTCGGCGACGTCCTCGGGCAGTCCGCCCTGGGCGAGGGAGTTCATTCGGCGGCCCGCCTCCCGGATGAGGAAGGGGACCTCGGCAGTCATCCGGGTCTCGATGAACCCGGGGGCGACCGCGTTGACGGTGACGCCGTGGTCGGCAGCGGCGCGCGGGGCGAGGGCGCGGACCAGGCCGATGATCCCGGCCTTGCTCGCCGCGTAGTTGGTCTGGCCGGTGTTGCCGGCGATACCCGCGATGGAGGCGGTGGCGATCACGGTGCCGCCCCGGCGTATCGCCCCGGTGGTCAGCAGCGCGTCGGTGGTGGTGAGGACGGCGGCGAGGTTGACGTCCAGCACGGTGTTCCAGCGCTCGGCGGGCATGTTGGCCAGCCGGCGGTCACGGGTGATGCCCGCGTTGTGGACCAGGGCGTGCAGGCCGTCGGGGGCGGCGGCCGCGATCTGCTCGGCGGCTTCGGGGGCGGTGATGTCGAGGGGAAGCGGGGTGCCGCCGAGGCGTTCGGCGGTGCGGGTGAGGGCGGCGCGGGCGCCGGGGACGTCGAGGCAGAGGACATGGGCCCCGTCCCGGGCGAGGGCGGTGGCGACGGCGGCGCCGATGCCCTGGGCGGCGCCGGTGACCAGGGCGGTGCGGCCGGCGAGGGGGCGGGCGGGGTCGCTCGGAGGGGCGGGGAGGGGCAGCGTGCCGGTGGTGTCGAGGACCTGGCCGCTGAGGTAGGCGGACTTCGGGGAGAGCAGGAAGCGGAGGGTGGACTCGGCGGCGGCCGGGTCGGTCAGCCGGAGCAGGTTGGCGGTGCTGCCGTGGCCGACCTCCTTGCCGAGGGAGCGGACGAACCCCTCCAACGCCTGCTGCGCGGCGGCCTGGTGGTGGTCGGTGGCGGAGAGCGGCGCACCGGCGAGGACGATCCGGCCGCTCGGGCGCAGCCGCCGGACGACCGGGTGGAGGGCGGCGTGCACCTCGGCGAGGTCGGCGGGGGTGGCGAGGTGGGTGGCGTCCAGCAGGACGGCCGCGTACCGCTCACCGGGGGTGTTGGAGGCGGGTGGGAGTCCGGCGCGGGCCGCGGTGTCGGCCAGTCCGTCCAGGCCCTTGGGGCCCGCGGTGAGGTGCAGCAGCGGGCCGTCCAGAGTGGGGGTCCGCTCGGACCACCGGCGCAGTGGGGCGGGTTGAGGCAGCCCGAGGCGCCGGGTCAGAAAGCGGCCCGGGGCGGTGGTGGTGAGACGCAGATAGCGGTCGGCCATTGTCGAAGCTCCCTGCCCGGTCGTAGATTTACTCCAGAGTAAGGTTACTCAGAGGTCAGGAGCTGGTCGAGATGAGGACGATGGGAACGCCTCGCAGGGTCGCTGTCCTCGGGGGCAGCCGTATCCCGTTCGCGCGCTCCGACGGGCCGTACGCCACCGCCTCCAACCAGCAGATGCTGACCGCCGCACTGGACGGTCTGGTCGAGCGGTTCGGGCTCCAAGGGCGGGGAGCGGTCGGCGAGTTCGTCGCCGGGGCGGTGCTCAAGCACAGCCGGGACTTCAATCTGGCGCGGGAGACCGTGCTGGGCTCGAAGCTGGACCCGCGTACGCCTGGCTACGACATCCAGCAGGCCTGCGGCACCGGGCTCCAGGCGGTGATCGCCGTCGCCAACAAGATCGCCCTCGGGGCGGTGGACGCCGCCGTGGCCGGGGGCGCCGACACCGCCAGCGACGCCCCGCTCGGGGTCAACGACCGCCTGCGCCGCCTGCTGCTGGAGGCTCGCCGCGCCAATAGCCTCCCGGCCCGGCTACGGGTACTGGCCCGCGTACGCCCGTCGCATCTCCTCCCCGAGATCCCGCGCAACGCCGAGCCGCGCACCGGGCTCTCCATGGGCGAGCACGCCGCGCGTACCGCCCGGGTGTCCGGGGTCGGCCGGGTGGAGCAGGACGAGTTGGCCGCCACCAGCCACCAACGGCTGGCCGCCGCGTACGAACGGGGCTTCTTCGACGGGTTGGTGGTGCCCTACCGTGGGTTGGAGCGCGACCAGAACCTCCGCCCGGGGTCGACTCCCGAGCAACTGGCGCGGCTCCGGCCGGTGTTCGGGACCGACCAGCCGGGCGCCACCATGACGGCCGGCAACTCCACCCCGCTCACCGACGGCGCCGCGGTGGTGCTGCTGGCGAGCGAGGAGTGGGCCCAGGCGCGCGGACTGGCACCGCAGGCCTACCTCACGCTCTACGAGAGCGGGGCGGTGGACCATGTGCACGGCGAGGACGGGCTGTTGATGGCCCCGGCGTACGCGGTGCCCCGGCTGCTGGAGCGGGCCGGGCTCGGGATCGAGGACTTCGACCTGGTCGAGATCCACGAGGCCTTCGCCTCCCAGGTGCTGGCCACCCTCGCGGCCTGGGAGAAGCAGGGCCTGGCGCCGGTGGACCGGGCCCGGCTCAATGTGGCGGGTTCCTCGCTCGCCACCGGACATCCGTTCGCGGCGACCGGGGCCCGGATCACCGCCACCCTTGCCGCGCTGCTGGCCGAGCGGGACCGCCCGGGACGCGGCCTGATCTCGATCTGCGCGGCCGGCGGCCTCGGGGTCACCGCCATCCTCGAACGCCCCTGAGGCCCCGTAATCCCCCCATGACGAAGGAGCCGCACGTGACCGTCCAGCTCGTTCCGCCGCACCGCCGCCATGTGGAGGGCGCGGTGCACGAGGTCTCCGTACCGCCGTTGGTGAAGCCCGTGGAGCACGGCTCGCTCGCCGACATCCCCTTCACCAACGCCCGCGAAGCCCCCACCGACGCCGTCCTCAGCCGCAAGGACGCCGAGGGCCGGTGGATCGACGTCACGGCGGAGGCCTTCGCCGCCGAGGTGCTGGCCGTGGCCAAGGGGCTGGTCGCGAACGGGCTGCGCCCCGGTGACCGGCTCGCCCTGATGGCCCGTACCACCTACGAGTGGACGCTGATCGACTTCGCCGCCTGGGCCGCCGGGCTGATCACCGTGCCCCTCTATCCCACCTCCTCCGCCTTCCAGGCCCGCTGGATCCTGGAGGACTCGGCCGCCGCGGCCTGTGTGGTGGAGTCCACCGCGCAGGCCCGGCTGATCAGCGCCGAGCGGCGGCAGCTGCCCGGGCTGCGCGAGCTGTGGGCGGTGGACACCGGAGCCGTGGACACCCTGAAGGCGGCCGGCAAGGACGTCCCCGACGAGGTGGTCACCGCCCGCCGGGCCGGGCTCGACCCGCAGTCGGTCGCCACCCTGATCTACACCTCCGGCACCACCGGCCGCCCCAAGGGCTGTGTGCTCACCCACAACAACTTCTTCGCCGAGGTGGACAACGCCGTCGAGCTGCTCCACCCGGTCTTCAAGTCGGTCAGCGCCGAGCCCGCCGCCACCCTGCTCTTCCTCCCCCTCAGCCATGTCTTCGGCCGGATGGTCGCCATCGGCTGCCTGCGCGCCCGGGTGCGGCTGGGCCACGCCCCGTCCATCCAGACCGAGGACCTCCTGGCCGACCTGGCCGGCTTCCGCCCCACCTTCCTGCTGGCCATCCCGTACGTCCTGGAGAAGGTCTACAACACCGGGCGGGCGACGGCCGAGAAGATGGGCCGGGCCTCCTCCTTCGACCGGGCCGCCGCCATCGCCCGCCGCTACGGGGAGGCGGTGGAGGCCGCCCAGCACGGCACCGGGCCGGGGCCGTCCTTCGCCCTGCGGGCCGCCCGGGCGCTCTACGACCCGCTGGTCTACCGCCGTATCCGCGCGGCGCTCGGCGGCAAGGTGCGGTACGCGATCTGCGGCGGCTCCCCGCTCGGGCGGCGGCTGGCCTCCTTCTACGCGGGCGCCGGGATCGACATCTTCGAGGGGTACGGGCTGACCGAGACCACCGCCGCCTCCACGGTCACCCCGCCGCTGAAGCCCCGGATGGGCACGGTCGGCTGGCCGCTGCCGGGGACCTCGGTGCGGATCGCGCCGGACGGGGAGGTGCTGCTCGGCGGGGAGCACGTCTTCACCGGCTACTGGGACGCCGAGAGCGGTACGGTCGTGCCGGCCACCGACCACGACGGCTGGTTCCCCACCGGTGACCTGGGCGCGCTGGACGAGGACGGCTACCTCACCATCACCGGCCGCAAGAAGGACATCATCGTCACCTCGGGCGGCAAGAACGTGGCCCCGGCCCCGCTGGAGGACTGGCTGCGCGCCCATCCGCTGGTCTCCCAGTGCATGGTCGTCGGCGACGACCGCCCCTATGTCACCGCCCTGCTCACCCTGGAGCCGGACGGCCTGGCCCACTGGCGCCGGATGCACAAGAAGGACGAGGTCCCGCTCCGCGAGCTGGTCACCGACCCCGAACTGCTGGCCGCGCTCCAGCGGGCGGTGGACGACGCCAACCGGCTGGTCTCCCGCGCCGAGTCCATCCGCGCCTTCCGGGTGCTGACCGCCGACTTCACCGAGGACGCCGGCCATCTCACGCCCTCGCTGAAACTGCGGCGGACGGCGATCGCCCGGGACTTCGCCGACGAGATAGCCGCGCTCTACGCCGGACGGGGGAAACCTCCGGCCGGCCGATGACTTCCGCCCCCGCCCCCGGTCCACCCTTCGGGGAACAGGCCCCGAGGACCGGACGGAGCGGGACGATGACCATGACCAAGGTGGTGACCGGGGCGAGCATGTCCCTGGACGGCTATGTCTCCGGGCCCGACTTCAGCGGCTTCGACCTGCTGTTCCAGTGGTACGAGCGGGGCGACGTGGTGGTGGAGACCGCCGACCCGGAGCTGACCTTCCGCCTCACCAAGGTCAGCTCCACCTACTGGCACCGGCTGATCGCCGAGACCGGGGCACTGGTGGTCGGCCGCACGCTCTTCGACTACGTGGAGGGGTGGGGCGGCCGCCACCCCATGGACGTCCCGGTCGTCCTGCTCAGCCACTCCGTCCCCGACGGCTGGCCCCGCGCCGACGCCCCCTTCCACTTCGTCACCGAAGGCGGCATCGAACGCGCCGTCGCCGTCGCCCGCGACCTGGCCGGCGACAAGAACGTCGTGCTCAACTCCGGCACCATCGCCAGCCAGGCCCTGGAGGCGGGCCTGCTGGACGAGGTCTGCGTCGACCTGGTCCCCGTCCTCCTCGGCTCCGGCACCCCCTTCTTCTCCACCCCGGCCGGCGCCCCCTACACCCTGGACGGCCCCCTCTCCGTCGCCGAGGGCGACCGGGTGACGCATCTGCGGTACCGGGTGCGGTACGGGGAGTAGTAGGCCGTACGCAGAGCCTCAGCCGCCCTTCCCCCGGGCCTCCCGCCACTCCCGGACCGCCGCTTCCACGTCGAAAGGGGCCAGGCCCAGGGGCGGGCCGGGTGGGGGGCGGCGGAGGGCGGTGGCGATCTTTTCGTTGACCGCCTCCAGGCGGCGGCGCACCTCGGCCTCGGTGCGGGCGGTGGCGACCGCCTCCAGGGCGTCCTCGGCCTCCTTGCGGAGGGCCAGGGCGGGGGGCAGGACCGAGACTCCCTCGCGGTGCATCTTGCCCTTGACCCACCACTGCTCGTCGTAGGGGGCGGAGTCGTCGGCCAGCGGTTTGCCGAAGCCGGGCAGGGCGCGGAAGTCGCCGCGCTCGGACGCCTCGCGGATCTGCCGGTCGACGAAGGACTCGAAGCTCACACCGGGCGGTTTGCGTTCGGTCATGAGGCCAAGAGTAGGGCGGCCCGGAAAGAAAGAGGGGGGCCGGGAAAGGCAGGAGCCCCCGCCGGTCGGCCGGGAAGGCCGAACGCGGAAGGGGCTCCTTGGGTACTGCTACGTCGTGGCGATCACGACCGGCCGAACTAGGCCGGGGTGACGTTCTCCGCCTGCGGACCCTTCGGGCCCTGGGTGACGTCGAAGTTCACCAGCTGGTTCTCCTCAAGGGAGCGGAAGCCGGAGGCGTTGATCGCGGAGTAGTGAACGAAGACATCCGGGCCGCCGCCGTCCTGGGCGATGAAGCCGAAGCCCTTTTCAGCGTTGAACCACTTGACGGTTCCGGTAGCCATAAGCCCTCCTTGGGCCAAAGGGTCGCCCTGCTCCAGAACCTGAAACAAGTCTGAAAATTACAAAAGCCTGCGGGTCACATGCTCCGCAGGCTCTGTACTGCAAGGGAAACCAAACTGCAACTTGCGATGAGCGTAGCACGCACGGTGCGCGCATGGGTAGAGGGAAAGATCACTTCACCCGGATGTTTGACGGAGTTCATGTGGGCTGACAGGCGCCCCCTGGGCGGGTCGGGACCGCGGCGGGGCTAGCCTGGTGAGTCGTGGACAATTCAACCGACGACCCCCAGCCCAGCCGGCCGCGCGTCGGGCACATCCAGTTCCTGAACTGCCTGCCCCTGTACTGGGGCCTCGCCCGCACCGGAACGCTCCTCGACCTGGAGCTCACCAAGGACACCCCGGAGAAGCTCAGCGAGCAGCTGGTGCGCGGTGATCTCGACATCGGCCCGGTCACCCTCGTCGAGTACCTGCGCCACGCCGACGAGCTGGTCGCCTTCCCGGACCTGGCGGTCGGCTGCGACGGGCCCGTCATGTCCTGTGTGATCGTCTCCCAGCGCCCGCTGACCGAGCTGGACGGGGCCAAGGTGGCCCTCGGCTCCACCTCGCGCACCTCCGTACGCCTGGCGCAGCTGCTGCTGGCCGAGCGGTACGAGGTGGCGCCCGACTACTTCAGCTGCCCCCCGGACCTGGGCACGATGATGCAGGAGGCCGAGGCCGCCGTACTGATCGGCGACGCCGCCCTGCGGGCCTCCCTCCATGACGCGCCGCGCCTGGGGCTCCAGGTCCACGACCTCGGGCAGCTGTGGAAGGAGTGGACCGGGCTGCCGTTCGTCTTCGCGGTCTGGGCGGTGCGCCGGGACTACCTGGCCCGCGAGCCCAAGACGGTGCGCCAGGTGCACGAGGCCTTCCTCGCCTCCCGCGACCTCTCGCTGGAGGAGGTCGCCAAGGTGGCCGAGCAGGCCGCCCGCTGGGAGGCGTTCGACGCCGAGCTGCTGGAGCGCTACTTCACCACCCTGGACTTCCGCTTCGCCGCCGAGCAGCTCGCCGGGGTAAGGGAGTTCGCCCGGCGCACCGGGCCGACGACCGGCTTCCCGGCGGACGTCCGGGTGGAACTGCTGGGCGCCCTCTGACACCCGACGGGAGTACGGGAATAGACGGCTGCAATGGCCGCTGGGCGGCGGGGGTAAAGAGGCGGTTGGGGGGAGTGGCGGTGCGCCGGGGGTAATGGCGGGGGAAAGCGAGGGATGAATTCCCCGGAATGCACGCCGTATTCGGCGCGGTCAGGGCCGGGCCGGTGTTCGTGAGACGACCGGTGCGTGCGGGCGCGGGGCCTCTACGCTGCTGGGGGGATCGCCATCGGCGGGCCCGGCGGGGCGGGACGGGGGAGGGGCGCGTATGCAGCCGTTGGAGGCCGGGGAGCCGGCCGTGATCGGGCCGTTCCGGCTGCTCGGCAGGCTGGGCGCGGGCGGCATGGGCCGGGTGTACCTGGCCCGCAGCGGTGGCGGCCGGACCGTGGCCGTGAAGGTGGTGCACCCGCACTTCGCGATGGACGACGAGTTCCGGGCCCGGTTCCGGCGCGAGGTCGCCTCGGCGCGGGCGGTCGGCGGGCGCTGGACCGCCCCGGTCATCGACGCCGACCCCGAGGCCCCGGTGCCCTGGGTGGCGACGGCGTACGTGGCGGGCCCGCCGCTCGGCCGGGCGGTCGCCGCACACGGCCCGCTGCCCGAGCGGGCGGTACGGGTGCTGGGCGCCGGACTCGCCGAGGCGCTGTCCGCCGTGCACGGCCTGGGCCTGGTCCACCGGGACGTCAAGCCGTCCAACGTACTGCTCGCCCTGGACGGGCCCCGGCTCATCGACTTCGGTATCGCCCGGGCCACCGAGGGCACCGCCTCACTCACCTCCACCGGTGTGTCCGTCGGCTCGCCCGGCTATATGGCGCCCGAGCAGATCCTCGGCAAGGGGGTCACCGCCGCGGCCGACGTCTTCTCACTGGGCGCCGTCCTCGCCTACGCGGCCTGCGGCACCGCCCCGTTCCCCGGCGACTCCTCCGCGGCCCTGCTGTACAAGGTCGTCCACGAGGAGGCGGAGCTCGGCGCGGGGCTGACCGGGGAGCTGCGGGAGCTGGTCGCCGGCTGCCTGGCCAAGGACCCGGCGGCCCGCCCCGACCCGGCCGCGCTCGCCCGCGCACTGCTGCCGGAGGGGCTGGACGCGGCTATCGGGGGCGGCTGGCTGCCGGGGCCCCTGGTGGCGGAGGTGAGCCACACCGCCGTACGCCTGCTGGATCTGGAGCCGGGGGGAGGGGCAGATACGGGACCGGCCGGGCACTCCGGGCCGGTGCCGTTCAGCAGCCCGGCGCTCGGGGTCTTCGGCCCGCCCACCGAGCCCTCGGGCCCGCCCTCCGGGGCCTTTATGCCCGAGGACCCGCCTTCCGGGGCCTTTGCGCCCGGTGTTCCACCGCGTCCCGCCGCGCCCCCGGAGGTGCACGGGCTGCCGACCGCGTCTGTTGCCTCCGGCCCACGTGGACCCCTCGCGCTGTCGGTGACCACCGAGAGCGAGCGCGGCCCGGGCCGGGGCCGACGGCTGAGCTGCACGGTCGTGCTGGCGGTCGCCGGGGCGCTGGCCGCGGTGACGGTGGGCGGCGGCTGGCTGCTGGGGGTGCTGCGCCAGGAGCAGGGACGCTCCTCGGACACCGCCGGGCGGCCCCCGGCGGCCACGGGCTCCCGGACACCGAGCCCCTCGCCGAGCTCCGAGTCGCCGGGGGACAGTGACCTGGCCGCCGTACCGGAGGGGTTCATTGGCACCTGGAAGGGGCCGTTCGAGTTCGCGTTCCTCGGCGACTATGTGCGGGGCGGCACCTTCACCCTCACGCTCGACGGCGGCAAGTCCGGCAGTCAGGTCGGCACCGCCGACCAGTACGACGCCCTCGGCAACCTCTCCTGCCAGGACCGGCTGGTGCTGCGCCGTGCCACCGCCACCGAACTCGTCCTCGACGGCTCCTCCACCGGGAAGCCGGAGGGCAACAAGTGCACCTCCGGCACCCACACCGTCACCCTCACCCTGAAGGACGGGAAGCTGGCGTACGCCTCCGAGGAGCAGCGGGCCGGTAACCCGCGCGCGACCCTCACCCGGGAGGCCGGTGGCAGGTGACCGGGCGCCAGCGGGGCGCGCCGGGGGCTGGCGTAGGCTGGTCCGGTCCGTGTAGAGGCCCTGGAAAGCCCCGCACGGCCCCCGCACCACCCTGCAACCCGCGCCGAAAGGTGAGACGCCGGTGACCGAGAAGGCCGACCTCCAGTCCGTCCTCGACCGCGCCGCCGAAGGCGGGCGGATCACCCCCGAGGAGGCGCTCGACCTCTACCGGTCGGCCCCGCTGCACGCGCTCGGCGCGGCCGCGGACGCCGTACGGCGGCGGCGCTACGCCGGTACGGAGCACATCGCGACGTACATCATCGAGCGCAACATCAACTACACCAACGTCTGCGTCACCGCCTGCCGCTTCTGCGCCTTCTACGCGCCGCCGAAGGCCGTCGACAAGGGCTGGACCCGCGACCTCGACGACATCCTGCGCCGCTGCGCGGAGACCGTGGAGCTGGGCGGCACCCAGATCATGTTCCAGGGCGGGCACCACCCGGACTACGGCGTGGAGTACTACGAGGAGCACTTCTCCGCGATCAAGAAGGCCTTCCCGCAGCTGGTCATCCACTCCCTCGGCGCCTCCGAGGTGGAGCACATGGCCCGGATCTCCGGGGTCTCCGCCGAGGAGGCGATCACCCGGATCCACGCCGCCGGACTGGACTCCTTCGCGGGCGCCGGCGCGGAGCTGCTGCCGGCCCGCCCGCGCAAGGCGATCGCCCCGCTGAAGGAGTCCGGCGAGCGCTGGCTGGAGATCATGGAGATCGCCCACCGGCTGGGCGTGGAGTCCACCTCCACCATGCTGATGGGCACCGGCGAGACCAACGCCGAGCGCATCGAGCACCTGCGGATGATCCGGGACGTGCAGGACCGCACCGGCGGCTTCCGCGCCTTCATCCCGTACACCTACCAGCCGGAGAACAACCATCTGAAGGGCCGCACCCAGGCGACCCTCTTCGAGTACCTGCGCATGATCGCCATCGCGCGCCTGTTCCTGGACAACGTGGCGCACATCCAGGGCTCCTGGCTCACCACCGGCAAGGAGGTCGGCCAGCTCTCCCTGCACTACGGGGCCGACGACCTGGGCTCGATCATGCTGGAGGAGAACGTGGTCTCCTCGGCCGGTGCCAAGCACCGCTCCAACCGGCTGGAGATCATCGACCTGATCCGCAAGGCGGGCCGCGTCCCCGCCCAGCGGACCACCACCTACGAGCACATCACCGTGCACGAGGACCCGGCGGACGACCCGGTGGACGAGCGGGTGGTCTCGCATATCTCCTCCACCGCGATCGAGGGCGGCACCGCGCACCCCGAGCTGAAGCTGCTCAACGCCAACTGAGGCGGAGATGCTGACTGTTCACCGTCCGGCGGCCGGGGACTGCGTGCTGGTGGACGGCGGCCTGGTCCTCGCCCTCGGGCCGTACGGGGAGCTGGATCCGGGGCCGGGCGCGCGGGTACGCGAGTGGGCGGGCACGCTGCTGCCCGGGCGCCATGAGCCGGACGCCGTACGGCTGCTGGAGACGCTCTACTGGCCCGACCCGCGCGAGGCGGACGAGCTGGGTACGGAGCCGCTGCCGGCCGGTGCGGTGGCGATGACGGACACCCGCTGGGGCGCCAGCGCCCGGCGCGGGTTGCAGCGGATGCTGGGGCGCGGGGTGACCGCGGTCGCCGGGCCGTTCACCCGGGCCCCGGTGCGTACCGCCGTCCAGCGCTCCGGTGTGCTGGTCGCCCCGGCCGCCCCGGGCGTCCTCGCCCCCGGTGGGCGGGCGGACTTCACCGTGGTGGACTTCACCGTGGCGGCGGAGGACGGGAGTTGCCTGGTCACGGTGGTCGGCGGGCGGCTGGTGTACCGGAGGGCGTGAGCCCGGGGCGCGGGGCGCGCTGCGAGGTGTACGTACACCTGCTGCACAATGGCCGGGTGACCCGCGCATCCCTGGACAAGAAGCCGAACGACGTCGCCTCGATGTTCGACGCCGTCGCGGAACGGTACGACCTCACCAACGACGTCCTCTCGCTCGGCCAGGACCGCCGCTGGCGCAAGGAGGTCGCGCGCGCAGTGGACGCCCGGCCCGGCCAGCGGGTGCTGGACCTGGCCGCCGGCACCGGCACCTCCTCGCTGCCGTTCGCGCTGGCGGGCGCCTTCACCGTGCCGTGCGACTTCTCGCTGGGCATGCTCCGGGAGGGCCGCAGGCGGCACGGCTGGCTGCCGCTGACCGCGGGGGACGCCACCCGGCTGCCGTTCAAGGACGGCGTCTTCGACGCGGTGACGATCTCCTTCGGGCTGCGCAACGTCCAGGACACCGACGCCGCGCTGGCCGAGCTGTTCCGGGTGACCCGGCCCGGCGGGCGGGTGGTGATCTGCGAGTTCTCCCACCCCACCTGGGCGCCGTTCCGCACGGTGTACGAGGAGTACCTGATGCGCGCGCTGCCGCCGGTGGCCCGCGCGGTGTCCTCCAGCCCGGACGCGTACGTCTACCTGGCCGAGTCCATCCAGTCCTGGCCGGACCAGCCGGAGCTGGCCCGGCGCCTGCAGAAGGCCGGCTGGTCCAAGGTCGCCTGGCGCAACCTCTCCGGCGGCATCGTCGCCCTGCACCGGGGCACCAAGGCCAAGGGCTGACGGCTCAGCCCGTGCGGACGACCAGGCGCCGGGTGGGGCACCGAGCCCCAGGGCCGACGGCTCAGCTGCTGAGGACGACCAGGCGCTGGGTGGCGCGGGTCATCGCCACATAGCGGTCCACCGCGCCCCGGACGCCCTGCCCGAACCTCTCCGGGTCGACCAGCACCACCAGGTCGAACTCCAGCCCCTTGGAGAGCTCCGGGGTCAGCGAGCGGACCCGGGGGGTGGCCCGGAACGAGGGGTCGCCGATGACACAGGCGATCCCGTTCCCGTCCTCGTGCTCGGCGAGCCAGTCGCGGAGGATCGCGTCCCGGTCGGCGGGGGAGCCATGGGTGACGGGGATACCGCTACGGCGTACGGAGGTGGGCACATTGGCGTCCGGGAGTACGGCGCGGATGACCGGCTCCGCCTCCGCCATGACCTCCTCGGGCGTCCGGTAGTTGACGCTCAGCGAGGCCACCTCGATCCGGTCCAGACCGACCCGGGCCAGCCGTTCCCGCCAGGACTCGGTGAAGCCCTGCCGGGCCTGGGCGCGGTCCCCGACGATGGTGAAGCTGCGGGACGGGCAGCGCGCCAGCAGCATCTGCCACTCGGCATCGGTCAGTTCCTGGGCCTCGTCCACCACGACATGGGCGAACGGGCCGTCCAGCGGCTCCCGTTCGGCGGTGGGCAGCGCCCCCTCGTCCACCAGGCTCTCGCGCAGGTCGGCGCCGCGCAGCATGGTCACCGCGCCCTCGCCGTCCTGGTCGGCGGCGAGCACGTTGTCGATGACCCCGGCCATCCGCTCGCGTTCGGCGGCCATGGCGGCCCGGTGGCGGCGGTTGCGCCGGGAGGCCCCCGGGTCGCCGAGCCGCTGCCGGGCGGCGTCGAGCAGCGGCAGGTCGGACACCGTCCAGGCGTGGGCCTCCGCCCGGCGCAGCGTCCGCACCTCCTCGGGGCTCAACCAGGGGGCGCACAGCCGCAGATAGGCGGGCACCGACCAGAGGTCGCCGACCAGGTCGGTGGCCTCCAGCAGCGGCCAGGCCCGCCCCAGGGCGCCGACCAGCTCCTGGTCGTGCTCCAGCGCCCGCCGGAACAGCTCGACCGGCACCCGCTCGCCGTCCTCCCCGTCCGGCCCGTGCCCGGCCGCCGGCAGCCGGTCGTACAGCATCGCGACCAGCTCGTCCCAGATCCGGTCCCGGCCCTCGTTGTGCGGGGTGCCCGGCTCCGGGGCGCCGAACGCCTCCGCCCAGTCCTCGGCGCCGAGGCGCAGCTCGGCCCAGGGGGTGCTGACCTTCAGCGCCTCGGTGGGCGGATCCTCGTAGAACCGCACGGCCTTCTCGATCGCCCGCACCAACTCCGCGGAGGACTTCAGCCGGGCCGCCTCCGGGTCGGTCTCCTCCACCGCCGCCGCGCCCTCGGCGACCAGGTCCCGCAGGGTGCAGGTGCGCACCCCCTCCTCGCCGAGGCTGGGCAGCACATCGGCGACGTAGTTGAGATACGGCTGGTGGGGGCCGACGAAGAGCACCCCGCCCCTGCGGTGGCCGAGCCGGGGGTCGGAGTAGAGGAGGTACGCCGAGCGGTGCAGGGCGACCACGGTCTTGCCCGTGCCGGGGCCGCCGTCCACCACCAGGGCACCCCGGGAACCGGCCCGGATGACGGCGTCCTGGTCGGTCTGGATGGTGGCGAGCACATCCCGCATCCGGTCGGAGCGGTTGGCGCCCAGACTGGCGATGAAGGCCGACTGGTCGTCCAGCGCGGCCCGGCTGCGCAGCGCCTCCTCGGTGAACACCTCGTCCCAGTAGTCGCTGATCCGGCCGCCGGTCCAGCGGTAGCGGCGGCGGCTCGCCAGGCCCATCGGGCGGGCGTGGGTCGCCGCGAAGAACGGCTCGGCCGCCGGGGAGCGCCAGTCCAGCAGCAACCGGCGCCCGGCGCTGTCGGTGAGCCCGAGCCGTCCCACGTACACCGGCTCGGAGCCGTCCTCGGCCACCATCCGCCCCAGGCACAGATCCAGTCCGAACCGGCGCAGCGCACGCAGCCTGGCGCCCAGCCGGTGGACCTCCTGGTCCCGCTCCAGCGCCTCCCGTCCGGCGCCGCCGGGTGCCCGGAGCGCGGTCGCGAGCTGGTCGGACAGTTCGGCGACGGTCTCCTCCAGGCTCCGGGCGATCGCCGCGAAGTGGAGCTCGTCCCCGGCGATCGACTCCGGCTCGGCCTTGGCGGCCAGCCGCTCCGGCAGCGCGAACACCCCCGCGCCCTCGACAGATGAACGCACCACACGCATCGCCATACTCCCCGCCATCCCGTTGCCCCGCTTCCGACCTGGGATTTTGCGGGATGAGGGGGGCCTTGCCGCAAGTCCCCCCATGCGCTATACGTTGAGAGTGGAAAGAGTCGGGCGCGCGATCCGCGGCGCCCCTCGTCCTCTTTGTGGCTACAACGCCAGCCGGAAGCAGCGCGCCTCCTCGCCCTCGTGTCCCGGGATCGGGATCGTCTCGCCCGGCTCCATGCCCAGCCTGCGGGCGACCGCCAGGGACCGCTCGTTGCGGGTGTTGACCATGGCGACCACCCGCTCCACCCCGGCCGCCCGCAGCCGCTCCAGCGTCATCCGGGCCGCGGCGGTGGCGTATCCCCGGCCCCAGGCGGTACGGGCCAGCCGCCAGCCGATCTCGATCTCCCCGGCCGGGCCCCAGGGGTGCGGCCAGGGCTGGGCGCCGGTGAAGCCGACGACCTGACCGGCCTCGTCCAGCACCGTCCACAGGCAGAAGCCGTGCTCGGCGTCATGGCGGCGCTGACGGGCGGTGAACTCGTAGTACAGCGACAGCTCCGAGGACCGTCCGCCGAGGAACTCCATGACCTCGGGGTGGTCGAACACCTGGTGCCAGGCGTAGGCGTCCTCCTCGGTCGGCACCCGCAGCGTCAGCGGCGCTGGGGCCGGGTCGGGAGTGGCGGGCGGGGCGTCGGGAAGCAGCTCGGTCATCGGGTGGCCCTCCGGTTCGGCGTCGGCTCGCCCCCATAGACTGCCCTTGACCTGTGCCGTCCGATACGCAGTTTCGACATTTCGGGAGACCCGCCGTGGCCGAGCAGCAGCCCCTCTCCGAGCACACCGCCGATGTGATCGTGGTCGGTGCGGGCCCGGCCGGCTCCACCACCGCGTACTACCTGGCCAAGGCGGGTCTGGACGTCCTGCTGCTGGAGAAGACCGCGTTCCCCCGGGAGAAGGTCTGCGGCGACGGACTGACCCCGCGCGCCACCAAGCAGCTGGTGGCCATGGGCATCGACATCTCCGAAGAGGCCGGCTGGCTGCGGAACAAGGGGCTGCGGATCATCGGCGGCGGGGTACGGCTCCAGCTGGACTGGCCGGAACTCGCCAGCTACCCGGACTACGGACTGGTCCGCAAGCGCGACGACTTCGACGAGCAGCTGGCCCGGCAGGCGCAGAAGGCCGGGGCGCGGCTGTACGAGCGGTGCAACGTCGGCGCCCCGGTGATCGACGAGCGCACGGGCCGGATCACCGGGGTGCACGCCAAACTGGGCGAGGAGAAGCGGAAGGTGGTCTTCTCCGCCCCGCTGGTGGTCGCCGCCGACGGCAACTCCTCGCGGATCTCGCTCGCCATGGGCCTGCACCGGCGCGAGGACCGCCCGATGGGCGTGGCCGTCCGGACGTACTTCACCAGCCCGCGCCACGAGGACGACTACCTGGAGTCCTGGCTGGAGCTGTGGGACCGCCGCGGCCCCGGCGAGGACCGGCTGCTGCCCGGCTACGGCTGGATCTTCGGCATGGGCGACGGCACCTCCAACGTCGGTCTCGGCGTGCTCAACACCTCCGCCTCCTTCAAGGAGCTGGACTGGCGCGAGGTGCTGAAGGCCTGGTGCGCCTCGATGCCGGCGGACTGGGGCTACACCGAGGAGAACATGACCGGCCCGATCCGCGGGGCCGCGCTGCCGATGGCCTTCAACCGCCAGCCCCACTACACCCGCGGGCTGCTGCTGGTCGGCGACGCGGGCGGCCTGGTCAACCCCTTCAACGGCGAGGGCATCGCGTACGCCATGGAGTCCGGGCAGCTCGCCGCCGACGTCATCGTCCAGGCCCACGCCCGCGCCACCCCCGCCCAGCGCGAACGCGCCCTCCTGGCCTACCCGCAGGTCCTCAAGGACACCTACGGCGGCTACTACACCCTGGGCCGCGCCTTCGTGAAGCTCATCGGCAACCCCAAGGTCATGAAGATCGCCACCCAGCGCGGCCTGACCCACCCGCTGCTGATGCGCTTCACCCTCAAGATGCTGGCCAACCTCACCGACCCCACCGGCGGCGACGCCATGGACCGCATCATCAACGGCCTGTCGAAGGTGGCCCCCAAGGCCTGAGCGGCCGATCCGACGCGAGCCCGCCGGGCAGCGCTGTGCGATAGCCATTGTGGCATTGCGAATGCCACAATGGCCGGGTGGCCGATGACGAGGATTTCCTTCCCGGTGACGGACCCAGTAGCGGCATCTCCGTGTCGCTGACGGCGGGCACCCTGCAAGCCATCCGCGAGCGGGTGGGCAAGCGCGGCGTGTCCGCCTATCTGGAACGGGCCGCACAGCGCCAGATCGAGCGGGACGGGCTCGCGGAGCTCATCGCGGACTTCGAGAAGGCCAACGGTCCCGCCGACCCCGCGGCTGTGGCCGCCAAGCAGGCCAGACTCACGGGACACGGTCCGGAAGCCGAGGCCGCCGCGTGAGCGGTGCTCTGTTTCTGGACAGCGAGGGCCTGGCGAAGGCCGTACAGCGCGACATCGACGTCCAGGAATGGTTGACGGCGGCCCAGGCCGCAGATCTGCCGGTCCTCACTTCGGCCGCGGTGCTGGTCGAGGTGATCCACCCGAGGATCAATGACGCCGCCCTCCGCTGGACCCTCTCCCGGCTCCGTGTCGAGCCGGTGACGCAGACGATCGCCCAGTCCGCCTCGGCGCTGCTGCGAGCGGCGGGTCTCCACGGCCACAAGTACGCCATCGACGCCATGGCCTGCGCGACCGCACTGGCTCACCCGGGCCGTGTGACGATCCTGACCTCGGACGTCGAGGACATCGAGCTCCTCACGGCGGACAACGCCCGGATCATCGCCGAGAAGGTCTGACTCACCGACGCCCGGCCGTGATTCGGGCATGACCCGGACTCCCAAGGCCCCCCGCCCCCTACGAGCCGCCCCCTACGACCGCGTCACCGTCCCGCACTCGCCGTCCGCGGACACCTCCGCGCTCTTGTCCACCGGCCGGCTGCGGTCGTACGGGTCCACCGCCGGGGTGCCGTCGCCCGTCGCGGCCGACCGTTCGGCGGCGGACTCCGGGCGGAAGAGGCCGGTGACGGCGCCGTCCCCGCACCCGCCGCCGTTGGTGATGTCGACCGCGTACGAGAGGAGGCGGAAGGTCCCCGGCTCGGTCTTGACCCTCTCCGGGTCGTCCCAGCTCAGCACCAGCTCGCGCCGTACGATCGTGCGCGTCACCTCCCCCTCGCCGCCGGCCGCCGCCGCCCGGGTCGTGGGGTAGACGAAGGTGACATCGGCGGTCACCTCCAGGGCGCCGTCCCTGCCCTTCTCGTAGGAGAGCCGGCCCCGGGTCCTGATGTCGTCCCCGACCAGGCGCACCGCCCGGGTGTCGAACCGGCTGAACAGCAGCAGCGGGTCGTCCTCCGCGGCCGGGGGCTTGGCGCCCGGTGCGGGGAAGGCGGCCGCCAGGGACTTCTGTACGCCGGACTGGTGCGGGTTGATCAGCGCGATCGCGGCCTTCGGGCGCTCTCCGCGCAGTACGGCCGGGTCCAGGTTGGCGGCGGCGAGGAAGTCGCGGGTGCGGGACAGGGCCCGGGCCACCTCCGCCTGGTCCATCCAGCCGGTCGCCTTGGCCGCGGGGACGGTGATCCCGTTCGTACCGCTCGCCCAACGGGCCGCGGGCGACCCCTTGTACGGCTCGTCCAGGGTGGGCCGCCGGGCCTCTTCCTCGCCGGGCGCCCGGTCCGGACGGGCCGTCTCGGCCGCGAGCGGCGCCCCGCCGGACGTAGCGCCGTCCGCGCCGAACCAGCCGAGCAGGCGGTCGGGGAAGAGGGCGAGCAGCAGCAGGGCGCACGCCGCCAGCAGCCCGGCGACGGCGCGGGCGGTCCGCCGACGCTGCGGGGGCGGTGTGTGGGCGCGCCAGACGGGCGGCGCCTCGCGGGTGTCGCGGCGCCGCCCGGTCACCTTCCGGGCCCGCGAGGTGTCGCGGAGCCGCCCGGTCACCTCCCGGGCCCGCGCCGACGGCTCCTTGGGTGCGCCCGCCGCGCCCCGCGCCGACTCCCGCAGGAACCGCTCCCACTCCTCGTCCGGCACCGACGAACCGTCCTGGCCCCCCACCGCGTTCACTGCCGCACCTCTTCCGTTCCCCGCCGCCCCGGCACCGCGCCGGAGGATCGAACGCATGATCGCACGGGGGATCGGAAGGGGGCACGGCGAAGGGCCGTCGCTCCCACCCCGAGCGGGGGAGCGACGGCCCTTCGAGCCGAGCGAGTGCTTAGAGGACGCGGACCGCGCCCGACGGCTGGTCGTAGTCGAGCGAGCGCTCCACCACACCGGTGCCGGGGTTCTGCGCGCCGACGAAGTTGCCGCCGCCGACGTAGATCGCCACGTGGTACGAGCCGCTGCGGCTGCCCCAGTAGAGGATGTCGCCGGGCTGGAGGTTGCTCAGCGAGACCTCGGTGCCGCGGCTGGACTGGTCGCCGGAGATCCGCGGCAGGTCGATGCCGGCCTGGCGGTAGGCGGCCTGCACCAGGCCCGAGCAGTCCCACGAGTTGGGGCCGGTGCTGCCCATCACATACGCGTCGCCGACCTGGGCGCGGGCGAAGGCGACGATCGCCGCGGCCGAGCCGCTGGGGAGCGAGTCCTTGACGGAGGAGCCGCCCGAGTCCGAGGAGGAGCCGGAGTCGGAGGAGGAGCCGGAGTCCGAACCCGAGTCGGACGAGGCGGCGGTGAGCGTGGTGCGCTCGGCGGTACGGGAGGCGCGCTCGGCGGCGGCCTCCGCCTGCGCCTTGGCCTCGGCCTTGCGCTTGGCCTCGGCTTCCGCCGCCTTGCGGTCCGCCTCGGCCTTGGCCTTCTTGGCGTCCTTCGCGGCCTTGGCGGCCGAGGCGTCCTCCAGGGACTGGAGTTCCTGGTCCAGGGCGATCTGGTGGGTGGTCTCCGCGGAGGCGGCGACGGCGCTGGAGAGGCCGCCACCCGCGAGGTCCGCGTTGAGCGTGGGCATCTCGATGGTCTCGGTCACCGGTTCGGCGCTCGCCGGCCCGGCGGCGCCGGCCACCGCGATGGTGCTGAGGACGCCACCGGCAACTCCGGCCCGCAGCGCGAGCTTCGAGGCGCTGCGCCGGGGCTTCCGGTGGCTGGGTATGTGAGCGGTGTGGGACATGGGTACAACCGCTATCAGGGAGAGACGGTTCCCTTCAAGAAACGTGTGCTGCGCCACAGTTGCGGGCGGAACGCGTGAATCCGGTTCCATCCGGGTCCGATTGACGCCGTAACGGACAATGCGGACGCTAGTGATCAACGCCGTGATCATGTGCTTTCTATAAAAGGTCCGAATTGCCGCGCGCTTACCACCCCTTCACCTCGGTGGCCAAGCCCGCTTTCGCGCACACCCCGGGCGAGTGACGGAGGTCACGAGCGGGTCACCGAATCCCGCCCCACTCCCGTCCGGGGGCTGTCCGAAAGATCGTGAACGCGCGCACGTGTCCACTTCGCTCCCTGGAAACCGCTCGGTGGAGTGAGGTCGGGAGCGGGTCGGTCGACGGCTTCGGAGGGGCGGTTCGGGGCGGCTCAGGCCAGGAAGGGTCCCCTTACCACCCGCTCCGGTCCACCGCGAATTTGCTTGTAGGGGCCAACCCTTGATAGGGCACCCCCGCGCTGACCAGCGGTAACCAAGGTCCATATCACGTCACGTGAGCAACTGGACACGTCTGGTACGAAGATCGCCGTTCTGTCGGTTCCATGATCCTTCGTCAGGTGGTGGAGATCACAAAGTCCCTCCCGTACCCCGTGTCGCAGATCACAGAACGACGGGCATAGGATGCGAGGCAGTCGGGCTTGTGAACTGCCTCACATACGCGTGATCTTCGCGGTACCCGCGAGGTCCGCGGCGGAGGCGGCGAGAACGGAAGCCCGGTGCGGTCCAACGGTCAAGGACGACTGGAAGGAGCGAGGAGCGTGAATGCCTACGCGCCCATCCTCGTGCTCGGCGCCCTCGGGGCAGGGTTTGCGATCTTCTCCGTGGTCATGGCCACGCTTGTCGGCCCCAAGAGGTACAACCGGGCCAAGTTGGAGGCCTATGAGTGCGGCATCGAACCGACGCCCACTCCCGCCGGAGGCGGCCGCTTCCCGATCAAGTACTACCTGACGGCGATGCTCTTCATCATTTTCGACATCGAGATCGTCTTCCTCTATCCCTGGGCCGTCAGCTTCGACGCCCTGGGGCTTTTCGGGCTCGTGGAGATGCTGCTCTTCGTGCTCACCGTCTTCGTCGCCTACGCGTACGTGTGGCGGCGCGGCGGCCTGGACTGGGACTGACCAAGGAGCTGAAGGCACCTCATGGGACTCGAAGAGAAACTGCCGAGCGGCTTTCTGCTGACGACCGTCGAACAGGCCGCGGGCTGGGTGCGCAAGGCGTCCGTCTTCCCGGCGACCTTCGGCCTCGCCTGCTGCGCCATCGAGATGATGACCACCGGCGCCGGGCGGTACGACCTCGCCCGGTTCGGCATGGAGGTCTTCCGCGGCTCACCGCGCCAGGCGGACCTGATGATCGTCGCGGGCCGGGTCAGCCAGAAGATGGCCCCCGTGCTGCGCCAGGTCTACGACCAGATGCCCAGCCCGAAGTGGGTCATCTCCATGGGCGTCTGCGCCTCCTCCGGCGGGATGTTCAACAACTACGCGATCGTGCAGGGCGTCGACCACGTCGTCCCCGTCGACATCTACCTGCCCGGCTGCCCGCCGCGGCCCGAGATGCTGATCGACGCCATCCTCAAGCTCCACCAGAAGATCCAGGGTTCCAAGCTCGGCGTGAACGCCGAGGAGGCGGCCCGGGAGGCGGAGGAAGCGGCGCTCAAGGCCCTGCCCACGATCGAGATGAAGGGGCTGCTGAGGTGAGCGACGCACCCGCGGCCACCGGGCCGCAGACTCCCGCGGTCTCCGGGCCGCAGACGAGGACGATTCCGGCGCCGCCGCGCCGCGCGGGCGCAGAAGTGAAGCTTCCGCCGCGCCGCGCGGGCGCAGAAGCGAAGAGGTGTACGCGATGAGCACGGGTGAACCCAACCCGGAGAAGGACCTCAGCGCCCAGAACCTCCCCGGCCAGCGCGGCGACGCCGGCGAGGAGGTCCGCGTCCAGCGCGGCATGTTCGGCGCGAACAACGGCGGCGACACCTCCGGCTATGGCGGCCTGGTCCGCTCCGTACGCCTCCCGGGCCCGGCCACCCGCCCCTACGGCGGTTGGTTCGACGAGGTGGCCGACGAGCTGGAGGGCGCCCTGGAGGAGCAGGACCTGCTCCCGGCCAGCGCCATCGAGAAGACCGTGGTGGACCGCGGCGAGCTGACCTTCCACATCGAGCGCGAGCACCTGCTCCGCGTCGCCCGCACCCTGCGCGACGACCCGGCGCTCCGCTTCGAGCTGTGCACCGGGGTCAGCGGGGTGCACTACCCCGGCGACAGGGGCCGCGAGCTGCACGCCGTCTACCATCTGCGCTCGCTCACCCACGGCCGGGTGATCCGGCTGGAGGTCTCCGCCCCGGACAGCGACCCGCACGTGCCCTCGCTGGTCTCCGTCTACCCGACCAACGACTGGCACGAGCGGGAGACCTACGACTTCTTCGGGCTCATCTTCGACGGCCACCCCGCTCTCACCCGGATCATGATGCCGGACGACTGGCAGGGCTTCCCGCAGCGCAAGGACTACCCCCTCGGCGGCATCGCGGTCGAGTACAAGGGCGCCCAGATCCCGGCTCCGGACCAGCGGAGGTCCTACTCATGAGCACCGACCACCTCTCCGACGCCCGGGAGACCACCTCCCGGGAGACCACCGAGGGCACCGTCTACACGGTCACCGGCGGCGACTGGGACGAGGTCGCCGAGGCCGCGGCCAAGGCCGACGACGAGCGGATCGTCGTCAACATGGGCCCCCAGCACCCGTCCACCCACGGAGTACTCCGGCTGATCCTGGAGATCGACGGCGAGACCGTCACCGAGGCCCGCTGCGGCATCGGCTACCTGCACACCGGTATCGAGAAGAACCTCGAATTCCGCACCTGGACGCAGGGCACCACCTTCGTGACGCGGATGGACTACCTCACGTCCTTCTTCAACGAGACCGCCTACTGCCTCGGCGTGGAGCGGCTGCTCGGCATCGAGGACCAGATCCCCGACCGCGCCTCGGTGATCCGGGTCCTGCTGATGGAGCTCAACCGGCTCTCCTCGCACCTGGTCTGCATCGCCACCGGCGGTATGGAGCTGGGCGCCACCACGATCATGATCTACGGGTTCCGGGACCGCGAGCTGATCCTCGACCTCTACGAGCTGATCACCGGCCTGCGCATGAACCACGCCTACATCCGCCCCGGCGGGCTGGCCCAGGACCTGCCGCCCGGCGCGGTGGACCGGCTGCGCGAGTTCGTGAAGACCATGCAGAAGAACCTGCCGGAGTACGACAAGCTCGCCACCGGCAACCCGATCTTCAAGGCCCGGATGCAGGGCATCGGCCACCTCGACCTGGCCGGCTGCATGGCGCTCGGCGCCACCGGCCCGATCCTGCGCGCCACCGGGCTGCCGCACGACCTGCGCAAGACCGACCCGTACTGCGGCTACCAGGACTACGAATTCGAGGTCCCTACCGCCGACAGCTGCGACGCCTACGGCCGCTTCCTGATCCGGCTGGAGGAGATGCGCCAGTCGCTGCGCATCGTCGAGCAGTGCCTGGACCGGCTGGAGCCCGGCCCGGTGATGGTCGCCGACAAGAAGATCGCCTGGCCCGCGCAGCTCGCGATGGGCCCCGACGGGCTCGGCAACAGCCTGGACCACATCAAGAAGATCATGGGCACCTCCATGGAGGCCCTGATCCACCACTTCAAGCTGGTCACCGAGGGCTTCCGGGTCCCGCCCGGCCAGGCGTACGCCGCGGTCGAGTCCCCCAAGGGCGAGCTGGGCGCGCATGTCGTCTCCGACGGCGGCACCCGCCCCTACCGGGTCCACTTCCGCGACCCGTCCTTCACCAATCTGCAGTCCATGGCGGCGATGTGCGAGGGCGGCCAGGTCGCCGACGTCATCGTCGCCGTCGCGTCCATCGACCCCGTGATGGGAGGCGTCGACCGGTGACCGCCAACCAAGAGGTGAGCCTCGGGATGCCGGAGCTCCCGGCCCCCGAGTACCCGGCCGAGGTCCGGGCCCGGCTCGAAGCGGACGCGAAGGAGGTCATCGCCCGCTACCCCGGCAGTCGCTCCGCGCTGCTGCCGCTGCTGCACCTGGTGCAGTCCGAGGAGGGCTATGTCTCCCGCACCGGGATGCGGTTCTGCGCCGATCTGCTGGGCCTGACCACCGCCGAGGTCACCGCGGTGGCCACCTTCTACACCATGTACCGGCGCAAGGCCTCCGGCGACTACCAGGTCGGGGTGTGCACCAACACCCTCTGCGCGGTGATGGGCGGCGACGCCATCTTCGACGAGCTCAAGGAGCACCTGGGCGTCGGCAACGGCGAGACCACCGAGGACGGCGCGGTCACCCTGGAGCACATCGAGTGCAACGCGGCCTGCGACTTCGCCCCGGTGGTGATGGTCAACTGGGAGTTCTTCGACAACCAGACCCCCGAGTCGGCCCGCGCCCTGGTGGACGACCTGCGCGCCGGCCGCCCGGTCGAGCCGACCCGCGGCGCCCCGCTCTGCACATACAAGGAGACCGCCCGGATCCTGGCCGGCTTCCCCGACCAGCGCCCCGGCGCGGTCGCCGCGACCGGCGGCGCCGGACCCGCCTCGCTGATCGGCCTGCGACTGGCCAAGGGCGAGACCGCCCCCGCCCGGGTGGTCCACCCCCGCCCGGCCGCCCCCGGCGACGCCGTACCGCCCTCCCAGCCGGACGACCCGGCGAAGACCACCCCGAACCGCGAGCACCTCAGCTCGCACGAGGGCTCCCAGCCGACCTCGGCCTCCGACCCGAGCAACCCGGCCGCCAGCCCGACCGCCGAGGAGGGGGAGTGATGACCGTGGCCACCGAGACCCACAGCCCCGACAAGCTGCTGGCACCGGTCCTGTCGGCGTTCTGGGACCAGCCCGACGCCTGGACCCTGGAGACCTACCTCCGCCACGACGGCTACGAGGGCCTGAAGAAGGCCCTCGCCATGACGCCGGACGACCTCATCGCGTACGTCAAGGACTCCGGACTGCGCGGCCGCGGCGGCGCCGGCTTCCCCACCGGGATGAAGTGGCAGTTCATCCCCCAGGGCGACGGCAAGCCGCACTACCTGGTGGTCAACGCCGACGAGTCCGAGCCCGGCACCTGCAAGGACATCCCGCTCCTCTTCGCCAACCCGCACTCCCTCATCGAGGGCATCGTGATCGCCTGCTACGCGATCCGCTCCTCGCACGCCTTCATCTATCTGCGCGGCGAGGTCGTCCCCGTACTGCGCCGGCTGCACGAGGCCGTACGGGAGGCGTACGCGGCCGGCTACCTCGGGCACAACATCCTCGGCAGCGGGCTGGATCTCGAACTGACCGTGCACGCCGGCGCCGGCGCGTACATCTGCGGCGAGGAGACCGCGCTGCTCGACTCCCTGGAGGGCCGCCGCGGCCAGCCCCGGCTGCGGCCCCCCTTCCCCGCGGTCGCCGGCCTCTACGCCTGCCCCACCGTGGTGAACAACGTCGAGTCCATCGCGTCCGTTCCCGCGATCCTGCACCGCGGCAAGGACTGGTTCCGCTCCATGGGCAGCGAGAAGTCCCCCGGCTTCACGCTCTACTCGCTCAGCGGCCATGTCGCCTCGCCCGGCCAGTACGAGGCCCCGCTCGGCATCACCCTGCGCCAGCTGCTCGACCTCAGCGGCGGCATCCGCCCCGGCCACCGCCTCAAGTTCTGGACCCCGGGCGGCTCTTCCACCCCGCTGCTCACCGACGAGCACCTGGACGTGCCGCTGGACTACGAGGGCGTCGGCGCCGCCGGCTCCATGCTCGGCACCAAGGCCCTCCAGTGCTTCGACGAGACCACCTGCGTGGTGCGGGCCGTCACCCGCTGGACCGAGTTCTACGCTCATGAGTCCTGCGGCAAGTGCACCCCCTGCCGCGAGGGCACCTACTGGCTGGTCCAGCTGCTGCGCGACATCGAGGCCGGCAAGGGCGCCATGAGCGACCTCGACAAACTCAACGACATCGCCGACAACATCAACGGCAAGTCCTTCTGCGCCCTCGGCGACGGCGCCGCCTCGCCGATCTTCTCCTCGCTCCAGTACTTCCGCGAGGAGTACGAGCAGCACATCACCGGCCGCGGCTGCCCCTTCGACCCGGCGAAGTCCACCGCCTGGGCCGACAACCCCCATGGTCACACCCCGGAGGTGACGGCATGACGGTCACGACGTCCAACCCCGCCGGGGGCGGCGCCGCCGCCGTCCCGCCCGAGGACCTGGTCACCCTGACCATCGACGGCATCCAGGTCTCCGTACCCAAGGGCACCCTGGTCATCCGGGCCGCCGAGCAGCTCGGCATCGAGATCCCCCGGTTCTGCGACCACCCGCTGCTCGACCCGGCCGGTGCCTGCCGCCAGTGCATCGTGGAGGTGGAGGGCCAGCGCAAGCCGATGGCCTCCTGCACCATCACCTGCACCGACGGGATGGTGGTCAAGTCCCAGCTCACCTCGCCGGTCGCCGAGAAGGCGCAGGTCGGTGTGATGGAGCTGCTGCTGATCAACCACCCGCTGGACTGCCCGGTCTGCGACAAGGGCGGCGAGTGCCCGCTGCAGAACCAGGCCGTCTCGCACGGCCAGTCCGACTCCCGCTTCGAGGGCCGCAAGCGGACGTACGAGAAGCCGGTGCCGATCTCCACCCAGGTGCTGCTGGACCGCGAGCGCTGTGTGCTCTGCGCCCGCTGCACCCGCTTCTCCAACCAGGTCGCCGGCGACCCGATGATCGAACTGGTCGAGCGGGGCGCCCTCCAGCAGGTCGGCACCGGCGAGGGCGACCCCTTCCAGTCGTACTTCTCCGGCAACACCATCCAGATCTGCCCGGTCGGCGCCCTCACCTCGGCCGCCTACCGCTTCCGCTCCCGCCCCTTCGACCTGGTCTCCAGCCCCTCGGTCTGCGAGCACTGCGCCGGCGGCTGCGCCACCCGCACCGACCACCGCCGCGGCAAGGTCATGCGCAAGCTGGCCGCCGACGATCCGGCGGTCAACGAGGAGTGGATCTGCGACAAGGGCCGCTTCGCCTTCCGCTACGCCCAGCAGCGCGACCGCCTCACCACCCCGCTGGTACGGGGAGCGGACGGCGTACTCGCCCCCGCCTCCTGGCCGGAGGCGCTGGAGGCCGCCGCCCGCGGGCTGGTCCGGGGCCGCACCGGGGTGCTCACCGGCGGCCGGCTGACCGTCGAGGACGCCTACGCCTACGCCAAGTTCGCCCGGGTCGCGCTGGACACCAACGACATCGACTTCCGGGCCCGGGTGCACAGCGGCGAGGAGGCCGACTTCCTGGCCGCCCATGTCGCCGCGCACGGCACGGACCTGGACGGGCTCGGCGTCACCTACACCGCCCTGGAGAAGGCCCCCGCCGTCCTCCTGGCCGGGATCGAGGCCGAAGAAGAGGCCCCCGGCGTCTTCCTGCGGCTGCGCAAGGCCTGGCGCAAGCACGGCCAGCGGACCTTCGCCCTCGCCGCGTACGCCACCCCCGGGCTGGCCAAGGCCGGCGGCACCCTGCTGCCGGCCGCGCCCGGCACCGAGACCGAGTGGCTGGACGCGCTGGCCACCCGGGACGGGTTGGAGGAGTCCGGCACGGCCGCCGCCGAGGCGCTACGGGCCGAGGGCGCGGTGATCGTGGTCGGTGAGCGGCTGGCCGGGGTGCCGGGCGCGCTGACCGCCGCCGTGGCCACCGCCGCCGCCACCGGCGCCGCCCTGGTGTGGATTCCGCGCCGGGCCGGTGAGCGGGCGGCGCTCTGGGCGGGCGCCATCCCGGCGCTGCTGCCCGGCGGCCGACCGGCCACCGACCCGCGGGCCCGCGAGGACGTGGCGCTGGCCTGGGGCGTACGCGAACTGCCCACCGGCTACGGGCGGGACACCGGCCAGATCGTGGAGGCCGCCGCCACCGGTGAGCTGGGCGCGCTGCTGGTCGGCGGCGTGGACGTGGCCGACCTGCCCGATCCGGCCCGCGCCCGCGAGGCGCTGGACGCGGCCTTCGTGGTCTCGCTGGAGCTGCGCCCCGGCGAGGTCACCGACCGGGCGGACGTGGTCCTTCCGGTCGCCGCGGTGGCCGAGAAGGCGGGCACCTTCCTCAACTGGGAGGGCCGGGTGCGGATGTTCGAGGCCGCGCTGAAGCCCGAGCAGCTGACCCGGGCGCTGCCCCCGACCGACGCCCGCGTCCTCCACATGCTGGCCGACGCGCTCGCCCGCGCCGGAGGCGCTGATGCACTGAGTCACTTCGGACTGCCGGACGCCCGCTCCGTCCGCCGCGAACTGGACCGGCTCGGCCCCTGGGACGGCGCCGCCTCGGCCGGACCGTCCGAGTCCGCCGTACCGCTGCCCCGGGCCGGGGAGGGCGAGGCCGTCCTCGCGGGCCACCGGATGCTGCTGGACCTCGGCCGCCTCCAGGAGGGCGACGAGGCACTGGCCGGCACCCGCCGGGCCCCGGTGGCCCGGCTGTCGGCCGCCACCGCCGCCGAGACCGGCGTCAAGGACGGCGACCTGCTCGCCGTCAGCGGCCCGGCCGGCTCCGTGGAACTCCCGCTGCACATCACCGAGATGCCGGACCGGGTGGTGTGGCTGCCGCTGCGGTCCACCGGTGGCGGGGTGCTCTCCGACACCGGAGCCGTACCCGGCCGGCTGGTCCGTATCGCCCCGGCCGCCCCCGCCCCCGCGGGCCCCACGGAGGTGGAGGAATGAGCCCGTCCCTGAGCTCGTACACGAGCTCCTACATCCTGGCCGCTGAGGACCTGTCCCTGTTCGGCCGTGACCCCTGGTGGCTGGTGGCCGTCAAGGCGGTCTTCTGCTTCGCCTTCCTCATGGTGACCGTGCTGTTCTCCATTGTGTGGGAGCGCAAGGTGGTCGCCTGGATGCAGCTGCGCATCGGCCCCAACCGGCACGGCCCCTGGGGACTGCTCCAGTCGCTCGCCGACGGCGTCAAGCTGATGCTCAAGGAGGACGTGATCGTCCGCCGCGCGGACAAGGCGGTCTACGTCCTGGCGCCGATCGTGGCCGCCATCCCGGCGTTCATGGCGATCGCGGTCATCCCGTTCGGTCCGGCCGGCAACGAGGTGTCGATCTTCGGCCAGCGCACCACGATGCAGCTCACCGACCTGCCGATCGCGATGCTCTACATCCTCGCGGTCGCCTCGGTCGGCATCTACGGCATCGTGCTGGCCGGCTGGTCCTCCGGCTCGACGTATCCGCTGCTCGGCGGGCTCCGCTCCTGCGCACAGATGATCAGCTACGAGATCGCCATGGGCGCCGCGTTCGCCTCGGTGTTCCTCTACTCCGGCTCGATGTCCACCTCCACCATCGTGGAGGCGCAGGCCGACCGCTGGTACATCGTGCTGCTGCCGGTCTCCTTCATCATCTACGTGGTGACCATGGTCGGCGAGACCAACCGGGCCCCGTTCGACATGCCGGAGTCCGAGGGCGACCTGGTCGGCGGCTTCAACACCGAGTACAGCTCCATCAAGTTCGCGATGTTCATGCTCGCCGAGTACGTGAACATGGTGACGGTCTCCGCGGTGTCGGTGACCCTCTTCCTCGGCGGCTGGCGCGCCCCCTGGCCCATCTCCGGCTTCTGGGAGGGCGCCAACCACGGCTGGTGGCCGCTGCTCTGGTTCACCCTCAAGGTGCAGCTGCTGCTCTTCTTCTTCATCTGGCTGCGCGGCACCCTGCCCCGGGTCCGCTACGACCAGCTGATGAAGCTCGGCTGGAAGGTGCTCATCCCGGCCTCGGTGGTCTGGCTGATGCTGGTCGCCACCGTGCGGGCGCTGCGCAACGAGAACTACGACTTCACCGAGATCGTGCTCTACGTGGGCGGGGCGGTCCTCGCCGTGCTGCTGCTGTCCTTCGTGGCGGACGCCTTCCGCGACCGGGGGCGGGGCAAGGGCGAGGAGGCCGAGGCCGAACCGCCCGCCTTCGACCCGATGGCCGGCGGCTACCCCGTACCGCCGCTGCCCGGGCAGACCCTCCCACCGGTCCCACGCAGGCGTCCGCGCGGGGACCGGGAACTGATTGTCAGTGGTGGCCCCGATACTCGTACGGAGAGTGACGGAAAGGAGGCTGACGGTGTCCGATAGCGACTTCCAGAACCCGGTCGCCGGCTTCGGCGTGACCTTCAAGGCCATGTTCAAGAAGCGGCTCACCGAGCAGTACCCGGAGCAGCAGAAGACCACGGCGCCGCGCTTCCACGGCCGCCACCAGCTCAACCGGCACCCGGACGGGCTGGAGAAGTGCGTCGGCTGCGAGCTGTGCGCCTGGGCCTGTCCGGCCGATGCCATCTATGTGGAGGGCGCGGACAACACCGAGGAGGAGCGGTACTCGCCGGGCGAGCGGTACGGGCGGGTCTACCAGATCAACTACGCCCGCTGCATCCTGTGCGGGCTGTGCATCGAGGCCTGCCCCACCCGCGCGCTCACCATGACCAACGAGTTCGAGCTCGCCGACAGCTCCCGGCAGAACCTCATCTACACCAAGGAGCAGCTGCTGGCGGGCTTGGAGGAGGGCATGGTCGACTCCCCGCACGCCATCTTCCCCGGCATGGACGAGCAGGACTACTACCGGGGCCTGGTCACCGAGGCCGCCCCGGGCACCGTCCCGCAGCAGGCCGTCTCCAAGGACGTGGACGCCAAGCCCCAGGAGGCCGCGGCCGACTTCGGCGAGGACGAGCCCGCGTCGAGGAAGGTGATCGAGCCATGAGCGCCGCCACCGACTCCCTCTCGCTCGCCGCGTCCGACACGGTGACGCTCGCCGCGTCCACCACTTCCACTGGCGAGGCCGTCCAGTTCTGGGTCCTCGGCACCATCGCCGTGGTCGGCGCCCTGTGCACCATCCTGATGAGGAAGGCCGTGCACAGCGCCCTCTGCCTGGCCGGCACCATGGTCATCCTGGCGATCTTCTACCTCGCCAACGGGGCCTACTTCCTGGGCATCGTGCAGATCGTCGTCTACACCGGCGCGATCATGATGCTCTTCCTCTTCGTGGTCATGCTGGTCGGCGTCACCGCCGCCGACTCGCTGAAGGAGACCATCAAGGGCCAGCGCTGGCTGGCCGCGCTCTGCGCGCTGGGCTTCGGCGCCCTGCTGATCGCCGGCATCAGCCGGGCCTCGCTCGGAACCTCCAACGGCCTGGGCACCGCCAACGCCGGAGGCAACGTCGAGGGTCTGGCCGCCCTGATCTTCACCAAGTACGTCTTCGCCTTCGAGATCACCGGCGCCCTGCTGATCACCGCCGCCGTCGGCGCGATGGTGCTCACCCACCGGGAGCGCACCGAGAAGGCCGCCACCCAGCGGGAGCTGGCCGAGCGCCGGGTCCGCGAGGGCAAGCACCTGCCGCCCCTCCCGGCCCCCGGTGTCTACGCCCGGCACAACGCGGTGGACGTCGCCGGACTGCTGCCGGACGGCACCCCCTCGGAGCTGACCGTCAGCCAGACCCTGCGCGCCCGCGGCCAGGTCCGCGATGTCTCCACCGAGGCGCTGAACGACCTTGCGGCCCTGGAGCAGCGGTCCGAGGACCGCCTCGGCCGCCGCCCGGCCCCCGCGGGCACCGCCCGCCGGGCTGGGGCGCACAAGGAGGAGAACGACCAGTGAACCCCGTCAACTATCTCTACCTGGCCGCGCTGCTGTTCACCATCGGCGCGACCGGGGTGCTGATCCGGCGGAACGCCATCGTGGTGTTCATGTGCGTGGAGCTGATGCTCAACGCCTGCAACCTCGCGTTCGTCGCCTTCTCCCGGATGCACGGCAATCTCGACGGCCAGATCATCGCCTTCTTCACGATGGTGGTCGCCGCCGCGGAGGTCGTCGTCGGGCTGGCGATCATCGTGTCGCTGTTCCGTTCCCGCCACTCGGCCTCGGTCGACGACGCCAGCCTGATGAAGCTGTGAGGGGCTGAAACGTGGAGAACCTGATCGCGCTGCTCGTCGCGGCGCCGCTGCTGGGAGCGGCCGTACTGCTGTGCGGCGGCCGCCGGCTGGACCGGTACGGGCATCTGCTCGGCACCGTGCTGGCCGCCGCCTCCTTCGTCATCGGGGCGGTGCTCTTCTTCGACATGCTGGGCCGGGGCGCCGAGGAACGCGCCCTCTACCAGACGCTGTTCGCCTGGGTCCCGGTGGAAGGCTTCCAGGCCAACATCGCCTTCCAGCTCGACCAGCTGTCGATGACCTTCGTCCTGCTGATCACCGGTGTCGGCACCCTCATCCATGTCTACTCCATCGGCTATATGGAGCACGACGAGCGCCGCCGCCGCTTCTTCGGCTATCTCAACCTCTTCCTCGCGGCCATGCTGCTCCTCGTCCTGGCCGACAACTACCTGCTGCTGTACTTCGGCTGGGAGGGTGTGGGCCTCGCCTCCTACCTGCTGATCGGCTTCTGGCAGCACAAGCCCTCGGCCGCGACCGCCGCCAAGAAGGCCTTCCTGGTCAACCGGGTCGGTGACATCGGCCTCTCCATCGCGATCATGCTGATGTTCACCACCTTCGGCACCTTCACCTTCGGGCCGGTGTTCCAGGAGCTGGACGGCGCGAGCGAGGGGACCCTCAACGCCATCGCCCTGATGCTGCTGCTGGCCGCCTGCGGCAAGTCCGCCCAGGTGCCGCTGCAGTCCTGGCTGGGAGACGCGATGGAGGGCCCGACCCCGGTCTCGGCCCTGATCCACGCGGCCACCATGGTCACCGCCGGCGTCTATCTGATCACTCGCTCCGGCGCCATCTTCAACGCCGCCCCGGACGCCCAGCTGGTGGTGGTCGTGGTCGGCGCGGTCACCCTGCTCTTCGGTGCGATCGTCGGTTGCGCCAAGGACGACATCAAGAAGGCGCTGGCCGGCTCGACCATGTCGCAGATCGGCTACATGGTGCTGGCCGCCGGGCTGGGCCCGATCGGCTATGTCTTCGCCATCATGCACCTGGTCACCCACGGCTTCTTCAAGGCCGGGCTGTTCCTCGGCGCGGGGTCGGTGATGCACGCCATGAACGACGAGGTCGACATGCGCAAGTACGGCGGCCTGCGCAAGTACATGCCGGTCACCTTCGTCACCTTCGGCCTCGGCTATCTGGCGATCATCGGCTTCCCGGGGCTCTCCGGCTTCTGGTCCAAGGACAAGATCATCGAGGCGGCGTTCGCCAAGGGCGGCGCGGAGGGCTGGATCCTCGGCGCGGTCACGCTCCTGGGCGCTGGCATCACCGCGTACTACATGACCCGCGTGATGCTGATGACCTTCTTCGGCGAGAAGCGCTGGCAGCCCGCCCCGGCGGCGGACGCCGCCACCGACGTCGAGCCCTCCGCCGACCACCACCCCGGCGAACTGCCGCACCCCCACGAGTCCCCGAAGTCCATGACGGTCCCGATGATCGTGCTCGCCTTCGGCTCGGTCTTCGCAGGCGCCCTGTTCTCCTTCAACAGCTCCTTCGTCCACTGGCTGGAGCCGGTCACCCAGTTCGAGCACGGCCACCCGCCGGTCGGCGCCGCCGTGATCACCACCGCCACCATCGTCGTCCTGCTGATCGGCGCCGGCATCGCCTACGCCCAGTACGGGCGCAAGCCGGTGCCGGTCACCGCCCCGCGCGGCTCGCTGCTCACCCGGGCCGCCCGCCGCGACCTGCTCCAGGACGACTTCAACCATGTGGTCCTGGTCCGCGGCGGCGAGCACCTCACCCGCTCCCTGGTCTATCTGGACCACTCCCTGGTGGACGGGGTGGTCAACGGCACCGCCGCCTCCGTCGGCGGACTCTCCGGCCGGCTGCGCAAGCTGCAGAACGGCTTCGCCCGCTCCTACGCGCTCTCGATGTTCGGAGGTACGGCGGTGCTCATCGCCGCGACCCTGCTGATGAGGGGAGTGTGACCCGATGTCCTTCCCCCTGCTGACGGCAACGGCTGCTCTCCCGGCGCTCGGCGCGGTGCTCACCGCCGCCGTCCCCGCCGCCCGGCACACCGCCGCCAAGTGGCTGGCGCTGGTCTTCTCGCTGGCCACCCTGGGTCTGGCCGCGCTCGTCGCGGTCCGCTTCGACCCGGGCGGCGCCCGCTACCAGCTCACCGAATCCCACGCCTGGATCGCCGACTTCGGCGTCCGCTACGAACTGGGCGTGGACGGCATCGGGGTGGCGCTGATCGCGCTCACCGCGCTGCTCATCCCCTTCGTCATCGTGGCCGGCTGGCACGACGCCGACCCGGACCAGAAGTCGAACCGCCGCTGGCGCCCCACCCAGGGCTTCTTCGCCCTGATCCTGGCCGTCGAGGCGATGGTGATCCTCTCCTTCGAGGCCACCGACGTCTTCCTCTTCTACATCCTCTTCGAAGCCATGCTCATCCCGATGTACTTCCTCATCGGCGGCTTCGGAGACCGCGCGCACAGCGGCAGCGACGAGAACGCGGCCGCCCAGCGCTCCTACGCGGCGGTCAAGTTCCTCCTCTACAACCTGGTCGGCGGCCTGATCATGCTCGCCGCCGTCATCGGCCTCTATGTCGTGGCGGGGAACTTCTCCCTCACCGAGATCGCCGAGGCCCGCGCCAGCGGTGACCTGACCATGGCCACCAACACCGAACGCTGGCTGTTCCTCGGCTTCTTCTTCGCCTTCGCGGTCAAGGCCCCGCTCTGGCCGCTGCACACCTGGCTCCCCAACGCCATGGGCGAGGCCACCGCCCCGGTCGCCGTCCTGATCACCGCCGTGGTGGACAAGGTCGGCACCTTCGCGATGCTCCGCTTCTGCCTCCAGCTCCTCCCCGAGGCGTCCAAGTGGGCCACCCCCGTGATCATCGTGTTGGCCCTGGTCAGCATCATCTACGGCGCCCTGCTCGCGGTCGGCCAACGCGACATCAAACGCCTGGTCGCCTACGCCTCGATCTCCCACTTCGGCTTCATCATCCTGGGCATCTTCGCGATGACCAGTCAGGGCCAGAGCGGCGCCACCCTCTATATGGTCAACCACGGCATCTCCACCGCCGCGTTGATGCTGGTCGCCGGCTTCCTGATCACCCGCCGGGGCTCCCGTCTGATCGCCGACTACGGCGGCGTCCAGAAGGTCGCCCCGATCCTGGCCGGGACCTTCCTGATCGGCGGCCTGGCCACCCTCTCCCTCCCCGGACTGGCCCCCTTCGTCTCCGAGTTCCTGGTCCTGGTCGGCACCTTCGCCCGCTACCCCGCGGCCGGAATCGTCGCCACCGTCGGCATCGTGCTCGCCGCGCTCTACGTCCTGGTCCTCTACCAGCGGACCATGACCGGCCCGGTCAAGCCCGAGGTCCGCGCCATGCCCGACCTCCGTGCGCGCGAACTGGCGGTGGTGGCCCCCCTGATCGCCCTCCTCATCCTCCTCGGCGTCTTCCCCAAGCCCCTCACCGAGATCGTCGATCCCGCCGTGCGGCACACCATGTCCGACGTCCAGCAGAAGGACCCCCGGCCCGAAGTGGAGGCGGCCAAGTGAGCACCGCAGCCGTCCTGAGCGCCCCCGCCGTCCACAGCCTGTGGACGACGGCCGCCGAACCGGTCGACAAGATCCCCGCCCCCACCATCGAGTACGCCCAACTGGCGCCCATCCTGATCATCGTCGGCGCCGCCGTCCTCGGCATCCTGCTGGAGGCGTTCGTCCCCCGCCGGGCCCGCTACTACGCCCAGCTCTTCCTCTCCGTGGTCGGCCTGGCCGCCGCCTTCGCCGCCACGGTGGGCCTGGCCGCCTCCGGCCATGCCTCCACCGAGGCGCGGATCGCCGCCATGGGCGCCATCGCCGTGGACGGCCCCGCCCTCTTCCTCCAGGGCACCATCCTCCTCACCGCCCTGGTCGCCGTCTTCACCTTCGCCGAACGGCGGCTCGACCCGGCCCACCACGGCCACCGGGTCGACTCCTTCGCCGCCGAAGCGGCCGCCGTGCCGGGCAGCGAGCACGAGAAGTCGGCCGTCAAGGCGGGCTTCACCACCACCGAGGTCTTCCCGCTCGCCCTGTTCGCGGTCGCCGGCATGCTGGTCTTCCCGGCCGCCAACGACCTGCTGACCCTCTTCATCGCCCTGGAGGTCTTCTCCCTCCCCCTCTACCTCCTCTGCGCGGTGGCCCGCCGCAAGCGCCTGATGTCCCAAGAGGCAGCCGTCAAGTACTTCCTCCTTGGCGCCTTCTCCTCCGCCTTCCTTCTCTTCGGCATCGCCCTGCTCTACGGCTACGCGGGCTCGGTCTCCTACGCCCGGATCGCCGACGTGGTGGACGGCGCCGTCACCGATGTGGACCCGGCGCTCGCCTCCACCATGGGCAACGACGTCCTGCTCCTGATCGGCTTCGCCCTCCTGCTGATGGGCCTGCTCTTCAAGGTCGGCGCCGTCCCCTTCCATATGTGGACCCCGGACGTCTACCAGGGCGCCCCGACCCCGGTCACCGGCTTCATGGCCGCCGCCACCAAGGTCGCCGCCTTCGGTGCCATGCTCCGCCTGCTCTACGTGGTGCTCCCCGGCCTCGCCTGGGACTGGCGGCCCGTCATGTGGGGCGTCGCCATCGTCACCATGCTGGGCGGCGCGGTGGTCGCGATCACCCAGACCGACATCAAGCGGCTGCTCGCCTACTCCTCCATCGCCCACGCCGGCTTCATCCTCGCCGGTGTCATCGCGGCCACCCCCGAGGGCGTCTCCTCCGTCCTCTTCTATCTGGCCGCCTACTCCTTCGTGACCATCGGCGCCTTCGCCGTGGTCACCCTGGTCCGCGACGCCGGCGGCGAGGCCACCCACCTCTCCAAGTGGGCGGGCCTCGGCCGCCGCTCCCCCCTGGTGGCCGCCGTCTTCGCCGTCTTCCTGCTCGCCTTCGCCGGCATCCCGCTGACCTCCGGCTTCTCCGGCAAGTTCGCCGTCTTCAAGGCGGCGGCGGAGGGCGGCGCCGGCGCCCTGGTCGTCGTCGGCGTCATCGCCTCCGCCATCGCGGCCTTCTTCTACATCCGGGTCATCGTGCTGATGTTCTTCAGCGAACCGAAGCCCGAGGGGCCCACCGTCGCCGTCCCCTCCCCCCTCACCATGACCGCCATCGGCGTCGGTGTCGCCGTCACCCTGGTCCTGGGCCTGGCCCCCCAGTACTTCCTGGACCTGGCCGGCTCGGCCGGCACCTTCGTCCGCTGACGACCGGAGTAATGCCGACGGCGGGGCACCCCTTCCCCGGGATGCCCCGCCGTCCGTCGTATACCGGCGCCTATCAGGCACTCCTCACCGTCGGCGGTGCACCGCGAAGACATCGGAAACGCCGTTGCTGTCCCCAGACACCAGCCGATCGAATTCCGAGTCGAAGACCACCGTGCGGGCCCGGGCATCCAGCGCGACGGACCCGGTCCACCCGTCGAAGGGGCCGTCCACCGCCCTGGTCAGCAACTCCACCGCGCCCGTGCGCAGATCCCGGGCGAACAGGTCGTAGCCGTCGTTGGTGTCACCGGGCGCCAGGTTGGCGGCGGCGGACTCGAAGACCACGGTGCGCCCGTCGGCGGAGAGTTGGCCGAGGTGGCTGGGGCCGCCCTCGGCCTGACCGCCGCCGGGGGCGAGGCTGATCCGCGTGGTCGTAGAGCTCCGCAGGTCGCGGAGAAAGACATCACTCTGGCCGTTGGTGTCACCCGGCACCAGGTCGGTATACGTCGACGCGAAGACCGCGTACCGCCCGTCCTCGCTGAGGAAGGGACCGGTGGCTCCCGCGCTGCTGCCGTCCAGCGACACACTGGCGGCGACGGTCCGCCCGGAGCGCAGATCGTGGACGAACATCGGATACGTACGCGGCTTGCGCATCTCGCCGTCCGCGGGCCCCTCGGGCTCGTCCGGCACCGGAGCCGCCAGATCCGTACGGGAGTTGAAGCCGACCCGGCGGCCGTCCGCGCTGATCGTCGGCGAGGCCGCGGCCCGGGCGGCCTGGGTGCCGTCGCTGTAGACGTTCACCCGCCGGGTCGTACCGCGCCGGAGGTCGTGCACGAAGATGTCGGCCACCTTGTTGGTGTCGCCCGGCACCAGATCGGAGCGGGCCGACTGGAAGGCGACGAACCGCCCGTCGGCGCTGACCACGGCCTGGCCGGAGCCCGCCGTGGCGGGGTTCTCCGGGAGCAGCGGGCGGGTCCGCCCGGTACGGCGGTCGTGCACCAGCAGCTCGTCCCGTAGCTCTCCGGTGTCCGGATCGCGGTGGTACACCTCCACCACCAGTGTCCGCCCGTCCGCGCTCACGGACGCCGACACCGGCTCCGCCCCCGGCCGGCCGAGCTCGACCCGCTCCACCCGCCCGGTCGACAAGGAGCGCGCGAAGACATCGGCGACCCCGTTGGTGTCCCCCGGCACCAGATTGTCGGCCTCGGACAGGAACGTGACCGTCCGCCCGCCGGGGCTGACGTCGACGGTGTACGAGGGCCCGTTCCCCTGCACCCCGCCCGTGCCGAGACTGACCCGCTCCGTCGTGAACGCGGCCCGCCCCGCCGTACCACCGTCCGCCGAGCGAGCCGTGGCCGAGCCGGGGGCGAGAACGCCCGCCGCCAGACCGGCGCCGACCAGAACGGCCAGCGCCGCACGTGTCCCCCGGCACTTCCGGCTTCTCCCGCCGGTGAGCGTGAAGTGCCGCATACAGTCCCCCTCCTCCACCGCGAGACACACCACGGCGCCCCGCGCACACCGCCCCCGACCCGGCCGGTGCCCCGAGCCGGAGCCAAGCCGCGTACGGCCGCGCGGTCAACCGGTTGGGCCGACAACCGGCCATCGGCCCGGGAGAAGACCGTTGTCAGTGGGGCGTGCCACGATGCGGCTCGTCGACCGGACGTGCAGCATTCGGCGGGCCGCCGCCGGAAGTACCATCCCGACAACCGACCTGGGGCCACCTATGAGCTGGGACGTTCTTCTCCTTCGCCTGCCCGAGGGCATCACCTCCATGGAAGACATGGGCAGCGACACCACCCCGCCACCGCTCGGCCCTCGGCCGGGGGTGCTGGCGTCTCTCCGCCGAGCCGCCCCAGTCGTGGACCTCTCGGACCCCAGCTGGGGCGAACTCGGCGGCCCGGGCTGGTCCATGGAGCTCAACATGGGCTCCGACGAACCGGTCGGCATGATCATGCTGCATATCCGCGGCGGTGGTGATGACGTCCTCCCGGTCGCCTTCCGTATCGCGGCCGAGCTGGACTGCCGGGTGTTCGACTGCTCCGCGGGCGAGCTGATCTCGGCGGGCGATACATCGGGCTGGCAGGCCTTCCAGCAATACCGCGACCGGGTGGTGGAGTGACCGACCGGGCAGACTGGCCAGGTGTTCGACTTCGCATTCGACTTCGGGATCGAGGGCTTCCGGCCCGAGTGGCGGCAGGGTGTACGTGACGTGAAGCATGGCCACGGCCACCGCCTCGGCGCTCTGGTGGGCCGCCCGTTGACCCGCACCTGGCTGGTCTGGGACCTCGAAGACGACCGGTGGTTCGCCGACTGCCCGCTGCTGCTGGACTTCGACGGACAGCAGGTCGAGCTGGTGCACAACACGTTCGACGACCTCTCCGTCACCTGGTCCACCGTCGACCCACGGCGGCCGGTGCGCTGGCCCGGCACCGACTTCGTACTGGAGTGGCGGCCGGATCCCCTCCCCGAGCTCCAGGCCCTGTGCGGCTCGGTGCTCCACCGGGTAGAGCTGCTGGAATGGACGGGGCCTGGTGCGGGTCACGGCAACGTGGAGGTGAGCTTCGTCTTCTCCGGCGGTCGGATCGGCGTCTTCAACGCCATGGACGAGAACGGGCTGACCTTCGACCCGCCCCTGCCGGAGCTGCGAGTGCACGGGCTGGAGTGAGGCGGCTGGTCAGGCCCAGCCGTCAAGGGACACCTCGGGCCCGCCGCTCAGGTACCGGCGGAGAGCGGTGGCCGTGGTGTCCACGAAGGCGTCGGGGATGGCCCCGGCGTCGACCCAGCGGACCTGGGAGTGCTTGTGCGGCTCGCGGTTCTCCGGCTCACCGGTCCATTGGTCAGCGGCGAAGACGATGGTGAGGAAGCCATTGGGAGCTTCGACGCCCCAGGCGCTGTGGATGACGTGGGCCACCCTGAGGGACTCGGGCTTCACCGTGAGGCCGGTCTCCTCATGCAGTTCGCGGACGGCGGTCTCGGTGATCGGTTCACCGGGTTCGCTCTTGCCGACGGGAAGGTCCCATAAGCCCTGGGCGAACTTGGCGTTCTCGCTGCGTTGGAGGAGGACGACGCGGTTGTTGGCCTTGTCGTGGACGATGACGGCGGCGACCGGCCCGAACCCATTGAGTGCAGGGGTGGTAAGGCCGGAGGAAGCCTCAGCAGTCCCCTCCTTGTGCGGATCCCGGTCCGTCAGGTGAGGGCCTCGCGAGCGCGTCGCACGAGGTCGGCGGTACCAGGCACACGACGGCGCTGGTAGACCGCCAGGGTGGGGCGAATCGAGGTGATCGCCATACGGGCGCGGTCCGACGTCATGCCCTCCATGAGACTGAGAGCCTGGGTCCACGAGGCCACCGCTTCGTCGGCGCGGGCCTGGGCGGCAAGACTGTCACCCAGATCGGCGTACGTGAGGACGTGCACCCGCTTGAACTGGATCGGGTCCCAGCGAGTGAGAGCGTCACGGTGCTGCTGTTCCGTACCGAGGAAGTCCTTCATCTCCGTCAGGGCCTTGGCCGTATGACTCGCGACGGTGCCTGCGGCCGGACCGCTCAGGAGGGAGTAGCTGGGCTGTGGGCCGTCGTCCCGGAGCAGCGCATCCTCTGCCGCAAGAAGAGCACGGCTGGCGGAGGCGTTCTCGCCGACGGCGGCGCAGGCGCGGGCATGCGTGATGTGGAGGAGCGCCTCGGTCTGGCCGTCGACACGGCCGATTCCTCGGGCCAGCGCCCCTTCCACCAGGTCGACGCAGTGGCGAGGCTGTTTGAGTTTCAGAGCTTGGTGAGCCAAGGAGCGCATCATCCAAGCCGCGTGGCCATGTGGGTCGGCCTCGCAGGCGAGTTGGTAGCCCACCTGGTAATAGCGCTGGGCCACGCCTTCGTGCCCCAGGTCGTGGTGTTTCCACCCGGCCAGGTAGGCCAGCTCCGCGACGGCGCCGAAAGCAGCCCCGCGTAAAGCCTCCGAGAGGAAGCGCCCACGGAGCATCGGTGCCGCGGTGTCGGCGAGATACGCGGTGACCGTAGTCAGACCGTGGCCGCCACCGAGGCGCTCGTCGGCGGCGCTGAACGCCGCTGTGATCTGCCGTACGACATCGATGTCCTCCGCTCCGACAAGGGAACGGCCAGTGCGGGCACGGAGGACACGGGCGGTGGCCTCATGGTCATGGAGCAGCGGCATCGCGACGCCGGCGGTGGAGAACGCCGCGATAGCGAGAAAGCGGCGCCGTTCGACATCGGCACGGCCGAGTTCGGTGGCTGTCGCGACCGGGTCGCCGGTCGGGACGGGTGCAGCGTCACCATGCGCGAGGCCGATCTCGGTAGATGTGACGATGCGGCCGAGGCGGCGCGAGAGGGCTTCGGCGAGATACTGCCCGGCCCGACCGGACGGAGTGCGGGTGCCGTTCGCCCAGTGGGAGATGGCTGACTTGTTGG